>CAZTMB010000036.1:0-18561 GCA_964614695.1 uncultured Isosphaeraceae bacterium | reverse complement strand
CACCAGTTCCTTCTCGACTCGCGTCACCGCGTCGCCGTCGTCGCAGGCGAACGCACCCTTGCCGCCGCCGCTAAAGAGATGGGTGATCCCCGGACCGGCACACTTCGCGGCCTCGTCGCGGTCGAACTGATCGACGATCGCGCTGCCGCCGATGATGTACTTGAGCTTGGGGATCCTGAAGATGAATGCTTGAATGGCCCGCAGGTCGTAGCAGAGGTAGATCTTGTTGCTCATGAGGGGGTTCCGGAGAGTCGGGCTGTCATGGAATGTCGGGGGAAGGCGGCGGCGGTGATCCGGCGACGGATCTCTTCCGGCGTCGAGTCGACATGGCGTGCGAGAAGGGTCACACACCACACCAGCAGCTTCGAGGCGGTGTCGTGGTCGACCGGCCGGCTGCCGTGGGCAAGGAACGACTTGTTGCGCTTCTTCAGCAGGTCGCCGAGATCGCCCAGCTTCGAGTAGTCCCGCCCGTAGTCGTCCATGAATCGGCGGGCGTACTCGTCGCCACACGCTTCGAGCACCCGATGGATGCCGTCGAGACCAAGGCGAAGGGGGTTCCGTTGCGGCGTGCCGTCGGCCTCGCGGCGCAGATAGTCTCGTTCGATCAGCCTGGTTGCACTTGCCGGAAGCGACGACCACTGCTCGCGACTCAGTTCGCTGAGGAGTTTGACCCCCATCCCCAGATGTTTTTCGCCAAGACGCACCTGCGCGATGTACTCGCAGAGGCGATAGCAGCGAGACACCGCATCGTCGTGCGCGCCGTCGCGATGCCGGCGCTCCGCGTTGGCGAGGAGGTCGACGAGACGATCCGCCCCGACCTCGCTCTCGACCACCCGCGAGACATGCTCGTTCCAACGCCTAAGGTCGCTGGCAAGCCAACCGGCGGCCTCGAGCTTGCCGCGTCGCTTCTCTCCCATCTCGTCGAGCAAACGCTTGGACCGATCCCACTGAAACCGATCCCACAGGTCGCAGATCACTGCGAGATCGCGGATCGCTTCGATGTCGCGTCGCCGGTGATGGCTTCGCTGCTCCTTGGCGACCGCGATCAGGTTCTCCGCCTCCCGCTCGATCGCCGAGAAGCGGTGGTTCGCGAAGAGCACGAGCAGCTGCTCGATACGAACACCGAGCGTCAGCGGCGCCCGTGCCACCGACTCCACGGTCTGCGACTCGACGACGCGACCGCTCTCCGGATCCCGCGGGCCGGAGACGTACAGGAAGTTGTCGGCTCCGAGGTCGCGGCCGACCGCGACAAGCGCCGCGCTCATCGCCTTGGTGCCCGAGGTGAAGTCGAGCAGCACTTCGCAGTCGCCCAGTTCCTTGACCGCGTCGCGCAAGGCGATCTCGAATCCCCGCATGAGTTCCTGCAGGAGGTTGGGGTTGGCGGGCAGCGCGCGGGACGCCCTGCTTTCGACCGCCTCGCGTTGCGTCTCGTCGCTGTAGTAGGCGACCCGCACGATGTCGCAGGCACTCCGTCCGGTCCACGCTTCGTCGAATGCGTCGATCGTGCTCGCGGACGCGGCCCTTGGCTCTTCCTTCAGCGTGCTGTCCTCGCGGACGAAGCTCCCATGCGTGCACAACTGAATCACCAGGTCCGGCTTGTGCTCCGCGATCGTCTTGATCAGCGACTCGTGCACCTTCGGCCCTGTCCCCACGGTCTGCACGAGAAGTTTCTTGCGGCGACCGCTTCCGTCGCCGACCGGTGCGTCGGAGTCGGCCGCTGCCCCTTCGAGCGACTTATCGATGTCGTGTGAGTTCATATCGTCCCCCATCAGTACGGACACCTCCTCATGATGCCTTCCGGCTCGCCGTCGCCGACGATGGCGGTGCGGAGCGAGCGCAGCGATG
Source organism: uncultured Isosphaeraceae bacterium (assembly GCA_964614695.1). Classification (GTDB taxonomy): domain Bacteria; phylum Planctomycetota; class Phycisphaerae; order Phycisphaerales; family SM1A02; genus VGXO01. The sequence goes on along the minus strand of CAZTMB010000036.1, from coordinate 16,716 downwards.
CGATCCCCGACTCGGGCACCAGGGACAGCGCGTCGCGGCGACCCGCATGGACCTGCAGCACCGCCGCGGAGCGCAGCGCCAGGATGCGGAAGATGCCATCGCGTTGGGTCATGGCCGCGATCGTGCGTTCGAGCACGGCGGCCAGGTGCTCCGTCGGCAGGGCGTGCTCCCGATCGAGCCGCAGCAGCCACTCGAGACTGACGAAGTCAGGGTGGTAGAGGGCATTCGGGACGGGATTCGCACCGCCAGGTTCTTCGCCGAGCACCCCCAGCGTCTCCGCCGCCGTGCGGAGGTCCGCCGCCTCGACGCCCCCATCAAGCACCGCGCGAAGCTTGAGCCAGCTGAGCAGGTCGAACGTCGCGAGACCGTCTGCCGGAGTGGTGCTGCGCGAGAAGCCTCGCGCGACGACGAGCCAGTTCGCGGGCACTGGCCCGCGAGAGGGATCCGCTTGGGCGAGCTCGTGCCTCGCGTTCAGCAGGTCGATGCACTGGTTCTCGACTCGAGCGATCGAGGTGTCTCGACGGCCGAGGCGACCCGTCACGAACTCGACGATGGCCGGCCAGCGACCTCGCAGCGCCATGAGATCCGACCAGGCTTGGTCGAAGCGGTCGGAATCGGCGTGAAGCCGTCCGAGGTAGTCCGAACGTCGCGCTCGCGAGTTGAGCAGCGCGAAGCGCATGAATTCTTCGTGGTATGAGATCTTGCGACCGGCGAGTTCGGCGATCAGGCGATCGATTGCCTGATGATCCTCGACCTCGTCATCCAGTTCGCCGAGGTCGATGGCCGCGATGGACCGCACCGCGTGCCGCTCGAACAGCACGTACTCCTTGACCGGGGATTCCGGGAGATAGTCGAGGCCGCCCAACTCTCGCTCGCGATCGAGCCATGGACTTGACGCCTCGGTCTCGCCCCGGTGCAGGTGGTATCGGCCGACCAGTCCCGACGCGAGCGATCGTGCTGCCACACTGCCGCATCGAGTGATGCGCTCGAGCAGCGGCAGGAACGCCTCCGCACTCCGGCCCCCCTTCGACTCGAAGTCGATCATGACGACGACGTCGATCATGCGATCGTCGGGAAGCGCGAGGATGCCTTCGCTGATCAGGAACGCGAAGAGCTCTGGGATCGCCCCCGGTGCCTCCAGCACGCCCTCGGTGACGGGCGACGTCGAGCCCTTGCCGGTGGGTACGACGAGCGTCCGCATGCCCCATCGGCGGATCGTCTCGAGCTTCGCCGGGATGGACGATGACTCCGGCGGAGTAAGCGACCTCGACTTCGCATCCCAACAGCCACTGAATCCGAAGCGAGGGTCAAGCGTGCCGCCGAAGATCGCCTGCAGTGCGGCGACTGCGATCGAGAGCGAGGCGCTGTCGCCGTCGGAATCGTCGGGAACGGCGGAGTCGAGCGAAGGCGATCGACCGTCGAGCAGGATGGCGAATGCGCCGGCGATCTGACCCAGCACCGGAAACTGGTCCGCAGACCCGCCGTTCCCGGCACCGCGAACAAGCTCGACGTCCACGATGCCGAGTCGCCCCTCGCGCTGAGCTGCGAGATGGACCGGCACCGCCACGATCGGCACGCCGCGGCCATGCCACGGGGGCAGCGCACCTGCTTCGCCCGCAAGCCACCCCGCGAAGGGCTTGAGCCATGCTTCACATCGATCGCGCGACGCGACGTCTGCAAGATCGCGTGGGTCCTGCTCGAAGAACCACGAGCGATGCTTCCCTTCGAACCCGCTGGGCACCTCCGGAATCGAGATCGTCACGAGAGAACCAGGCTCCTTCCATTGGCCATCGTCACGCCGATCGTCTGGAGGACGAGGAGCGAACGCAGGTCCAGGCCGAAGGACTTGAGATCCGCCGACCAGACTGCAACGCGCGGATCGGACGATTCGGTTTCGCGTTCGAGAACGACACCTCCAAGCCGGACCCGCGTGATCGATTCAAGCGAATCCGGAGCGCCGTCGAACAGGATCGAGGCGACCCAGTCCTCCGAAAGCCGGCCTCCGAGCACGACGTCTTCGCCGTCGACCTTGAAGCGGCCCGTCCGCGACTGGAATCGATCGCGCCAGCTCTTGGGCGCCTTCGCCGACGCCATCACCAGTTCGGCTTGGCGAACCTGCGGCCCGATCGGCTCGATCCGCTCTGGCGGCGCGACCGGCAGCATCGACAGCAAGGTGCGTTCGACCTCGCCGAGCGGGCTCTCCAGGGTCGCCAGCGTCAGTTCTCCCTCGACCGGAAACGCCTCGCGGAACTCGTCGAGCTCATCGGCGGCTTCGTCGTCGAGAAGCGTCTCCTCGGCAACGTTGGCCCAGGCCTCGATCGTCGCGTGCGCTTGCTTCAGCAGGCTGCCGCCCGCATTGCTCGAATCGAGCTTTAACAGCGTCCAGAAGTCGCCGGCATCGATGACCGCCCGCGCCAGAAACGTCCCCGAGGCGTGCTCGAGGTCCCACAAGCCGAACTTCGCGCTCTCGCGGATGCCGGCCGCCAGATCGAACCCGCGAAGCCGATTGGGCCATGCGTCCCAGTGTTGGCGGTTGCCGAGCGCGGCCAGTCGCGCCGCGCGGGCCAGGTGCTCCGCCGCGTCGAGATCGCTCTCGATCTGGCGGGTGGCCAGCCGTGCCGAGAGGCGTTCGATCGGGCCGGATTGGTTGCTGTCCTGTGTACTCATTCAGGTCCCCGTCGTTTCGTCCCGGAGGACGATCAGTCGTGCATCGCCAGTTCGCGATATCCACGCTCGTCCGCGCGATCCTCGAACTTCCGACGCATGCGCTTCAGAAAGATCCCGCGATCCATCTCGGGGTGTGCGCAGTACCCGGTCCGCAGGAAGTACGGTCTGGCTCCCTCGGTTGTGACCGACGAACCCATCCAGATCAGGAGATTTCCCTCCGGGTCCCACACGCCGACCTTCTGAAGCCCGCCGGAGAAGCCCAATTCGGGGCCTTCGGCCACGTCGACCTTGAACCAGTGTCCATGGCGGACACCTTCTGCAGAAGCCGCGAGCGCCCGTTCCACCAGGAGCCGCTGGTATTCGCCGGCGATCCGCTCAAAGGCCGGGCGAGGCGACTTCGCCTCCATCCATTCCTCCATCGCCGCGGCCCGCTCCTCGCCCGAGAATCGGCGGGTCCACCATCGAGGGCCGTTCAGCACGTGCTTGAGGACATGGTCGTCCCGCTTGCGTCGGCCGGCGAAGCGAAGCGAGGGGTCGGGCTCGCGGGGCACATCGAGATCAAGGGCGTCCTGAAACTCGCGAAGCACCGCCCTCGGGTCGGGGGCGTTCATGCCGAGTCTCCCTCCGAGCCGCCCAGAATGGAGTCGAAGCGTCCGTCGTTGGCCTCTTCCACCGATCGCCGAAGCCGAGGGAAGATCTGGAGGAGGTTCTCGCGTCTGCGGTACCGCGAGATCTGACCGCGGGCCGCGTCGTCGGAGATCCCGAGCAGCGCCATCACCGACGTCTTGTCGAGCGGCGCGACGATCAGATCGGCCTTTCGCCGGTCGAGTCGAGTCTCGATCCGATGCTGCGACTTGGGTCGGTGCTCCGACCCCGCTCGAGTCGCATGCTCCAGTGCTTCCTGAAGCTCGGCGATCTCGCGACGCAACTGACCGCCGTGCTCGGCTTGCCGGGCGCCGAGATGGTCAAGGCCCGAGGCATGGCCGCCGGGCTGAAGCGATGCCTGGAGATCCTCTTCGAGCGTCGGGACGTTCGCGATGCTGCGCTCGAGCTTGGGATGCACCTGCATCGCCGCTTGTCGGACCACGGCGCCGAGCGGCGCTCCAACTGGGTGCTCGATCTCGGAGAGGCACTCCCCGGGATCTTCCATCGCGAGCGGCCCTCGCTCCGGTCTGGTCGCTTCGTCAAGTCCGGCATCCGACGCGCGATGGCGCCGTCGCCGCATGTGCGTCACGGCACGCTGTGGCGCGATCCGTATCAAGTAGCTGCAGACATCGGTGTCGGCATGGAGGTCGAAGCCGGCGAGCAGCGTTCCTTCGTGCGCGCGCCGACGCAGGTCCTCAAGGAACTCCGCGATGAAGTCGTCGGCTTCGTGGAGGTTGCGAAGCACACGAAAGTGATCCCGGTTGAGTTTGCAGCGATCCGGATCGTTCAGCGGACCCGGTTTCACCCACTCGTGCAGCCTGACGTAGAGCCGCCCCCACAGGCGCTGCCACACCGCCTCCCACCCGGGGCCGCGGTCCTTGATCCGTTGCAAGTCTTCACCGGAACAGGTCATCGCCGGAAGATAGCGGAGGAATTCCCGTTGGCGTCCGGTCACAACCGGCCAGGCGGCGCGTACTCCGAGCGAAGCCACGTCCTTCCCGGAGACCCCAACAATGGCCCAGCTCGTTCCCGCCCCGATGAACCCATCCGCCGGCCTTCATCCGCGACTGCGAACCGCCTTCTCCGTCCTCGGATACTGCGAGAGCGTCACGGGCGGACGCAGCCGCCGCGATGGCGTCGGACGCGAACTGATCGCCGGCGAAGTCGCCGCCCGCAACGCCGCTCTTGAACTGCTCCGCAATTTCATGAGCGGCGAAGTGGAATTGACGGCGGAATCCACGAATCGCAGCGGTCCGCTGAACGAGGCCGCGGTGCAGCAACTGCTGCGAGTGGCTTCGGAGCCGCCGGCGGCCCCCGGCGATTCCGGCGGACCGCCCGCCTCGAACTGAGCGGTTCCGGCAACTCGCTCACGCGGGGATGGCGACCACTGCCGTCGACTCGCCCGCCTGCAACACGCTTCGACCGCTGCGTTGGCCGACCTTTCCTGAACCCCTCGATCACGAATCGGAGTTTCCAGATGCCCACGCTGATGCCGACTGCCTCCATCCCCACGGAACTCGAAGACCTCGCCCGACTGCGGTGGTGCCTGCAGCAGGATCTGCGTCGGCTCGGGCTTCGCTCCGACGCCGCGGCGGCCCGCCTGCGTGAGCTCGTCGAGGTCGGCGACGTTCGGGAAGTCGGCGGCTTCGTGATCCGCATCGCTCCCCCGCCGCAGATCCTCGAGGTCGTCGATCCCTCGCTCGTGCCCGAGTCCTTCCTGTCCTTGCAACCCGACGTCACGGCGTTGCGTCGCCGTTGGCTCGCGACCGGCGAGACCCCTCCCGGCTGCCGTCCGCAGGATCGACGCCCCGCCGTCTACGTCGCCCGCGGCCGCATGCCGATCGCCTCGCTGCAGTGAGTCCCGACCGATCCGAACCGCTGTCGAACCCGATCCCCCCCCGGCACTGCGTGCGTGCCGCCACCCACGATCCAACTCTTCCGAATCAGGAACACCCCATGGTCGCTTCATGTCCGCTCGTGCGTCCCGACCAGTTCATCCAAGCCGTCCGCGACAGCGGATATCGCAGCACTTCGTGCGCGATCGCCGAGCTCATCGACAACTCGATCGAGGCCAACGCTCGACGCATCCGGATCGAGCTGATCGCGGTCGAGCGTGAATCGTCGGGTCCGGGCCGCCCCGCACTTCCCCGAGTCGTCGAGATCGTCGTCGCCGATGATGGCATCGGCATGCCGCCAGAGACGCTTCGCGCCTCGCTGCAATTCGCAGGATCGACGCGCTTCAACGAGCGGGCCGGTCTCGGTCGGTTCGGCATGGGATTGCCGAGCGCGAGCGTCAGCCACTCGAACCTCACCCAGGTGTTCTCGTGGGTGCCCGGCGGTCGGCCGCACTCGACGGCACTCGACTGCAGTTCGTTTCGCGACCGCGAGGCGACCGACATCCCGATCGCGACTCCCGCGCCGATTCCCGCGCCCTATGCCCACCTCGCATCGGGCCCAAGCGGCACCATCGTGGCGTGGAAGGCGCTTCACCGCGTCGATCACGAAGGAAAGGCCGAGCACCTTGAAGCCGCGCTGCGGCTCGATCTTGGACGGCTCTTCCGCCACTTCATCGCCGAAGGCCTCGTCATCGAACTGAACGGGGAGGCGATCGCGCCCTTCGATCCGCTCTACATGATGCCCGCAGCAGCGCTACCCGGCGACGATCTCGCCACGCTCGAAGAGCACCTGACCATTCCGGTCGCGGTGCCGGGACGGGCCGACGCCCTCTCGACGATCGAGATCCGCTTCTCGCTGCTGCCACGGTCGTGGCAGACCGGATCGCTGCGTTCAAGCAAGGCCGAACGCGCCCGGCGACGCATCGATGAGTCGCGCGGCGTGAGCGTGGTGCGGGCAGGTCGCGAGATCGACATCGTCGCCAACTTCATCAAGAAGCGCCACTGGACCGACGCGTGGTACCGCGCCGAGATCCGCTTCGAACCGGAGCTCGACGAACTGTTCGGCATCACCAACAACAAGCAGTGGGTGCAGATCGGACCCGGGACGCCGCTCTACAAGCGTCTCGAGAAGGCGATGACGCCGGTGCTGGCGCGGCTGAGCAAGTCCGCCGTCGATCGCGGCCGCGCGAGGCGGGCCGCCTCGCCACGGCTTCACGCGGCGCTCGCCGCGATCGGTGCACCGTCCGGGCCGCGTGGGGACGATCGCTCACTCTCCGGCAGCGACGGCATCGACGCCGCCGCCGCTCCCACGCCGGGCGTTGGTCACGCGTCGATGGCGGGGCATGACAGCGCCGCTTCCGCGGCCACCGACCTCATGCCGCCGCTGCCGCCCTTCTTCCGTCAGTCGGCCTCCGAGGCAGGGATCGAAGTGGTCGTCGAGCCGGCCCATCCATTCCACGCTCGGTTCAGGGAGGTGCTCGACCGCGACCCGATCGCCGCCGGACTGATCATCGATCTGCTGCGGACTCACCGCGGCGGCGACCTCGACGCCTGGAGCCGGCGGCTTGCCGCGGCGCTTCGCGCGAAGCGGTGAGGCGAAGGATGACGGTGGTCGAACGCCAACATCAACCATCGCTCGTGTCGCAGATCGCTCTTGGACAACCCTTGGTGAGGAATACAGCTGTCATCCGAGCGTGAGAGCGCTCGCTGACATCGCCCATCGTCCCTTTGCACCGGCAGCAGAGATCCGATACCGGTGGAGCAGTTCGATCACCGGATCACGAGCTTTCCGCTTGAGTCCATCGGCGATGCGAGCACCCTTTCCACGCCGCATCGTCAGCTCAGCAGCCGCGATGCCGCGCTGGCGGCAGCAAGCAGCATGACCGCCGCGACACCCAGCGCGGCGATCATCACCACGCAGCCCGACGAACCCTTGTTGGCCTTGAAGCGGCGATCCGGTCTTCCGTCCTTGCGGCGCATGCTGGCGACTCCTTGGAATCGAACCCCGGGGAGCGAGGACCGCACAGCGGTGCCACTGTCGCCCGAATCTCGTCAACCTACGGAGGCGCCTGGTCCGGGTCAATGGGCTCAATCGCGATCCACGACGCCGCGATGGTCGTCCGCCGGCGGAGGCGCTTTGGCCACGACGTCTGCCCCGCCGCTCGAACACGACCGACGATCGTTGCGACGCCCCTGCGAGATCAGTAGAGTTCGCTCGACCCTCCGGGACACGATCGATGCCGGGATCGCTCCTCACTCCAGTCGCGCGTGGACAGTCGATTCGGGTATCGGCAGGCTCTCCACAGCGCGACCGCCGCGCGAGGCGCGGCTGATGTGGTGGCGTCGCCGCCGGTACCTCCTGCTCGAGATCGATCAGATCATCGCGCGTTCGCAAGCCGTCGCCGAGTCGATCCTTCGAGAACTGCCGGGGCATGACGGCCTCGCGAGCCTGGCCGGCAACGTGGTCGAGTCCGCGAAGGAGGCCGAGCGCTGCACCCGCGCGATGAGCCGGCCGTGGAGCCTGCACCGCCTGCCCCCGGTCTTTCTCTTCACGTCGCTCGTCGCGCTGCTCGGATGGATCTACCTGCACTTCGTGCATGTGGCGTCGATCGAGGTGGCGATCTCCTCGAGCGATGCCAGCGACCTGCGCCAGCGACTTGAAGAGTCCGAGGATCTGCATCCCCGAGTGCGGATCACGGACGGCTCGCGGGAGAACCTCGACCTGCTCGCTCGCGGCGAGGTCGATCTCGCCTTCGTGCAGGGAGGCGTCCCGATTCCCGACCACCTTCCGCGCCGCGAACTCTCGAATCGCGAGACGCTGCTGTTGTTCCTGCGACCGGACGTCTCCCGCCTTGCTCGCGCCAAGGTCGTGCTGACCTCGACGCCCGAACAGGGAAGCCACTCGGTGCTGCGCGACTTCCTCGCCGCATCGAGGGTGGGCGATCCGCCGGCGATCCGGCACGAGTGGAGTCTTCTTTCCGGCGAAGGCGACTACGCGATCCCCGACGACGTCGATGCGGTGTTCGTCGTGAAGGATCTTGCAAGCGATGCCACCGCCCGCGCGGTGCGTCGACTCTCGGGCGCTGGCTTCACCATGGCGAGCCCGATGCTTGGCGTTCGTGGCGACGACCTCGACTATCTCGAGGTGGTTGAACTGCCGCGCGGGCATCTCCTCGAAGACCCGGCAGTGCCCGCCTCGCCGCTCCGGACCTACGACGTCTCGGCCTACGTTGTCGCGCGAGAAGGCCTGAGCCCGGGCCTGCACGCGGCGGTGCATCGCCTGCTGACCGAGGGCGACGAGACGCCCGAGTGGAGCGAAGCCGACCCGACCGACCTTGAGCAGGCGGGCACGCTCCTCGGGGCGATCAAGTCGCTCCTCGACCTGCTGATCTTCATCGCGCTCGCGTTTCTTGCGCTGCTCGGCTTCGAGATCGCGAGCTATCGGCGGCGATTCCATCAACTCAACACCATCATCACCCTGATCGGGATCCACCAGGGCGAGAAGGACATCTCGCCGACTGCGGATCCGTCCGAGCGTCGGAGCGCAACGCGATACCTCGAGCGATGCATCGACCTGCTCAGCCTCATCGACGCCATCTCGGGCTACTACGTGCAGCGCAACAGCTCGCTTCTCTATAGCACGCTCCTCTCGACGGTGGGCCAGCGCTCGAGCAGCCTCAAGATGGCGATCCTCCTTCGGTTGCAGCTTGCAGCCGCCGCCGAGGCCCGCCGATGAACGACTTGCTGTCGCTGATCGCCGCCCGGATCGACGACGATTCGATCGGCCTGTCCTCGAAGGCCCATTCGATCGTCGGGCGAGTCGCCCGCGAAGCAGCGTGCGACTCGCGCGAGCAGGTCGCGGCGATCGAAGCCCATGTCGCCGACGGCGGCGCCGACGCCTTTCGCTTCGACCGAAAGGGCTTCGCGACGCTTCGACACCACCGGCATACTTTCCATTGCGGCCGCTTCACGACGCCCACGCTCGCCGAACTGGCGAAGGCCGCCTGGCGTCCGCGGCGCATTCGGCTGGTGGTTCTCGGCGGCACCTCCCCGCTGCTCGACATCGGGTCGCTGCAGGCGTGGTCGGCAAAGGGCACGCTCTTCCAAGTCGCGTCGCAGTTCAACGCCCTCGAGTCTCCGGGCCCCTACGTCCCGCCGATCGCCGACTACTACTTCGATCCGACCCAAGGCCCTCGCGCCTCGATCTCGGCATTCCCGGGCACGCTGCTCCGCCAATACGCGGCGCCGGGCCCGCGTGGCAGCCGCTATTCGCAGCAGACGGATGGCCTGCAGATCGATCTGCTTCGCGATGCGATCGGGGCCGGGCGGGTGACGGAGGGCTACCTGCTGGGCGAGGCGGTCCGGCCGAGAGGGGCGTCCGCCTCCGAGGCCGATGCCGTCGCCGAACGCCTCGAGTCGCGCTTCCGGAAGATTCGCATCGGACTGCATGAATCGGTCGAGGTGCGGTTCGGCCACGACTGGCACGGACGGGTGCCTGCGCGGCGTCCCCGCATCGATCAGGTCTTCACCTCGACGATCGCCGGCGGTCAGTACGGCGCCGAGGCGCTGCTCGGGCGGCATCGCTTCGAACGCGTCGCCGAGACGCTGCTCCGCGCGGCGTATCTCGGAACGCTTCGTTCGGCGATCGCGCTCGATCGCGACCGCGTCGTGCTCACCCTGATCGGCGGCGGCGTCTTCGGGAACCCTCTTCCGCTCATCTGGCGATCGATCCTGTGGGCGGCGAGCGAGTGCGAGCGCGGGAACGAGAAGCGATCGGGGATGGCAGTGCCGGAGCGAGATCTCGAGGTCCATGTGAACGCCCGCGACGCGATCGGCACGCTGCGCGACATCCGCTGGAGTCGCGACCTCGCGACGTGGAAGGACCGCGTCACGTGGGTCGAGTTCGCCAAGCGAGGACGGGTGCGCATCGACGTGGCGGAGGAGCACGGCCGCAGCCTGCTCAAGAGATTGTTGCCATCGACCTCGAAAGGCGCGTCGAAGCGCCGTGGCGACGGCACCGCTTCCCCTCGCGCTGCTCGGGGCATCACCACCCCCGAAGACCACCTCCGCAGTCGCGTGCCGCCCTGGATCCGCAAAGCGTCCGCCGCGGCCAGGCGCGACCGTTCCGGATCGTGGCGGGAGCGCAGGGCCCGCGAGCTGCTCTTCATCATGCGAGCGAGGCGGAAGCACTCGCCGGGAGGCGGCGATGTCACGGTGTCCTGGTCCGGCGACTTCGCGCCAGTCGATCGCATGCTGCAGCGGCACTACCCCGAGCAGCACGCCCCCTACTCCTACGAGGGAAATGGGTACGTCACCCTCAAGTTCGAACACGAGCGGCTGGCGGATCAAGCCCTGCCGTTGCTGCGGAAGCGCCTCCTTCGACTTGAGAAGCAAGGTCTTGTTCAGAATCCGACGGCTGACAAGCCAGCCCCTCTGCCGTTCTGATCCGGACGACGCGCAGGCCGATCGCTCCGTCGACGCACAACACCTCTTCTGCGGGAGCATCGAGTCGGCTCTTGGGACCGCCGCCCGGGTCGCCTATCTTGCGCAGCATGCACCCGGGGTACTCGCTCATCGGCGCACGGACGGATCTGGGACTCTCGATCCGCTGGCGGTTCTCCTTCCTCGACGCGGGCAGCGTGGTCTCGCGCAGCAGCGATGTGCTCTACCTCGACGTGGGCGGTCACATTGAGCCGGGCGTGATCGACCACCACCAGGGCACGCCCGGCGCGACGAGCACGGCTCGACTCGTGTTCACGCACCCCGACCTCGTGCACGAGCATCTCGTCGGCCCGTGGATCGCCATCGCGCGAACGCAGGAGATCCACGGCCGCCCGTGGTCGCCGACGATCGCGCTCCACGCCGCGCCCGATCTGGACGCGCTGGTCAGCGCGGCGCTCGCGATCGAACTGGTCGAGACCGGACGATTTCCGCGTCGGGCTTCGGCCCTCGTCGACTACGCCGATCGGGTCGATCAAGGCGCCGAGCGGCCGCCGCTTCCCGAGCGCCGCTTCGATCTCTATCCGCTGGTCCTGATGCTTCAGAACCTCCCCGGCGATGCGGAGGCTCGCCGCCGGGACGGCTTCGCCGACGCGATGCCCACACGCGAGGATCTAGCGCGGACGCTGCTGCTTGCCCACACTCCGGACGATCTCGCGGATCGATGGCATCGACTGCCCGATGACGACCGCGCGCTGCAGCGTCTCGCCGAATGGAGCCGCCACCCGCAGGCGAAGGCCATCGGATCGGTCCGATTCGACGAACTCGTCGCGCGGCTCGGGCTTCATCTCGTTCGAGTCTCGCTCGATCAGGGCGAGGACTCGCTCACCAAGGACCCCGTCGCTTCGCTGCTCGCCTCGGCGCTTGAACTCGACACCCGCCGCTTCGAAGCGGCGGCGCCCCGCCTGACGGCACTCTCGATCGCCTTGCCTTCGGTCGATCACCTCGCGGCTCCCATCCAATCGGTCGATGCCGCAGTCCTGCCGCTGGCGCCGCGCGACGCGCTCGACCAGGGCGCGACCGCCTGCGACAAGATCTACCTCCGCGGCGGCATGCTCGGGCTCGATCGTCGGTTCCCCGTCACGATGATCGAGAAGCCTCGACCAGGCTCCGCCCATGACGATCCGCCAAGAGCGCGCTGGATCATCGCGATCGACGAGTCTTCGCCGCCAAGCGAGCCGGAGGCCCGCGCGAACCTGCGCGGACTCGGTGCCAGCCTCGAGTGGGCGGAGCAGCGGCGGCGCGATGCGCTCGGGCTTGGCTCCACCCGTCGCGGCGCGTCACGATTCACGGAGTTTCCCGGCATCGCCGACCCGTGGTACGACGGTCGCGGACACCACTGGACGATTATCGATTCGCCTCGTGATGGCACGGTGCTCGGTCAGCAGGACATCGCCGCGATTCTCGAGTCACGGTTCTGGGAGCCGGAGATCTCGTCGCCGCACGCGGAGGCCTGGCGAAGGCGCGGGGACTGCGACGAAGGCGGCACACGCGGCGATGGCGAACACGCCGCGCGGCGCGAAACGATCCCCATGCCGTCGCCTTCGGGCCTCGATTCGCCGCTTCGCTTCGGCGAGGCGATCGGCGCAGCGACACGAGCAGCCCGCGAGCCTGGCACGCTCTATGCGTTGCTCGTCTTGCACCCTCGCAAGGGATGGGACGAGACGCGGCTCCGCCACTCGATGCGGGAACTGATCGGCGGGACGCCCGAGCCGCTCGCGCTCTCGATCGGCGAGGCGTACGTGGGTCCCTCGGCATGCGTGGTGCTGATCGAACGCGAAGGCGAGGCGTTCTCGGCGGACCGCTCGCTGGACCTGCTGTTCGCACTGGTCGAGGAGCTGCGAGGCATCGATGCAGAGGCAAGGCGGATCGGCGAGGAATCGCGCCGCGACACCACCATCGGCCTCTGCCAACGTCTTCGCGAACGGTATGTGAAGGCCAGCGCCGGATATCGCGGTCGCGATCCCGAGTCGAGCGTCGATCACCGCCTGCTGCAGACGTCGATCGAACAGGCCCTCGGCCTCGACGCGAGACTTGCCGCGACGGGTCAGCTCATCGAGCACCTGCACGAGGAGTCGGAGCGCTCCCACGAAGGGCAGCTCAACCGGATCGTCTTCGTGCTGGCCCTCTTCGGGATCTTCGAGGCGATCATCGCGGGGCTCGGAGCGCTCGAATCGGCGTGGATCGAGACCGACGCCGCCCGCGAGTCCTTCCATCGCTGGTGGAGCGTCGTCGTGCTCGGTCTTTCGCTGGTGCTCGTGGCCGTGGCGATCACCTTGCCAACACGCGTGCTCGATCGCCTTTATGCGCGGCTACCCCTGCTCGGCCCGCTGCTCTTCCCGGAGCTTCAGCAGCCGAGGAGTGGTCGGCGTGGTCGCGGCCGTGGCGGGCGCGACGATTGACGGACGCCGGCGACGGAGGATCGGGGAGCGGAGTTCGCGTCACCCATGGAGCATCGGAGCGAAGGTTGCCGGATTGCATGACCTGTCCGAGGGAACATCGATGAACGACCACAACGACGCCCTTCATGCGTTGCTCGCGCAGCACGGACTCGAGACCTACCTCGCGGGCTTCCTGAACCACGGGGTGGACGCGGCCGTGCTGGCTTCGTTCAAGGAAGGCGACATCGCCGAGCTTGCGACCTCGCTCGCCATGCCGCTCGGCCACAAGGTGAAGTTGCGGCAACTCTGCGAATCACAGCGGCGAGCGACGGAGGTCGCCGGCTCGCCAGATGGTTCCGCGGGCGTCGCCGCGACGCCGAGTGCCGCCGCCGCACCGGCAGACCGGCTGGCCTCCACCCTTCCGCCGCTCGACCCGCCGCTCGACGCGGAGCTTCTCGAGAACCTGCCGACGCCGATCGCGCGGGCGGCGCAGTGCCTGATCGAGGCGCGCGATCCGGTGCATCTCTCCGATGCGATCGACACGACGATCGACACGATGCTTCGCTACTTGGCGCTCGTGTGCAAGGCGGACTATCTCTCGGCGCCGAACTGGCACGACCCGCGCTTGAACGATCTCTTTGCCAAGATGGACCGGCCGGCGCTGGGGGATTGGTGGTCGTTCATCGACCGCTCGATTCGCGGGGCCGAGGAGGCGAAGCACCCCCTGTTTCTCGCAGAGCTTCGCGACACCTGGATCCGGTCGGAGCGCGGCAAGCCCGAGCGGAACGAGGGTGCGGTGTGGAACGAGGTCGGCCAGGAGGAGCGACGGCAGGCGAGCCTCGGCAAGCTCGAGTGGCTGCTCAACCTCCGCAACGCCTACGCCCACAAGAAGATCCCCCGGCAGGATGAGGAACCGGCCCTTCGCGGCCGCGAGGTGGCGGCACGGGCGATCCGCGAGTACCGCTGGCTTCGCGACTACGAACTGTGGGTCTCGGACGGCACCGCCATGGCGCTCCTCCGCGGGCGAGGCGGCCGCATCGAGACCGGCGGGCCCAGCGAGCTTCGCCGGTCGAAGGGCGTGGCGCTTCGCAGACGCTCGCCGCTCGCCCCCGGCGGGCGCCGCACGCTGGAACTTCCGCCGCTGATCGTCTCGGAGACGATGATCGCGGCAGCGGTCGCGGGGACCAGCGGAGACGCAGCCACGGCGCTCTTCTATGGCGAGATCCGCTCCGATCGCGAGATCCACTACTCGGGTCCCGATGCGCAGGGCGTGGTGCGCCCGCACGCGACCACTCGGCACCTCGACGAGTTGCGCAGGCGGCAGCAAGCCAAGGCCTTCCCGAGGCTTCGGCGGTCGGAGCTGGGCTACGAGACGCTTCTCACGCGAGTGAGGTCGGCCACTGAGCGAACCCTGCGCATCCTCGAGCAGACCCTCAAGTACCGCCGCGAACTTCATGTCGAGCGGGCCGAGTACGAGCCGCGTCTGGCCGCGTGGATCGACTCGGCCCTGCCGCTCCTGGGCATCGCCGCGGAGGCCGGCGCTGGGAAGACCGGGATCTTCGCGAGCCTTGTGCACCGATGGCGGGAATCGAGCGACAAGCCCGTCCTCCTGCTGCTGGCTCGAGACTTTCAGTCGATGGCGACGATCGATCGACTGATCCGCCGCACGCTCGTCCTCGACGACGATGTCGCCGCGACCGACGTGGCCGACGCGTTGACCGGTCTGGTGGTCGTGGTCGACGGCCTGAACGAGCATCCCAACCGGATCGACCTGCTCGATGGGATCCGCAACCTCGCGCGAGCGGGGGCGCAGACCGGTCGCGGCCCGCGCTTCGCGATCAGCTGGCGGACCGAGGACGAGGATTGGATGCAGAGCGCGCTCTCGGAGCGTTCCCTCTGGTGGACACCACCCTCGAACTCCGGCCTTCATCAGCTCGACGAGTGGCTTCCGGACCGCGACAAGGACGAGGATGACGAGGAGTCGGGCGAGCCGGACTCGGATGCCGGCACGGGTCACGGCGCATCCGGTCGCTCGGGCCGGAGTCGCCGCTCGTCTTCAGCAGCGCAGCGAAGCGAGGTCGGACGCGCCACGGCCGGCCGGCGAGCAGGTGCTGGCGAGACCGCGCCGGATCGACGAGAGACTGCGGCGTTCGTCACCGTCAAGGCGTTCACCAACGCCGAAGTCGCCGCGGCGTGGGAACGCTACCGGTCCCATGACCAGCAGCGGATGTCGCCTCGCTTCGACTGGGCGACGCTGCAGCGGGAAAGCCCCGAGCTGTCATGGGACCTGCACAATCCGCTGCGGATGCGGATCGCGATGGAGTGCTATCACGACCGGCCCCTGCCGGAGCATCTTCGGGTCGAGCAGGTGTTCGAGACCTATCTCGACAAGTTGCGAAGCGATCTTCCCGGGGCCTCCGTCCGCGAGTTGCTTGCCCTTCTCGGGACCATGATGCATTCGTCGCGAGAGACCCGATTCGACAAGGCCGAGATCGAGCAGCAGCGCTACGACCTCGTCTATGGCGGCGACCTCCCAGCATTCGACTTTCTGGTGCGCAGGGGCGTGCTCTCCGTGCTCGATGAGCAAGGGCGCACCGCCTTCACCTTCACCGTCGAGCGGGTGGCGGAGCAGGTGCTCGGTGAACACCTCGCATCCCTGCCCGAGACGGCGACGGCGGAGGGGCTTGCGCGGCTGTCCGACCAACTTCCCGGTTCGGAGTTCATGCTCGGCCCCGGTGCGATCCGCGTCGCGCTGCGCCTGCGGGTGAATGAGCACGGCCGCGACTTTCTCTACGAGTTCATCGATGCGCATCCGGAGGGCGTCGGGAGACTGGCAGCCGGTGCCCTCGCGAGCCTCATCGTCTCGGCGGGCGAGGCGGGTGCCGCCTCGATCGCCGAGGAGCTGCTTGCAGAGCCCACCGACGCAGACTTCGAGGTGGCGGAGCGTGCCGCAATCTACTTCTACCGACGCGATCGTTACGAGATCGAACGAGCGTTCCTCGAGCCGTTCGTCGGCCCTGAGCACCGCGCCCGCATCGAGTCGTCGAAGGCCGCTGCGGATCTGGCCGTCGAGTACATCGACTGCGTGTTGAGCGCCGCCGAAGCCGGAGCCGAGGCTGCACCCTCCGCCGACGCATTCGACCCGGCGACCGACGAGACGATCGGCAGCGTGCTGGCGGCGCTTCGCGTCCTGTCGGAGAGTGGTCTCAAGGATGCGTCTGTGCCGCTGGGCCGGGCTCTTGGATTGCTTGGGCGATGGCAGATACGGCAACGGCGGATCGAGGCGGCGATTGACCTGTTTGGGGAGTGGGTTGAGGTTGCGCGTGCTGCGGGCGGGGCGCGGCCGGACGCTGAGCAGCGCCGATTGCTTGCGGTGGCGTTGGAATGGCTCGGCATCTCCCTCCGCGAGGCCGAACAGTTCGACGAGGCCCTCGACGCCTACCGCGAGGCGATCGAGACCGGCATGAACCCCGAGCGATGCAAGGATTGGTCGCCTGCGAGCGTCTGGGAGCAGATCGCCGACGTGCACAAAGATCGCGAGGCGTGGGACGAGGCGATCGCCGCCGAGGAGCAATGCCTCAAGGGCCATCTTGCTGACAGCAACACCGGCAACGCCTGCCGCGCCGCGG
>CAZTMB010000035.1:24025-25790 GCA_964614695.1 uncultured Isosphaeraceae bacterium | reverse complement strand
ATGGACGTCCGAACCGCGAAGCGCGGCAGTTGCGAAGGGCGCTTTGCGTGGGAAGCAGAATCGCGTGACTTGACGGCTGAGGGCGTGTATTCCACCGCGATCGACCGCGGGTGGCGATCATCGCACGTGGGCGACCCCTCCCCCGCAGTCGCGAAGCGACGCCGCGGGGGAGGTCGCTTCGCGAACGTGTTCGCGAAGCGGGTGGGGGTGCCTGACACCAGGAGAATCCGCGAGAGGCGTTCGTACCTGATGACAGAGCCCTCCGACTTCGGAAGGCTCTCTCCACTCGAGCGGAAGGCCCGCGACGAGCCCCTTGGTCTTGACCACCCCCACCGAGGTTCTCGCTTCCGCTCGAACCTCGACTCCCCCGCTTCGCTTCGCTCGCGGGAGAGTGGCGGACTCTGCGCGAATGCGATCAGCGACTTCGAAACGCGCTCTCACCTCAAGCGAACGACATGTCCCCCCCGCCTCAGTTCCCCCGTCGCGCGCCGCCGGAAGCCTTGAGCGTCACCTTGATCTCCTGCTCCTTGCCGTCGCGCACGACGACGAGCGTCACGACATCGCCCGGCTCGTGCGAGCGGAGCTTGCTCATCAAGTCGCCCGCGCCCATGAGGAGCACGCCGTCCCAGGAGAGGATCACGTCGCCCGCGACGATGCCCGCATCGGCGGCGCTCGTGCCTTCCGACACCGCCTCGACCTTGACGCCCTCGCCTTCGGAGAGCCCCGGCTGCACACCGAGCCGCACGCCCGCGTAGCCGCGATCGGGCCCGCCCGCCGGCGCGGCCGGCGCCGCATCGGGCGACACGAACGCAACCTTCTCGCCCGAGACGAGGTCCAGCAGCACGTCCTCGACGAGCGCCATCACCTTCGCCGCCCCGGCGGGGTTCACGGTGTGCCCGCGATCGCCGGGCTGGTGGTAGCTCTCGTGCACGCCGGTGAAGAAGAAGAGCACCGGGATGCTCGCGCCGTAGAAGTTGCTGTGGTCCGAAGGCGCACGTCCGCTTGGATCGGCACGCACCAGCAGGTCGCTTGCCGCAAGGTGCGGTCGAATGCGCTCGAGGAGACCCTCGCCGCTCCGTACGCCACCGACCACGATCTCGTCGTTGCGAAGCCGCCCGATCATGTCGAGGTTCACCATCGCCGAGACCTTGTCGGCCGAGATCGTCGGGTTCTGCACGAAGTGCCGCGAGCCGTTGAGACCGCTCTCCTCGGCGGTGAAGGCGATGAACAGGATCGATCGCCGCGACTCGGGCAGTTCCCCTGCCTCAGCGAGCGCCTGCATCTTCGACGCAAGCACGAGGACCGCCGACGTGCCGGAAGCGTTGTCGTCGGCGCCGGGATTCACCTCGACCGCACCGTTCTCGCCGGCACTCTCGCCGATGTGGTCGTAGTGGGCCCCGAGCACGATCCACTCGTCGGCGAGATCGCCCGAACCCGGAAGCACGCCCGCGATGTTCGAGGTCTCGACGCCGTCCTCGATCTCGACCGCGACGCGGATCTTCGCGCCGCCGTCGGCCAGCGCCGGCAGCGATGGACCGCGATCGGCGGCCTCGCGCCACGCCGCGAGCGCCGAGCCCTCGGCGCCTCGCCCTTCGAGCAGCCTCGCTGCCGCGTCGGGCGAGACGATGAACGCCGGAATCGAGAGCTGCGGACCCAGCCCGCCGCGCCGCGGAATCTCGAGGCCTTCCGCGCCGTCGCGCACGCCGGGAGGGTTCACGAGCAGGATCGCCGCGGCGCCGCGCTTCGCGATTGCCGCGAACTTGTC
>CAZTMB010000035.1:0-23925 GCA_964614695.1 uncultured Isosphaeraceae bacterium | reverse complement strand
GGTTCACGAGCAGGATCGCCGCGGCGCCGCGCTTCGCGATTGCCGCGAACTTGTCCGCAAGCCCCGCATGGCGGCTGAAGCGCCGCTCGCTCCAGCGGCTCGTGCCGTCTTCGCCGATCGGCTCGTAGCGAAAGACCATGACGACCTTGCCGTCGAGATCGCCCGCCGCGGCGAAGCTGTCGTAGCCGTCGGGTCCGTCCTCGACGCCGTAGCCGACGAAGGCGAGCGGGCCTTCGACCTCGCCGCCGCCTGAGTTTGGAAGCAGCCTGAAGTCGGCTTCTTCAAGCGCGTCGCCGTCGGCGGAGATCGCCGCGAAGAGCACCTCGGCGCGGCGCGACGGCATGGTGAAGGTCTGGCGGTAGCCATCGCCGAACGCCGGCGCGAGACCGTCTCGCCGCATCCAGTACTCGAGGTAGTCCGCGGCCCGCTCGATGCCCGCGGAACCCGGCGCGCGGCCCTCGAAGTAGGGGTTCGAGAGCGTCATCACATGCTGGTACCAGGACACCGCGTCGGGACCGAGCGATTCGAGCGCGTCGCGGAAGGAGAGCCGCGTGGCATCGGCCTCGACGAAGGACTCCTCCGGCGAGAAGGTGTAGACGTTGACCGGCCCCTCGACGATTCGGTCGGCGGCCGCGGCAGCACCGTCCTGCGCGACGGCCGTGCCGGAGGCGAGGGCGAGGGTCGTGGCGACCGCGCCGACGAGCCGCCGGCTGAAGGAGCATGGGGACATGGGTGGCGTTCCGACGGGAGTTCGATCGGGAGCGGCGACTATAGAAGGATCGGGTCGCGGTTCTCCGCCGGGAAACTGCGCCGCCGATCGACTCCGGACCCGGCGATTCGGCGAACGGTCCGCAACGGGCGCCTTCTATACTTCCGCCCTCCGCGGAGTCCCGTCCGCTCGTTCGAGCGGATCACGAGGCTCCGCGGTTCCCGTTGGCGGCTCCGCACCGCCCCGCGCCGCTCGCACCCCTTCGGCGAATCCACGCCCATGTCCACCATCCCGACCGCCGGAAGCCCGGCCCACGCCACCTCCTCGCACGAGCCCGCCTCGCACGGATTCGATCCGCTCGACACCTTCGCGCGGCGGCACCTCGGACCCGACGCGGCGGAAGTCGCATCGATGCTCGAGACGCTCGGCGTGGCGAGCATGGACGCGCTGATGGCCGAGGCGATCCCCGCCTCGATCCGCATGAGCGGCACGCTCGAGCTCGAGAAGGCTCCCGGCGACGTCGGCGCCGCCCGCGGCGAGCACGAGATGCTCGCGTCGCTCAAGACCCTCGCCGAGCGCAACGAGGTCTTCCGAAGCTACATCGGCATGGGCTACCACGGCACGATCACGCCGCCGGTGGTCCTTCGCAACGTGCTCGAGAACCCGGGCTGGTACACGCAGTACACGCCCTACCAGGCCGAGATCGCGCAGGGCCGGCTCGAGGCGCTTCTCAACTTCCAGACGATGGTCTGCGAACTGACGGGCCTTCCCGTCGCCGGCGCCAGCCTGCTCGACGAGGGCACCGCCGCGGCCGAGGCGATGAGCATGTGCGTCTCGCAGAGCCCCGATCGCAAGGCGTTCTTCGTCGCGGAGGACTGCCACCCGCAGACGATCGCGGTGGTCGAGACGCGCGCGTCGGGCCTCGGCATCGAGGTGAGGATCGGCCCGGTCTCCGGGCTCGCTTCGCGAAGCGATCTCGGCGAACTCTGCGGCGCCCTCGTCCAGCATCCGGCGACCTGCGGCACGATCCACGACCTGCGCGGCCTCGCCGATCGCCTGCACGAGCACAAGGCGCTCTTCGTCGTCGCGGCGGATCCGCTGGCCTTGTCGCTGCTCGCGACGCCGGGTTCCTTCGGCGCCGACATCGCGGTGGGCAGCACGCAGCGGTTCGGCATTCCGATGGGCCTCGGCGGACCCCACGCGGCGTATCTCGCGACCCGCGAGGATCTCGTCCGCAAGATGCCCGGACGGCTGATCGGCGTCTCGCGCGACGCCCACGGCAATCCGGCGCTTCGCATGGCGATCCAGACCCGCGAGCAGCACATCAAGCGCGACCGCGCGACGAGCAACATCTGCACCGCGCAGGTGCTCCTGGCGGTGATGGCCGGTCTCTACGGATGCTGGCACGGGCCGGAGGGCCTCGTCGCGATCGCGACCCGCATCCGCACCATGGCCGCGGCGCTCGCGGCGTCGCTTCGCAAGGCCGGGCATCACGTCGGCCCCGAGCCCTTCTTCGACACGCTGCGGGTCAAGGTCGCCGGCGGTGCCGAGAAGGTGCATCGCGCCGCCGAGGCGAAGCGTGTGAACCTGCGCCGCTACGGCGACGGCTCGATCGGCATCTCGCTCGACGAGACCGTGTCGTTGTCGGACCTCGCCGATCTCGCGTCGTGCTTCGGCGCCGAAGCGCCGATCGCCTGCGAGGCGCCGGCGCTGCCGGCGGCGCTTGCGCGCCACGACTCCTTCATGCAGCAGCCGGTCTTCCATCGATTCCGCAGCGAGACCGAGATGCTGCGGTATCTCAAGCGGCTCGAGTCGCGCGACCTGTCGCTCGCCCACTCGATGATCCCGCTTGGCTCATGCACCATGAAGCTCAACGCGACGAGCGAGATGATGCCGGTCTCCTGGCCGGAGTTCGCGGCGATCCATCCCTTCGCGCCCGAGTCGCAGTGGCAGGGCTATGCGGAACTCTTCCGCTCGCTCGAGAGCTGGCTCGCCGAGGTGACCGGCTTCCCCGCGGTCAGCCTGCAGCCCAACGCCGGCAGCCAAGGCGAGTACGCGGGTCTCATGGTGATCCGCGCCTACCACCGCCATCGCGGCGACACCCAGCGGGACGCCTGCCTGATCCCGGTCTCGGCGCACGGCACGAACCCGGCCTCGGCGATCGTCGCGGGCATGCGGGTCGTGCCGGTCGGGTGCGACGAGGAGGGCAACATCGATCTTGCGGACCTTCGCAAGAAGGCCGAGGAGCATCGTGATCGCCTCGCCGCGTGCATGATCACCTACCCCTCGACGCACGGCGTCTTCGAGGAGCACGTGCGGGCGATCTGCGACGCGGTGCACGCCAACGGCGGCCTCGTCTACATGGACGGTGCGAACATGAACGCGCAGGTCGGACTCGTGCGGCCGGCCGATCTCGGCGCGGACGTCTGCCACCTCAATCTCCACAAGACCTTCTGCATCCCGCACGGCGGCGGCGGCCCGGGCATGGGCCCGATCGGCGTGGTCGAGGCGCTCGCGCCCTTCCTGCCCGGCCATCCGGTGGTGCGGCCGCAGTCGGCGGGCAAGCATGCGATCGGCCCGATCTCGGCGGCACCGTACGGCTCGGCGCTCATCCTGACGATCCCCTGGGTGTACATCGCGCTCATGGGCTCGGATGGACTTCGCCGCTCGACCGAGATCGCGATCCTCGCCGCGAACTACATGGCGAAGCGCCTCGAAGGCCACTACGACATCCTCTACACGAATGCGCACGGACGCTGCGCCCACGAGTTCATCGTCGACTGCCGCGCGTTCGACCGAACCGCCGGGATCAAGATCGACGACGTCGCGAAGCGCCTGATCGACTTCGGATTCCACGCTCCGACGATGTCCTGGCCGGTCGCGGGCACGCTCATGATCGAGCCGACCGAAAGCGAATCGAAGGCCGAGCTCGACCGCTTCTGCGACGCGATGATCGCGATCCGAGAGGAGATCCGCGCGATCGAAGAGGGCCGCGGCGATCGCAGCGACAACCCGCTGAAGCACGCGCCGCACACCGCGGCCGCAGTCTCCTCGGATGCGTGGCCACACGCCTACTCGCGCGAGCAGGCGGCGTATCCAGCGCCGTGGCTCCGGCAGTTCAAGTTCTGGCCAGTGGTCGGACGCGTCGACAACCCCTACGGCGACCGCAACCTCGTGTGCACGTGCGATTCGGTCGAGGCATACGGCTGACCTCGCACGTCAACTTGAGCCGACGCCAAGCCACCCTGCCAATCCGCTCGCAAGACCAAGGAACGTCAGGAAGCTCATGCTGTCGGTGACCATCGTGAGGAAGATGGTCGATGCGGTCGCCGGATCGGCGCCGGCTCGACGCAGCAGGATCGGGATCGCCGCCCCGGTCAGGCATCCGATCGTCAGCGCCACGCCCATCGCGATTGCGACCACCACGCCGAGCCGCCACGCATCGCCTCCATGGGCGAAGTGCTCGATCGCCGCGATCGCGCTGCCGACGATCACGCCGCAGCAGACGCCGTTGACCAGTCCCACGGCGCCTTCGCGCAGGAAGAGCCGCATCGAGCCGTTTCGCGGCACCTCCTCGAGCACGATGCCTCGCAGCGTCACCGCGAGCGACTGCTGGCCCGCATTGCCAGCCTGGTTCGCGATGACGGGCATGAGCACCGCGAGCACCGCGATCTCGGCGATGAGCCCTTCGAACTGAAGGACGACCATCGCCGCGACCGCGCTGGTGAAGAGGTTGACGAGAAGCCACGGGAGCCGGCTCTTCACCTTGTCGAGGAAGGGCGACGCGGCGCCCTCCTCGCGGCCCGCACCGACCATCAGCTGCGCGTCCTCGGCGCTCTCGGCGCGGATCGTGTCGATCACGTCGTCGACCGTCACGATGCCGAGCAGCCGTCCCGCGTCGTCGACGACCGGAAGCACCACGTAGTCGTAGCGCTCGAACTCCCGCGCGACCTGCTCGCGATCGAGATCCGGCGGCACCGCATCGACCCGGCGATCGGCGATCTCGCGGATGCGCGACTTGGGATCGGCAAGCAGGAGCGCCCGGAGGCTGACCGTGCCGTCGAGGTGCCCGCGTCGATCGATCACGAACGCGTAGGAGGTGTCCTCGTCGATGTCGGCGCGGCGAATCGCCTCGATCGCCTCGGCCACGCTCATCTCCGCGCGGACCGCGACGTAGTCGGTCGTCATGATGCCGCCGGCGGACTCCTCCGAATATCGAAGGAGTTCGCGAAGCCGCGCCGCCGGCCCGGCGGTGATCGTGGCGAGGATCCTGGAACGTGTGCGCTCGCGGAGCTGCTGGAGCAGATCGGTCGCATCGTCGGGCGCCATCTCCTCGAGAAGTCGCCCGCCGAGCTCGGGCTGCTCGTCGGCGAGATCCTCGAGGACGCCCGCCGCGAGCGCCGGCGTCATGTAGGCCAGGGCTTCCGCCGCGGCCTCGAGGTCCATCTCCCCGAGGACCTCGACCGCTTCCGATTCGGGCAGTTGTTCGAGCGTGTCCGCCGCGTCGGCGGCCTCCTGCGCCTCGACGGCTTCAGCGAGTTCCGGTGCCTCCGCGCCCGAGGAGAGCAGCTCCGCGACCCGGCGATCCTCGACGGTCTCCTCGAGCGGACGCTCGATCGAAGCCTGCGCCGGTTCGCCGGTACCCGGCACGATCGGCAGGTCGGGCGGCTTCGCGTCGGTCATCGTCAAAGTGTATCGGTGGCGTCGCGCGCCCACTCGCCGACGCAGACCCCACAATGCACCGCATGACCCGACCGAGCGAACGCGATCGCACCTCGTTCGACCCCTCGCCGACGGGCTCGTTCGAGCGCATCGACGCCTCGGATCCGCGCGTCGAGCCGTATCGAAGCCTGCGCGATCCCGACCTCGTCAAGGCCGGAGAGGGCGAGGGCTGGTTCATCGGCGAGCAGGCCCTCGTCCTCGAACGCATGCTTGCGTCACCCGGCACCACGATCTCGATCCTCGCGAGCGAGAAGATGGCCCAGAAGGCCCGGTCGCTTCGCGAGCGGTCGAACGATCCCTCGCCGCCGATCCTCGTCGCCGAGGACGCGGTGCTCGAGTCGATCGTCGGGTTCGATCTTCATCGCGGCCTGCTCGCGCTGGGCCGTCGACCGTCCGATGGGCGATCGCGGATCGACGTGGCCCTCGACGACCCATCGCGACCGATCGCGCTGCTTGGCTGCGAGGACATCCGCAACATCGACAACATCGGCCTTCTCTTCCGCAACGCGGCGGCGTTCGGCGTGGACGGCGTGCTGCTCAGCCCCGAGTGCCACGACCCGCTCTACCGCAAGAGCCTGCGGGTCTCGATCGGTCACGCCCTCGACGTGCCGTTCACGCGACTCGACGACTGGATCGGCGGACTCGGGCGGCTGCGCGAGCAGCATGGCGTGGCGATCCTCGGCGCGGCGACCGATCCGAAGGCGATCGCGATCCACGAGATCGAGCCGCCGCGGCGATTGGTGCTGCTGATGGGATCGGAGTTTCCCGGCCTCACCGATCGGGCGAAGTCCGCCTGCGACCACCTCGTCCGGATCCCGATGGCCGCGGGCGTCGACAGCCTGAACGTCGGCGTCGCGGCAGCGGTGTGCCTTTCGCATCTGTGCGGAAGACGGATCGAGGCGGCGCGGACGGCATCCGATCGAGCTTGATGAAGAGGGACGTCGAGCGGGACCGCTGCTCGGGGCGCTTCCGCCGGCGCACTCCCGCAGACGACTGATCCGATGGTCGCTCGAACCCGACGGGTCCCGCTCGCGAACGCTCTCCCCTATCGTCTCCGCCTTCGTCCCCCGCGATCCCATCGACCCCGCCGAGCTCCGCCACTCCATGACCCAGCGCGATGTCCTTGGCGGCGATCTCTCCGTGGGCTTCTCGCATCGCGTGCGCTTCTGTCGCGGGGCGCTCGAGCGTCGAAGCGACGCCCCTTCGCCGATCGCCGAGGAGATCGCGCGGATCGTCGAGCGCGACGAGGGATTCCGCGGACGACTGCTGCCGATCGTCGATGGCGGCTTCGCCGAGGCGAATCCGCTGTTCGTGCCGGCGCTGCTCGACGCGATCGCCGAAGGCGGCGGGCCGATGCCGGAGGTCGCGCGGCCCCTTCTCGTGCCCGGCGGCGAGCACGCGAAGAACGATCCGATGGTGCTCGAGGAGATCCTCGACGCGCTTGTCGCGGCGCGGATCTGCCGGCGCAGCATCGTGCTGGCGATCGGCGGCGGCGCGGCGCTCGACGTCGCCGGCTACGCGGCGGCGACCTTCCATCGCGGCGTGCGCCTCGTGCGGATGCCGACGACGACGCTCGCCCAGGACGACGCGGCGATGGGGGTCAAGAACGGCGTCAATCGCCGCGGGAAGAAGAACCTTCTCGGCACGTTCGCGGTCCCGTCGGCGGTCCTGTGCGACCTCGATCTCCTTCGTTCGCTCTCCGATCGCGACTGGCGATCGGGCTTCGCCGAGGCGGTCAAGATCGCGGTGATCCGCGACGCGGGTCTCTTCGACAGGCTCGAGCGCGATGCCGAGGCGATCCGCGACCGTGACGAGGCCGCGTCCGAGCCGGTCGTGCGGCGCAGCGCGGAACTTCATCTGCGCCACATCCTCGACGGCGGCGACCCGTTCGAGCTCGGCACGGCGCGGCCGCTCGACTTCGGTCATTGGGCCGCGCACCGACTCGAGGCGATGAGCGGTCATCGGATCACCCATGGCGAGGCGGTCGCGATCGGCGTCGCCCTCGACTCGACGATCGCGATGCAGGCCGGCCGCCTCGACGAGGCGTCGCATCGCCGCATCCTCGACACGCTCCGCGGCCTTGGGTTGCCGATCTGGGCGCCGGAGCTCGAGGATCTTCGAGGGCTCCTCCGCGGTCTGGAGGAGTTCCGCGAGCACCTCGGCGGCGAGGCGACGATCGCCATGCCGACGCGGATCGGGGCGAGCGAGGACGTGCCGCCGCCGGAGCGCGAGGCGGTCAAGCGGGCGATCGGATTCCTGGAGGACCGAGGAGTCTGACGGAAGTCCGTCCGATTCCGATCGGGGGGCCTGCTCGCCTCAGCGCCGCGGGTATCGCTTGAGCGGCATGGGTCGCGACGCCGATCACCCTCTCACCGAAGACTCGGCGACTAAGCCCTGCCGCTCGGATTCGATCTACCGATGCGAATTGCCTATCTCACCACCGCCTATCCGAAGGTCAGTCACACCTTCATCCGCCGCGAGATCGTCGAACTCGAGCGACGCGGGAACGAGGTGACGCGGCTCGCGATCCGAGGCGCCGAGGGCGTCATCGCCGATCCCGCGGATCGGGAGGAGGCTGCCCGGACCTTCGTCTGCCTCGACCAGTCGCCGGTCCGCTTCGCGTGGTCCACGCTCTCGACCTTGCTCCGCCATCCGTCGCGGTTCATTCGGGCGCTCGCGACCGCCGTCTCGCTGAGCCGAGCGAGCGAACGAGGTCTCATCAAGCATCTCGCTTATCTCGCCGAGGCGACCGTCCTGCTTCGCCACCTGCGTGGCCGCGGCATCGAACATCTTCACGTCCACTTCGGAACCAACGCTTGCGCGGTGGCGATGCTGATGCGAATCCTCGGCGGTCCGCCCTTCAGCTTCACGGTCCATGGTCCATCGGAGTACGACGCGCCGATCGGCTTCTCGCTGGGAAGAAAGATCGAAGCCTCGAGCTTCGTCGTCGCAATCACCAGCTTCGGACGATCGCAGCTTCGACGATGGGTCTCGCCTCGACTATGGGATCGGATCCGCATCGTGCGCTGCGGCGTCGGCGAGGACTTCCTTGCCGACGGACCGGAGGTCTCGGACGTCGATCGCTTCGTGTGCGTGGGTCGACTGACGCCGCAGAAGGGTCAGATCGTCCTGCTCGAAGCGCTCGCCCTGCTTCGATCCCGCGGGCGTCGGCCGCACCTCGTGCTCGGCGGAGATGGCGAGATGCGTCCAGACGTCGAAGCGGCGATCGATCGCCTCGGCTTGCGCGAACAGGTCTCGATCACCGGATGGATCTCCGAGGCCGAGGTGCGGCGACACATCGCCGAGTCTCGCTGCATGGTGATGCCGAGCTTTGCCGAGGGGCTTCCCGTGGTGATCATGGAGTCCCTCGCGATGCGCCGGCCCGTGATCAGTACCTACATCGCCGGCATTCCCGAGCTCGTCGTTCCTGGCGAGGTCGGATGGCTTGCGCCCGCGTCCGACGTGGATCGCCTGGCCGACTGCATGCTCGACGCGCTCGAGACGCCGGTCGAACGCCTGCGCGAGATGGGTTCGCGCGGACGCGAACTGGTCCACGGACGTCATCGCATCGCCACCGAGGTCGAGCGACTCGAGGGATTCTTCCGCGAGTCGATCAAGTCCGCCGGCCGAGCCGGCGCAGCCGACCCGTCGCTCGGCTGAGGCGACTCGGCACGCCCCCTCGCTCGGACTCTCGGTGCCGCGACATCACTCGCCGCTGGCTGCGTCGTCCGCGTTCATGAGGAGCAACGTCAAGCGGCATGATCCGCCGACACCAACTCCGCGAGATGGGCGGACGGGCGCCACGATCCTGCGATCCGATCCGGACCATCGGGATTGGGCATGGCGCCGGATGCATGAACCGCCAACGTCGCGATCCCTCGGCTCCGTCACCCTCGGTCGCCGTAGCCCTGGGGATGCGCCTTGTGCCAGCGCCACGCCGTCTCGACGATCGTGCGCAGATCGGCGAAGCGCGGCTTCCATCCGAGTTCGCGCACCAGCTTCGACGCATCGGCGACGAGCGCCGGCGGATCGCCGGGGCGACGAGGCTCGTTTCGCCGAGCGACCTTGCGGCCGGTGACCGCCTCGCACATCTCGATGACCTCGAGTACCGAGTTCCCGTGGCCCGTGCCGACGTTGTAGACGTGTCTGGATCCGGGCATGGTCGCCTCGATCGCAAGTCGATGGGCCTGTGCGAGATCGTCGACGTGGATGTAGTCGCGGATGCAGGTGCCGTCCGGAGTCGGATAGTCGGTCCCGAAGACCCCGATCGAGTCGCGACGCCCCGAGACGGCCTGCAGCACGAGCGGAATCAGATGGCTCTCGGGCTCGTGGTCCTCGCCATGAAGGCCGTCCTCGTCGGCGCCCGAGGCGTTGAAGTAGCGAAGAAGCGTGAAGCCGAAACCGTGCGCCTCGGCGTAGTCGCGGATCGCCCACTCGATCGCGAGCTTCGTCCGTGCGTAGGGATTGCAGGGTGTCTGCGGCGATGCCTCCGACATCGGCACGGTCGGGCTGTCGCCGTAGGTCGAGCAGGTGCTCGAGAACAGGATGCGCTTCACGCCCGCGGCGAGCATCGCGTCAAGGAGCGAGACGCTTCCCGAGACGTTGATCCGCCAGTAGCGCTCGGGCTCCGCGACGCTCTCGCCCACGTAGGCCAGCGCCGCGAAGTGCATCACCGCGTCGAAGCCGCCATCCCGAAGCACGTTCGTGAGCCGCGCTGTGTCGAGGATGTCCCCGACGACCAAGCGATCGGCCGGCACCGCCCCGCGATGGCCTCGCGACAGGTCGTCGTAGGCGTGCGCGTCGATGCCATGACGCACGAGATGGCGGAGACAGGCGCTGCCGACGTATCCGGCGCCGCCGGTGAGGAGGATCTTCATGGGATGCTGTCGCGTGGCGGGGTTCGGCTCACTCTGACGTGCATGGCTGACCGTTCAGCCGAACGGCCGCACTCGACCGACCGCCGCCGATCCTCGTCGAGGATCGACGGCGGCCGATGAACGGCTTCTCTTGCGACGACTTTCGCGTCAAGCCGCGTGCCGAAGCTTGTGGCGACGGGCCTCGGCGCGGCTCGCCGCGATCTCCGAGCGGACCTCCTGCATCGACTCGAGCACCGAGAGCAGTTCGCGCGGGCTCGTCGCCCAGAGGTCCGCCCCGATCTCCTCGGCCAGGCCCGGTGCCCGGTTGAAGATGCCGCCGCCGACCACGATCTGCATCTGCGGGCACGCGTTGACCCCGCGGACATGGTCGATCAGTTCTCGCACGTTCGGTGCATCGCGCGGGCCGCTCGAGAAGAGAAGCAGCACGTCGGGACGCCGCTGGTTGACCTCGGCGAGGATCTCGTCGTTGGCGATGCCGCTTCCGCCGAAGAAGACGTCGTATCCGTCGGCTTCCGCGAGATCGGCGACGAGCTGCGCCGCGAGATCGTCCGCCTCGCTCTCGCCGCAGAACATGCAGATCGTGCGGTTGCGACGGGAGTTCTGCTTGTAGCCGGCCTGGGCCTGGTCGACGAGCGAACGCAGCAGCCGCGTGCCGTACTGGTAGGACAGCATCGAGATCTGGTCGTTGCGGAAGAGCGTGTTCATGGTGTCGAGCACCGACCAGTAGACCTCGCGGGCGAGTTCGGCCGCGCCGACGCCGGACTCCGTCGCCTCGGCGACGAGCCGCCGACACGACTGGCGATCGCCCGAGACGAGGGCCTGAAAGAGCTGCTGCTCGAGGTCGTGGATGTTGCCGTTCAATCCGAAGCTCATGGGACTCTCCTGAAGATTCGATCGCCGTCGCGGGAGGCGGGCGTCCGTTGCTGGTCTCTCGCTGCGGCGGTCCGCCGCCCCCGAGCACGCATCGGGGACGCCTTCCATCGTTCTCGCGATCACCGGATCTCGACCGCATCCAAAGTCGCCGACGGCGACCGCTCCAAGGCGGTTCTTATGGGCACCGGCGAACCGACGCCGGACGGCGACGATGCTCGTGCCGCGACTCAGTGCTGGAACGGGTAGATCGCCCCGAGCCCGAGCAGTCGCGTGAGTTCGTCGAGCGCGTCCCGACTCTCGACAAGCAGTTGCGGGTCGGCGAGATCCTTCGGCTCGAGCGTCTCGCGATAACGACGGCGGACCCAGTCCTCGAGGGCCTGGCAACGCGACTCCTCGAACCGGCAGCCCTCCGCGACGGCCGCCCACTCCTCGTCTCGAAGCGGGACCCGCAGCCTCAGGCACGCCGGACCGCCGCCGTTCCGCATCGATTCGCGCAGGTCGAAGTAGCGGGCACCGTGGATCGGGATCGCAGGATCGGCGACGAGGCGCTCGATGCACGCGTGGACTGCAGGTTCCTCCTGCGACTCGCGCGGCGCGATCAGCAGTCGCTCCCCCGAGGGCGTCGTCACCAATTGCGAGTTGAACAGATAGCTCCGCACGGACTCGGCGAGCGAGACCTCCGACGATGCGATTCGGACCGGCACGAAGGCCTCGCCGAGACGATCGCGAAGCGCCGAGAGCACCGCCGCCTCGTCCTCGAAGGCTTCCTCGTGGTGCAGAAGCAACGGCCCCTGCCCGACCGCGATCACGTCGTTGTGGAAGACTCCCGCGTCGATCGCTTCGGGACGCTGCTTCGCATGCACCACCCGCGATCGATCGAGACCGTGCCGCCGAGCAATGGCCTCCGAAGCCTCGAGCGTCTGCCGCGCCGGATGGACCTTCGGCGGCCGTCGATCGCCCTCGCGAACGCCATGCACGAAGAGATCGACGCCCGGCGTCCCATCGGGATCGGCAGAACGTGCATGCAGCCGCGTGTGATTGGCGGCGCCCTCGTCGCCGAGGAGTTCCGCTGCAGGCAGCGCCGCATGCACCGCGAAACGGCTCTCGTCCGCAAACACCGCCCGCAGGGTGCGTTCGGTCTGCGGCGCCTCGATCGCCCGGTGCAGCATGGTGCGAAGATTCGCGACGCTGAAGTGCACGCGGCGATCGGCGGTGTCGTCGCTCGCCGAGACGGTGGCGGCGTTCGCGGCCCACATCGACGACGCCGACGAAGCGCGAGCGAGAAGGTGCGGCGCGTCGTCCGCCGCACGGGCGATCACGTCGCGAGCGGAACCTGAGAATCCGAGGCTTCGCAGCAGATCGACGTCGGGCCGCTCCTGCGGAGGCAGCCAACCCTGGGCGAGACCGAGTTGCGACAGCGCTCGCATCTTGGCGAGACCCTGCAGCGCCGCATCGCGCGGCCGCGACACCTCGCCGCGATGGGAGGTCGACGCGACGTTGCCTGGGCTCAGGCCCGCGTAGTTGTGCGTCGGCCCGACGATCGAATCGAAGTTCGCCTCAGGCATGCCGGTGGTCCTTCGCGTCGCCGGCGACGATCTCCCGCACCTGCCAGCCGCGCGTGCCGCGCACGGTCTCGGAGACGCCGGCGAGGATCTCGAGGATGAAGCCCGCGGCAAGCACGAAGAGGCCCGCGAGGAAGAACATGATCGCGACGAGGAACGGCGGACGCGTGCCCATGTCGACGCCGTTGGCGAACTTGTCCCACAGGAGCCACGGCATCACGATCGCGTCGACCGCGAAGAGAAGCATCGCCGCGCGAGCGAGCAGGTGGAACGGCCGGCTGCCCGCGGACGCCTGGAACCAGAGCAGCAGGATGTCGAAGAAGACGTCGAAGCTCCGCGCGATGCCGTAGTGGCTGCGGCCGCTTGCCCGCGGCGGGAACTGCGTGGGGATCTCGGAGATCGAACCGCCGCGCAGCCAGACCTGCGCCGGAAGCAGCCGATGCTGGCCCCGCGAGATCCGCAGGCTTCGCGCCAGATCGCCGCGAATCGCCTTGAAGCCTCCCATGTCGCGAACCGGGCATCCGGTCACCTTGCGAAGCATCCAGTTCGCGATGCGACTCGGAAGCAGCTTGAGCATGTACGACTCGCGTCGGCCCGTTCGGGTGCCGCTCACGAGATCGAATCCCTTGTCGAGCTCGTCGAGGAGACGCGGCACATCCTCGGGCAGGTTCTGCAGGTCGCCGTCCATGACGACCACCGCGCGCCCCCTGCTCTGCTGGATGCCCGCATCGAGCGCCGCGCTCTGTCCGACGTTTCGGCTGAGCATGACTGCACGAAGCGCCGGCACCTTCGCCGCGTACTCGCGAAGGATCGTCTCCGTTCGATCCGTCGAGCCGTCCGAGACGACGAGGATCTCGTAGCGCCGGCCCGTCGACGCGAGCGCGGCGTCGACCCTTTCGACGAACGCGCCGACGTTGCCCTCCTCGTTGTGCATCGGCGCCACGACGCTCGCGTCGATCAGGTCGCCGGACTCTCGCGAAGCGTTCATGGGTGAAGTGTCGTCGATGAGCGGCTCGTCGACGTGCGTGCACTCGCCGCGACGCCTGGCGCCTCGAGAGGAGATCGCGTCATCGGCGTGAGGGTCAAGGAGCCTTCACCAGCACTTCGAAGGAGAACTGCGCGTCGCCGGCGCCGCCGGGTTGGCTGGGCACGAGATACTCGAGTTCGACGCGAGTCTCGCCGGGTCCTTGTGCGACGAACCGAAGCTCCTGCGTCTTGACTTCGTCCTGCCGCTCGACCTCCGCTGGCGACTGCACCCAGCGGTTGCCATCGGGCAACAGCACCGCCTGATTGGGCAACGCGAGGAGCTGCCACTCGTAGCCGGTGGCCGGGTTCGCGAGCAGGCGGACGAGGATCTCCTGGCCTGGCGCGACATGCACCCGCGTGCCCGCATCGGACGCCGTGACCACGACTGCGTCGGGGGCAATGCCTTGTGGCGTGGACTGGCAGCCGAACAGGGCGGTCGCCACCAGAAGGACGTTCGGGACAAACGGAGGGAAGCCCGCGCGGGTGAGTGTCATGGGGTCGGAGGGTAGCGACGTGAGATCAGGAGGGTGCCGGATAGATTAGTCCGATAAGTGATAAGCAGAGTCGGGGTTTCAACCGAGGTTCCACGTGGAACCTCCAGTCGTGATACAACCCGGGATCTCGGGGCCATTGAGGAGATTCACCGTGAGCGATCCGAAGTCAGTCGAGTCGCGTTCGACTTCCGATTCAGGTGGTGAGCAACCGAACTCCAAGCCGGCGACCCGGAAACTCGGAAGAGGTCTCGCTGCCCTACTCGGTCCCGCGGCCAAGCCCGTTCGAGTGGATGTTCCACGTGGAACACCTGACGCTCCGCCCCCTGCCGAAGCTCCAAGTTCGGCGACTGCTGTCGAGCCGATCGTCGCGTCAGCGTCCCGGAGAGCCTCGATCACCGGCGACGTCACGTCATCGACCTCATTCGAGACGACCGATCTGGCCGCCTCAAGCATCGAGGCAGTCGAGTCTCAGGACTCGCTGTTGATGCTCCGTCCGGCCGAGATCGCTCGAAATCCTCGGCAGCCGCGGGAGCGATTCAGCGAGGTCGCCATGAAGACCCTCGTTGACTCGATCCGCGAGAACGGACTCATGCAGCCGATCGTCGTTCGGCGGGTGGCGACCGGGTACGAACTTGTGGCCGGGGAGCGTCGACTCCGCGCCGCTACGACGCTGGGACTCGATCGGATACCCGCCGTACTGCGCTCGCTCGATGATCGCCAGTCGGCCGAGTGGGCGCTGGTCGAGAACCTTCAGCGGGAAGACCTGAATCCTCTGGAGCGAGCCAAGGGGATCGATCGGCTGGTTCGCGAGTTCTCCCTGTCCCACCAGCAGGCAGCGGAACGGGTCGGCTTGGAACGGGCATCCGTCTCCAACCTGCTTCGACTGCTCGATCTCGATGCCGCCACGGCATCCCTGGTGGCGAGAGGGGACCTCGGTCAAGGGCACGCCAAGGTGTTGTTGGCAGTCGCTGACATCGCCGTCCGCAAGACGCTTGCCCAGTCCGTGATCGACCGCCAGTGGTCTGTTCGACGCCTCGAGGCCGAGGTTCGCCGGCTCCTCGCCCCAGCGGCCCTGCCGTCGGCCGCTGTGATGCCACGAGGAAAGGATCGCTCTCGAACGCAACTCGATGATCTCGAGCGACGACTCTCCGAGCACCTCGGAACCCGCGTTCAGATCTTGGTTGGGAGGCGGAAAGGCGAAGGACGTCTGGTCATCGATTTCCATGGCCTCGAGCACTTCGACGGCCTGATGGAGCGGATGGGATTCCAGGCGGACTAGTCGGCTCTACGACGGCCCTGACACCCCGCACTCGAGTCAGTGATCAGCCGCGCGATGCCCCAAAGACCTCAGGGTTCATTCGATCGGTCGTGTTGACGAACAGTCCGTGATCACAACCGGTCCCCGAGTTAATCAATGATTGGGCCAGCCCACCCTATTGATCAATTTTAGGGCCGCTGCGATTGGCCCGCCTGCGATTGGCGCCGTGGGCAGGTTCGACCTCGAGCCCTGCGGATGATCGACGAGTCGCAAGGTCTCCCGCGGAGCCAAAGGAGTCGCCGTCGCTCTCCAAGCAGAGTCGTCGCGTGCTTGTGGATGGTGAGTGAGTGAACCGGGGCCGAACGAAATGCCCACACGGGTCGGTGGGTACGCCACAGCTCACTGTGCCGTCCCGAGTCCGATCCTCGTGGACAGATGAGCTCTGGTTCTGCGGACTGCAACAAGACCTCCGCGCGTCCGCAGGAGCATCCGAAGCCGCTCGCCGCTGGAGATCGGAAGCACCAGGTCGTCCACCCATCCGCCGCCCGCGCCATTGCGCCCGCGTCAACTGCAGCGGCTAGGAGGTCTCGAACAGAGCGAGACTCGATGCCAACCCACCAGCCAAAGCCCGATCGGACCCTCAAGCATCTGTTGTTTGTTATCAGACGTCGCTACCAGATCACGGACACAACTCTCATCTTGGCTCGAACTGCCGAGGAGCGCTGAAGTCGCCCCTTCGTCCCGACGATCTCCCGCGGACCATGGCCGCGCAGACCTCCCCGGACCTCACCGACCGCCTCGTCTCGGATGCTCAGCGAGTCTTCGCGACCACCCTCGCTGCGTGGGCTCAAGACCTGCTGACCGCCCGGCGACAGGGACTGCTCGCCATGCAATGGCAACGCGAGGGGGACGAGTCCGATCTCGAGGAACGCTGGTCGATCGCCGCGTGACCATCGCGGGCGTGTCTCGCCGCGCCAGGAAACTTCCTGCACAGCCCATCCGATCACTCGCCACGGGGCGGTGAACGGGCGACGCCACGACATATCGATCAGCTCAAGCGGGGGAGTCCTCGCTGTGAACCATCGCGCTCGGAGTTCCATGCGATCTCGCGCGATCGAACCGCGAGCGACCCGACTCGAGATCCTGCCGCTCACGCTACGCCAGGCCTCCTCAAGGTACGCGTCGCAACGACCTTCGCCGGATCTCCACCGACCACATGACTGCCGCAAACCTCCGACTTCACGAAGGATCTCGCACGACGACGCTCGCGATGCCGTGGCTCGCTTCGGGCATCACGGTCGAGTCTGCGGCAATCGACGAATCCGTACCGACTCACGATCGCGCTCCGCTGCACCGAGGTCATTCCTGACCATGGCGCGACTGGTGAGCAACGTCGTTCGCTGTCCGATCGTGGACGGCGTGCCGATCCGCACCCTTCGATGGCAGGACGGGGCGGCATCACCGTCGATGATCGGGTCGCGATCGAGACTCCATGAAACGTCTCCATAGGTGATCCAGTGAAGATCGAGAATGGATTGATCCTCTCCTTGCTCGGTCTCATCGGCATCGAAGAGGACTCGCTGATCGACCATGGCGCCCATCGGTGCGCGGCATCGCTCAACGCGCCGACGGTTACGACCACCACAATGGCCGACCGAGTCCCAGGACGATCCGCTTCGGATGGTCCATCGCCATCTGCTCACTCCGGCGGAGCGGCATGATGGGTGCCGGAAGGCTGGACGCTCGCACGGCATGGAAGGGGTTTCGGCCTTCCCCATTCGTGGACGAACGAAAAGGCGCCGCGGAATGGTCCGCGGCGCCTGATCGAAGGCCGGTCCAGGGAACGCGCGATCAAGGAGCGATGCAGCTCCCCCAGTTGCCGAGCAGGATCGAAAGATCCGCCGCATCGACGATCGCGTCGTTGTTGAGGTCCGCGGCCACCGGAATGCCGACGCCGGGGAAGCCCCAGAAACCCAGCATGATCCCGACGTCCGAGGCATTGACGTTGCCATCGGAGTTGAGATCGCCCCGGCATCCGCTGCAGAACACGTTGCCGCCGCCGTCGGTGTAGCGACCGACGAAGGGAGTCGGCGCGTTTGCACAGACTTCGGTGTCGATCAGCAGCA
Organism: uncultured Isosphaeraceae bacterium; assembly: GCA_964614695.1. Classification (GTDB taxonomy): domain Bacteria; phylum Planctomycetota; class Phycisphaerae; order Phycisphaerales; family SM1A02; genus VGXO01. The sequence goes on along the minus strand of CAZTMB010000035.1, from coordinate 6,278 downwards.
GATCGCTGTACCCGGGGCGAACCCAGAAGCCGCCGGCCAGATCGGCGATGTTGCCGACGATCTCGCAGCCGGAGATGGTTGCCGTTCCGCCGTCGGCGTAGAACGTCAGTCCGCCACCGAGGTTTGCGGTGTTGTTCGCGAGCAAGCAGTCGAGCATCGTCGGATTGCCACGGACGAGATGCACCGCACCGCCGTGGGAGTTGGGTGCGATGTTGTAGGTGAAGGTGCAATCCTCGAAGACCACCGCCCCGCCGTAGGTCTGAGCGCCGCCACCATCGGCGCTGGCCTGATTCATGTGGAACAGGCAGCCTCGGACAACCGAGTTGCTGAAGTAGAAGTAGGCGCCGCCACCGTAGTCCGAGCGGTTGTCGATGAACCGGCAGTTCTCGATCGTGGGGCTCGAGTTCAGCGCCACGAGGCCGCCGCCGAGAAAGATGATCGGGTTCTGCGGCAGGGGGCTTCCCCTCCACCCCTTGCGGATCGTGAATCCCTCCAGTCGCGTCGCGGCCGTCTCGCCCGACACGCAGCGGACCACCGAGGTCGTCAGACCCACGCCGTCGAGAATCGTCTTCTCCGCACCCGCCGCCGACACCACCGCGATCTCCTTTCCGAGAAAGTCGATCGCCTCGTTGTAGATCCCGGGCGCGACCACGACCTCGTCACCGTTCGAAGCGGCAACGATCGCCGACTGGATGGTTGGGTACTCCGCCGGGACATTGAGCACCGCGGCATTGGCAACGACCGCCATCGACCACGACACCCCCGTCATTGCCACGCCCGAAATGCACTTGACCGCCATGGTTGCTCCTTTCGCTTCTTTCGAAAACACTCCGACCGCCTCGCTCGGAGACTTCGACAGGAGAACGCTACCACCATTCCACCGCGGCTCCGATGGTCCACTTCCCCGATTGCCGTGACAATGCGGTGAGTTCCCAGCGGCGTCCGAGAACCTGTCCTGTCGGATCGAGGCGTCCTTGCGGGGCGTCGATGCCGAGAATCGCCGCTCCTGCCGACGCCGACCCGCCGTGCGGACAAGTGACATGCGAATCCTGCACTGGCTCGATCTGTGGTGGCGTGAAGTTGGCGGCCCCATCCGATCGATTTCAGACCTGTCGGCGGCGATGGAGGAGCGTGGTCATGAAGTCGTCCTCGCGACAGCCGACCCGCGCGATGCCCCGGCCGAGTGGCTTCGTGGACCCAACCCTCGCATGCACGTGCTCCGGCACGGAATCCTCGGGAGGATCGCGGCGGCGGAGTCGGATCGGCTGAGGCGAATCGTCGCTGGCGTCGATGTCGTGCACCTTCACGGTCTTTGGGAGCGGTCCACGCACTCGATCGCGCGGGAGGCGCGGCGAGCCGGAAAGCCGGTCGTCCTGAGCACCCGAGGAGTGCTCGACGACTGGGCGATGACCCAACGCGTTGTCCGAAAGCGTCTGTTCCTTGCCTGCATCGGGCGTCACACCCTCGACCGCGCCGCCGTCGTCCACTGCACCTCGCTCGGCGAAGCGCGGCAGGTCGAGGCCCGAATCGGACGCGTGCCCACGGTGATTCCCAACCTGCTTCGCATCGAACCTCTGCTCGCACTTCAGCGAAGCGAGTCGACGACGCCGAGCATCCTCTTTCTCGGGAGGCTCCACGAGTCCAAGGGCCTCGACATCCTTCTTCGGGCCGTCGCCTCGATCTCGACGACCGGGCTCGCGCCCCATGTCGACGTCGCTGGAGCCGGATCGCCCGAGGAGCTTCGACAAGCCAAGGCGCTGACCGAGACGCTTGGAATCTCCCGGCGTGTGCGCTTCCTCGGGCATCTCGACGACAAGACGCGTGGGGAAGCGCTCTCCCGCGCGTGGATGATGGCGTTGCCGACGGCCCAGGAGAACTTCGGCAACGCGATCTTCGAGTCGCTCGCAGCCGGCGTGCCCGTCCTCGTGTCGAAGGGCCTCGATGCGGAGACCGAGTTGGGCGCGAGCGGCGGGGCCGAACTCGTCGATCGCACCGTCGACGGCGTGCGGGCAGGCCTCGTGTCGATGCTCTCGAATCCGCGCCGGCGATCCGACATGGGCGACTCCGCGCGACGCTGGTGCGAACGCGAACTGCACCCTCGGGTGGTCGGCGCCCGCTTCGAGGCGATGTACGAGACCGCCCGATCGATCAGTTGACGCGCGAGGCGGGTCTCCGCGACATCGACTCGCCGAGTTGCGAGATCTCCTCCCGCCCGCGCAGCAGCGCGAGGGGAACCCAGATCGCTCCGAATGCAGCCAGCTGAATCGCGGCCGAGGCGAACGATTCCGGCGGAAGCCCCAGCAGCCGCGCTGTCGACTCGATCGCGAGACCAGCGACCATCGCCGGTGCCGCAAATCGCATCAGCCAGCCAACCGCGATCCATCCTCCGGAACCGATGGCATGTCCCGCGACGGCGACATGGGCGATGCCCATCGTCACTCGCTGAAGGCCGACCGCGATCGCGATCGCCTCGAGATCGGGTCCCCGCAGCCAGGCCGCGGCCAGGATCGCCGACACGAGCAGCAGTCCGTCTCCGATCTCGATGAGCGTGCGGAGCCTCCATCGCCCCATCGCCTCGATCGCCGTCGTGGCGAGTAGCGCCACCCCACGTGTTGCGGTCGACAAGGCCACCGCCTGGGCCACCACGATGGCGCCGTCCCACTTTCCGTCCCAGGCAAGATGAATCGCGGCTGGCGCGACCAGGAAGGTCGCCGCCGATGCGGGAGCGATCACGAAGGATCCGAGGCGGATCGATCGCCTCGACGCGTCGAGCAGCCGCACGGCGTCGTGGGTCACTCTCGCGAGCACCGGCAGCAGCACGGTGTAGGCGGCGCCGGTGAACAGCAGCATCGCGCTGGCGACGAGCTGGAATCCGAAGAAGTAGTCCGCGAGCACCGACTCGGCGACGATGCCTATCACCAGGTAGTCGCCTCGCAGCACCAGCGCGCCGCACGCCGCAGCGAGCATGATCCAACGCGTCGCGCGAATCACCTTCCACACCGAGCTCGCGGTCGCACCTCGCACCGAGAGACCGGCACCGGCTCCCATCCTCACGAGGATCGCCCCCTCGACGAGCGTGCCGACGATGAACGGGATCGCGAACGAGAGAGCGCCGAAACCCGCAAAGGCGAGCGCCACCGTCAAGGAGCCGCGCACAAGGGTCAGCACCGACTCGAGAATCGACGCATCCCTGAAGCGCAGATCGATCTGCAGCTTGGAACGCATGACGGCGACCGGTGCATTGACCGCCACGTTCGCCGCCAGCACGATCGCGATGGGCGCGACACCATCGACCCCGAAGATCCAGGGAGAGACGAGCCCCAGCACCGCGAGGATCGCGGCCGAGAGGCCGCCAAAGGCGAGGGCGACGATCGTCGCGGGGCCGACAAGTTCCCGATATCGAAGCGGCTGCTGCCGGAGGAGCTTCTGCACGCCTCCGTCGGTCATCGCGGAGGTGAAGACGGTGAGGGAGAGGGCGAGTCCGTAGACGGCGAAGTCCGCGGGCACCAGCAGCCAGCCCAGCACGAACTGGACCACCAGGCCCACGACCTTCATCGATGCGCCCGCCAAGGTCGACCATCCGGCTCCGCGAATCGCGGCGCGGCCCATGGCGGCTGTCGGCGCGATCTCGGGCTCTTCCGCCGATCGCGACACGCTCATCCTCAAGGCCTCCGATGATCGCCGGACAGGCGGGTGCGAGAAGGAACGACGCTCGATCCCATCGTGCACGAAGGTCTCAGGCGACGCCGACCGCCGCGACGCGCTCCTCGCGCTCGGGGACCTCCGACGGATGCTCCTCCTCGAGCCACGGTTCGTCGCGACCGTCGAGCTCGCGGCGGACCCTGCTCATCAGGATGAGCAGCCCGAAGAGGATGGGGGTGCCGAGCATGCTTCCCTGCTTGTTGGCCAGAAGGAAGTAGTAGATCGCGAGGCCGATCAGCACCGCGACGAACGACCGTTCCGCGGGGAGCTCGCGAACCGCCGCACTGATGGTCCGACCGTTCTTCCATCCAGTGACCAGGATCCATGCGAGCAGGGCTGCCCCGACCAGTCCGCCCTCGGCCAGCGCGTCGACCGTCATCACGTGAGAGTAGGGATCGCCGGATCGCGAGTTGAGAGTGCCGAACGCGGTGTAGCCCAGACCCTGAACCCAGTGGCCCGGACTCTCGAGATACGCGGTCAGCAGTTCGACCACGTTGTCGATGCGGCCAGCACCGCCGGTCGCCAGCTCGTCGATCCTCCAACGATCCTCGTTCTCGCTTCCGATGAATCGCGACGCGGCGAAGAGCAGGCCTCCGCAGACCACCACCCCGGCCAGCGACGTGAGCAGGAATCCCCGCGGGCTGGCAAGGCGATAGCTGATCGGGATGCAGAACAGGATCGTCAACGCCGCGAAGACCACCTGACCACGCGAGCCGGAGAGGATCGCGACGCCCGCGCCCAGCACGATCGCCACGCCTCGATAGACGATGGACAAGGTCGATCGGGTCGAGAAGAGCGTCAAGGCTCCGACGATCATCAGGGTTCCACCCATCGTTCCGATCGCGAGCGGATTGGTCCTGTCTCCGCCCGCCAGGCGGATGCCCAATCGGCCCGAGACGAAGTCGAACTGCGGGCTCAGGATGATGAGCAGGCATGTCAGGACGCCGACGGCGAGCAGCGCGTTGACGACGGTCCGCAGCTCCTCGATCCGGCCGAGCATCATCGGAGCGATCACGATGAACACGATCCAGTAGGGCAGAGGCGTGAGCACCAACCTCGCCACATCGGCGCCGGGCGGCGCCCACAGCGTCGACAGGCACCCCCAGATGAAGAAGCTCCAGCATGCCACCAGCGCCGAGGTGCCCAAGTTCGCCACGGGCGACTCGCCGCCCAGGATGCGCCGCACGATGGCCACGCCGGCGAGCATCGCGACGGCGACATTGAACACCCAGGTGTTCGCGACGAAGTAGGGCACCGACGACTGGATCACGATCTCGAGCGGAAACATCGACAGCACGACCGCGAATGCCCACGCAGGTCTCAGGATTGAGACGGCGAAGAGCGCCGCGACGAAGGCTATCGGGAGCACCGACATGGGGACGGAATGCTAGCGGTCGATCACCGGAAGGCGATTCACTCCGGCGCTCCGGCGGCGGCGACACGAACCTCGGAGATCGTGTCGAGCAGAGCCCTGACCTCGGTGCTGTAGAAGTCGACGATCTGCTGCCGGACCTGCAGGCTCTGCCAGGATGCCGGGGCGTTGCCCGACAGGATGTCCGAAGCGAAGGCGGCGCGGACCTGCTGCTGCTCCTGGTTGGAGGGCTGATCGCCGATGGTTGCGAGCCTTGCGTAGTACCCTGCGGCGGTCCACACCACGATGCTGTCCGCGCCCGCCGCGATCGCCGGCTCGATCTGCTTGGCGCGGACCTGATCGCGAGGAATGAGGTGGAAGTCCTCGCCGATTCCGCCGGGGGCGTACCAGAGGTTCACGAACGGCAACACCGGCCGATCGGGACGCTGCGAGTTCGCCACCATCTGCTTCGAGAGCGCCACGACCCGCTCGTTGCGGAGCCTGGTGTTCTGCAGGCTCTGCGCCGCGGCAGCAGGCGTCGGGCTGTTCCTTTCGTCGTGCCGGTCGTAGATCGTCGGGCAGAGGAAGTCGCACTCGTCGATGATCGACTGATAGACGTTCCGCCGCTGCTCGAGGATCGGGGACAGCAGATCGACGGGGATGCTCACATGAGTGTGGTTGCTGCCGTTGACCGCGAACCATGAGGGCATCGAAGGCATCCCGTAGATGCTCCAACGAGCGTCTGGGAATCGCTGCTTCAGCTCGCGCAGCGCGGAGATCAGCGAATCGCGGGTCTGGATGAAGCTCGGATCCTGCGGATTCTGAAGGCCCTTGGAGAGGTTCGAGAAGTGGGGCACCTCGTAGTCGAGGATGAACCATCCGCTTGGATTGGAACCCCACTCGCTCTCGACCCAGGCGGCGATGTGCTCGGCGCTGGCGAGTCCCTGCGCGGCCGTGGGATCGATCATCTGGTAGACGACTCGAGCCGGCACCCCGCCGGAGGCGAGGATCTCCTCGGTGATGCCCGGAGACACGTAGAGCGACGTGCCCGTGGTCTCGAGAAGCGAATCGGAAAGCAGGGTGGGGATCGGAAGGTTGGGGCGCGGAGAATCCGGGGCTCCGGTGTCGCCCGCCGGCGGCGTCACTGGCGTCGTCGGATCGACGGTTGGCGGCGTGCCGCCGGTGTTGCTCGTGCCACCGGGCGGGTCGCCCGAGTCTCCACCAT
>CAZTMB010000034.1:19517-26553 GCA_964614695.1 uncultured Isosphaeraceae bacterium | reverse complement strand
TGTACGCCGAGGCGATGGAGCGGGCGAAGCAGCGGCAGGCCGAGAAGGACCGCGCCTCGAAGCAGAAGAAGTTCAAGGATCGGAAGTAGCGGCCCGCCGGCTCACTTCCCGATGCAGAAGCTCGCGAAGATCCGGCCGAGCACCTCGTCGGGCTCGAACCGGCCCGCGATCGATTCGAGCGCCTCGAGCGATCCCCGCAGGCACGCCGCGACCAGCTCCGGTTCCGATGGCCCCTCGCCCGGGCGGGCGACCGCCAACAGCGATCGCGCCTCCTGAATTCGACCGACCGCGTCGGCGAACGCCGCCCGATGGCGGGCCTGCGCTGCGGCGAGCGAACGGTTCGCCTCGCGCGCTCCAAGCCGCGAAGCGATCGCCTCTCGCAGCTCCGCAAGCCCACGACCGTCGACGGCACTGGTGAAGACGGCGTCTCGCCCGAACGTCGCGGCCGAAGCCGCCCCGCGATCGGCGAGATCCGCCTTCGTGACGACCATGATCTCGCCGGCCCCGCCGCCCTCGCCAGCCCCGCCGGAATCGCCGGAATCACCGTTCAACGCGGCTGCGGTGTCGGCGGGAACGCAACGGACTCTCACCGCGGCCTCGGCGATCTCGCGGCGACTCGCCTGCTGCGCCGCGGCATCGAGCGCGTCGATCGCATCGCCGAGCCCGGCGAGATCGACGAGCAACGCCTCGAAGGCCCCGAATCCAGACTCGATCCGGATCGGTTCGGCGATCGCATCGCGGGTGGTGCCGGCGATCGGGGAGACGACCACGCGTTCGCGGCCGAGGAGCGCGTTGAAGAGGGCGCTCTTGCCCGCGTTGGGCGCTCCGACCAGCACGACCCGCGGCCGATCGAGCCGCGACTCCTCGCCGCGCGTGGCGCCGGCGAGACCCGCAAGCCGCGCTTCGAGGTCCGCGAGCGCCGCCTCGAGCACCCCCGCCTCGATCGAGACGACGTCCTCCTCGTCGGCGAAGTCGATGCCCGCCTCGAGCCGCGCCAAGAGCGACGCGAGCGCGTCGCATGCATCGAGGCCCTCCCGCGACGTCCGACCCTCTCGAAGCGCCGCGCCTGCCGCGAGCTCCGCATCGCTCGCCGCGGCGATCGACGCGGCGATGCCTTCGGCTTGCGAGAGATCGATGCGTCCACGCAGAAACGCTCGCGCGGAGAACTCGCCCGGCGCTGCTCGCCGCGCCTCGACGCCCGCCCGCGCCGCCGCCTGGAGCAGCGCCGCCTCGACTCGCTCAAGAAGCATCGGGTTCCCCGGCAACGCAAGTTCCGCGACGTCCTCGCCGGTGAAGCTGCGCGGTCCCGGCATCGCGAGCAGCATCGCGGGAAGTTCGCCGCCGTACTCGGGCGCCTCGCGAAGCCGTACGAAGCACGCGGTCCGACGCCGCGGACACGCGGACACCAGCGCCGCGTCGAGCAGCGCGAACGTCGACTCGCCGCTCAGGCGGATCAGTCCGCGAGGCGATCGCCCGGGCGGCGAGGCGACGGCGAGGATCGTCGAAGGGTCTTGCACTGGACGCGTCGTTCGCTCGGCCTTCTCCTCGGCACGAGCCTCCCGCGCCGACCGCGACACCGTACTCTCCCGGCCATGGCTTCCAACACGGCTTCCCACTTCCCCGAGGTCCCGACGATCCGTTTCGAAGGGCCCGAGAGCGACAATCCGTTCTGCTTCCGCTTCTACGACGCCGATCGGCTCGTCGAAGGCAAGCCGATGCGCGAGCACCTCCGCTTCGCCTCGTGCTTCTGGCACACCATGCGGAACGGACTCGGCGATCCCTTCGGCGATCCGGTCGCGGCGATGCCGTGGGAGCAGGGCTTCTCCGATCCGGACGACCTTGCCCGTGTCCGGCTCGACGCCTTCTTCGAGCTGCTCTCGAAGCTCTCGATCGGCTTCTGGTGCTTCCACGACCGCGACATCGCCGCGGAGGGCGCGTCGGTCGCCGAGAGCGAGCGCCGCCTTGAGACGGCGGTCGCGCATGCCGAGTCGCTTCAGAAGGCGACCGGCATCCGCACGCTCTGGGGGACCGCGAACCTCTTCTCGCATCCGCGCTACGTGCACGGCGCCGCCACGAGCGATTCGCCGGAGGTCTTCGCCCGCGCCGCGGCGCAGGTCGCGAACGCGATGGAGGCGACGCTGCGCCTCGGCGGGGGCGGCTACGTCTTCTGGGGCGGGCGCGAGGGCTACTCGACGCTCCTCAACACCGATCTTGCCCGCGAGCAGCGGAACCTGGCGCGGTTCCTCCATCTCTCCGCCGCCCACGCAGACTCGATCGGCTTCCGAGGCTCGCTCTTCATCGAGCCCAAGCCCAAGGAACCCTCGATCCACCAATACGACTTCGACGCGGCGACCTGCCTCGCGTTCCTGCGCGAGCACGGGCTGCTGGGACGATTCACCTTGAACATCGAGACGAACCACGCGACGCTCGCGGGGCACTCGATGGAGCACGAGCTGCGGGTCGCCGCGGCGGCCGGGGCCCTCGGCTCGATCGACGCAAACCTCGGCGACGAGCACGCCGGCTGGGACACCGACCGCTTCCCGACCGACCCGATGCTTGCCGCGAAGGTGATGCTCGAGGTGCTCGCCGCAGGCGGCTTCACGAACGGCGGCCTCAACTTCGACGCCAAGCGCCGCCGTGGCTCGTTCGAGCCGGCCGATCTGGTCCACGCCCACATCGCCGGCATGGACGCCTTTGCGCGGGGTCTGCTCGTCGCCGCGGCGATCCGCGCCGACGGACGCCTCGCCCGGTTCGTGGCGGAGCGCTATGCCGGCTGGGACGGCCCGCTCGGGCGATCGATCGAGCGGGGCGAAAAGTCGCTCGCGGCGCTTCGCGAGCACGCCCGCACCTCGCCCGAGCCGGCGCTCGCCTCGGGTCGTCAGGAGGTGCTCGAATCCCTGCTGTGGCGGTTCCTCTGACCGCCGCGACGGTTGCCGCGGGTCCGCGTCGCCGGTAGCGTGCCGGGCACTCAAGGAGGAGTCGAATGATCCGAACCACGACCACGCTTCCGGTCCTCGCCACCGCGGCGATCGCGACGCTGCTCTTCGCCGGATGCGCCGGCGACATGACCAACCGCCTCGCGAACGACCGGCAGGTCCTGCGCGACATGACGATCGCCGATCCGCCGATCCCGGCGGCGGTCGTGCGGCAGTGCAAGGCGATCCTCGTTCTGGACACGGTGAACATCGCCGCCGGCATCGGCTTCGAGGGCGGCGGCGGCACGCTGGTCCGCAACCTCGGCGACGGCCGCTGGTCGGCGCCGCTGGCGATGTCGGTGATCGCGGGAAGTCTTGGCGTCCAGATCGGCGGCGAGGGACGGCAAGTGGTGCTCGTCCTCAACGACGAGACGGTGCTCGACCGCATCCTCTCCCAGGACGCCTATCCGCTGATGGGCGCCGCGGCGGTCGCGGGTCCCAACGCCGCGCAGGCGAACTACCAGAACCTCGCCGTGCCGAGCGTCTACACCTACTCGAAGACGGGCGGCCTCTTCGTCGGCGCCATGGTCGGCGGGCTTGGCATCACGATCGACGAGAAGCTCAACAACAAGGTCTACGGCAACCGCTCGGCGCGGGAGATCCTCTCCGGCAGCGTGCCGGCGCCGGCGGGCGGCATCGCCTTCGCCGCGCAGCTCGACTCGATGGGACAGTTCCGCCCGACGCTCGCCACCGAGATTTCCGGCGACGCGCCGGAATGACGCGGTCCGCGACCTGACGCCATGGCCTTCGCCTGCAACATCGACCGGCGTGGACGAGCGATCCGCACGATCGCCGGTGCGGCGACGCTGCTGATCGGCGTGGCGCTGCTCGCCGCGCCGCTGGTGCTCGGCTCCGGTGATCCGGGGGCCTCAAGCGCGGCACAGGACGTCGCCGACCGCGACGCGGCGCTGCTCATCGGCGGCATCGCGGCCTGCTGCGGCGGCGCGTTCATGCTCTTCGAGGGCCTCGTCGGCTGGTGCGCGGTGCGAGCGATGGGCTTCAAGACGCCGGTCTGACCTCACCGATGGCGGATCGTCGCACCTTCATCACCGCCGACACGCACTTCGGTCACGCCGAGGCGATCGGGCTCTTCAAGCGTCCCTTCGCGAACGTCGAGGCGATGGACGACGCGATCGTCGAGGCGATCAACGACGTCGTGGGCCCGGACGATCTCCTGCTTCATCTCGGCGACTTCACCGGCCCGATCCGACCCAAGCGGGACCTCGTCGGCTTCGCGGCCTCAATCCGCCGACGCATCCGTTGCCGCCGCATCGAGCTCGTCGCCGGCAACCACGATCCGATCGATCGCGAGGCGTTCCGGTCGATCTTCGACGCGGTGCATGAACTGCGATCTTGGAAGGACGACGCTGGCTTGCGGATCGTCTGCTGCCACTACCCCCTGCGAACGTGGCAGGGCCGGCTGAAAGGCGCCTTGCACTTCTTCGGCCATGCCCACGGAGCGCTCTGCGACGAAGGGCGCAGCACCGACGTGGGCGTCGATGTCCGCCGCTTCAGGCCGATCGAGCTCGAGGCGATCGTCGCGGAACTCGCGAAGCGCCCGATCGGCGCGTGAGTCGGATCAGGGATTCGGGATCACGCCCGGCAGCAGCTTCTGGCGGAAGAACCACCAGTCCTGGCGAGTGCTCTGCAGCGCCGGCTGCTCCCAAGCGCAGACGCTGTTGGGGCTCTGCGTGTAGTTGTGGCCGAAGGTCTCGATGAGATCGACGAGGTTCGCGTCGGCCATCGCGTAGTACTCGGTCGAGCCGTCGGCGTTGGCCATGGTGATCGCCTCGGGCCGCCAGAACGCGGGCCAGTCGATCCAACGCGGCTTGAGCGGATCGATGATCCAGCCCTGGTTGTTGTAGCCCACGCCGTCGTCCTCGACGATCGACAGGAACGTCTCGCCCGGCCGCGGCACCTGCGAGAGCGTCAGCGTCTCGAAGCTTCGCACGTTGAAGCCGAGCCCCGGCTCGCACGAGTTGAAGTTGCAGGTCCAGCCGCCGTAGTCGCCGAGGTCGTCGGGCACGTTGCACCCGAGGAACGCGTTGAGGGCGTAACTGCGGATGCGGCGCTTCGGGCTTCCCGCGGGCTGGACGGAGTCGATGTCGGTCGTCGCGCTCGGGTCGTTGGGCGAGCGGTAGACCGCGAGGTCGCCCACGTAGGGGAACATCTTGCCGGTCTCGATCGCCTGCCGCTTCTCGGTGCCGTTGGGGTTCATGTTCGAGCCCCAGCTCTTCACCCAGCACTGGTTCTGGATGTTCACGTTCGAGCTGTAGGGCTGGTAGGAGCTCGGGCTGATGTTGCCGCAGGCGCTGTTGATGTTCGCGGTGCCGAAGGGATCGGTGCGGGGGCTCACGATCCGGCCGTTGTTGTCGGTGGCGTAGGTGTTCCAGCCGACCGCCAGCTGCCGCTGATGGCCCATGCAGCGCATCGTGCGGGTCAGGTCGACGACCTTGCCCGTCGCGACGATGACCAGCGCGACCACGATCAGGATGATCGTGATGACCACCAGCAGCTCCGTCAGGGTGAAGCCCCGGCGGGCGGCGAGGCGGCGATCGATCGTGGGCATGGCCATGGGCGACTCCTGCGGGATCCGGCTTCCGGCGCCGGGACGGTCGGAAAGACTACATCGGCAACCCGCAACGACGCGCCGAAGCCTTCGCGGATCCGGGCAGAAGTCGCAGGGTCGGGGACGATCCGCTCCGATCCGCCCCGGGGATCCCCTCAACGGTCGCGGCGGCGGGCTCGCCGAGCGTCCGCGGCGCGACGCTCCGCGCGGCCGACGACGACCCGACCAACGCGAAGAGCCGGCCTTGCGGCCGGCTCTGCACGGAGTCGGAGACGAACTCGAGGAGAACCTGTTGATCAGGCGGTCCAGTTGCCGAGCAGGATCGAGAGGTCCGCACCGCCGACCTCGCCGTCGCCGCTCAGGTCGGCGATCGGATCGTTCGAGCCCCAGGCGCCGAGCAGGATCGAGAGGTCCGCACCATTGACGATGCCGTCGTTGTTGAGGTCGCCGATGATGCCGTCGCTGCAGCCGAAGTCGCCGGAGAGCTCCACGTACCACTGGTTGTTGGGGAAGCCGATGGCGGCGAGGTTGGTGAAGTCGCTGAGTCCGCACGCTGCCGCGTAGACATAGGTCGGGCTCGACGCGGAGGTGCCGCCGGCGAAGGTGCAGAAGCCGTCGGCGCTCTGCGGGATGTCGAGGGTCACGACGAGCGTCTCGCTGGCGCCGATCTCGATGCAGACCGGATCGCCCGACACGCTCAGCAGCTGGCCGGCCCCGGTCGGCAGGACGACCTCGTAGGAGGCAAGCAGCTGCACCTCGGAGATCGACGGGTTGCCGCCGCTCGGATCGCGCCACAGGCCCACGGTCGCCGTCAGCGGCGAACCGGTGTTGTCGACGCCGAAGTTGATGCAGTTGACCGTGTAGGCGGTGCCGATCTGCAGCTGGTCGAAGATGCGGGCGTAGGTGTTGGGCGTGGTGATGCCGGCGTCCTGGCAGGCGACGCCGCCGACCGAAAGGTCGCCGCTCGCGTTGGCCGAGACCGGGTTGGCGCCTGGGTTCGGGCAGGACGACGGGCTCGTGCCGGCAAGCGCGGCAAGACGCGAACTGCTGGCGCGGAAGTCGTCGTTGCGAGGCAGACGCCGCTCGACAGGGGTCGAGGCCTTGGAGACCGGCGCGGCGACGGGAGTCTCGGAGCGACCCTTCCGCCCGGCGTCGGCCGACGCGATCGAGGCGGCGAGCAGGAGAACTCCGCTGGCGATGACGAGCGAGTGCTTCATGACGACCTTTCTCAAGTCCCTGAACGATCACCTGCCCGGCGGCCGATCGGCCGACCAAGACCGGAGAGCAGGCGGACCAAATTTCCAGCACGAAACTAAACCAGAAACGGCGGTCCGCAAACCAAAGGTCCTGATTCGGGGCAGAAAGACGGAAATGCCGCGGACAAAAGGAGTTGGCGGCACTCGCCGGGTGACCGGATCGGGCCCAGCGCCGCTCCCTCTCTTCTCCTCCTCTCCTCCTCTCCTATCTCCTCTTCTCCCGTCCCGCTCTCCCG
>CAZTMB010000034.1:3769-19417 GCA_964614695.1 uncultured Isosphaeraceae bacterium | reverse complement strand
TCTCCTCCTCTCCTCCTCTCCTATCTCCTCTTCTCCCGTCCCGCTCTCCCGAGCCGCCCCGTCAACTCCTCGATCAGCCGACGGTGGTCGAACCGCTCGACCGCGATCTCCCGGGATCGGGCCCCGAAGCGGTTCCGCACCGCCGGATCCGCCATCGCCACGATCGCGTTGGCGAGGCCCGCGACATCGCGCTCCTCGACGATCAGGCCGTTCTCGCCGTGAAGGACCGCTTCGGGAATGCCGCTGTGGCGGGTCCCGATGACCGGCAGGCCGGTCGCCATCGCCTCGACGATCACCAGCGGCAGCCCCTCCATGTCGCCATCGGCGGCGGTCACGCTCGGTGCGATCAGGCAGTCGGCAGCCGCCATCGCCTGAGGCATCGCTTGATGGGAGACCCAACCCGCGAACGTGATCCGATCGGCGGCCCCGAGGTCTCGCGCGAGCCTCTCGAGGTCCGGCCGAAGCGGACCGTCGCCAACGATCGACACCTCGAACCGCCCCGCTCGGTCGCCCGCCTGCGCGACCGCTCGGATCAGCGGCTCGAAGCCCTTCTTCTCGACGCATCGCCCGACCGCGATCGCTCGCCACGGTGCCTTCGGATCACGCGACGATCGATCGACCTCCGCGAACCGGGAGACCTCGATCCCAAGCCGATGCACCGCGACCTTCTCGGTCGGCGCCCCCGCGGCACGGAGCAACCCCGCGAGGTACTCGGAGTTGGGCAGGATGACCGACGCGTCCTCGAAGAGTTCGCGATAGAGCCCCGGTCCGCGCAGTCGCGGCTCCCGCGTGATGTCGTAGCCGTAGAAGGCGACCGAGAGGGCTCCCTCGATGACGCCGGCTCGACGCAGCTGCGAGGCCACGACGCCGCTCGGACCGAACTGGCAGTGGATCGCGTCGTAGCGACGCGGCAGGCGCTCGAAGCCCAACGCCGCCGCTGCCTCGAGCAGTTGCCCGCTCAGCCCCCGCCAGCCCCGGCGGGGAGAGACCGCGCCGAACGCGGCGCGAGGGCTCCGCAGCGCCATGGCCACAAGCCGTCCCGGCATGCGAATCACCCGAGCGATCGCGGCCCGCTCGAGTCGAGCCTGCCGCAGGCGTTCGGGCACGCCGAGCCGCTTCTCCAGCTCGGAGAACGCGCTCCCGTCGCCGCGCCGCAGCGAGAGGATCTCGACCTCGCAGCCGGCCTCGACGAGACCCGTGCACTGGTCGCGCACGAAGGTCTCCGAAGCGAGCGGATACGCGCCGCAGACGACGAGGACCTTCATCGCACGGCCTCCCCTGCCGCGAGAAGTCTCGGCAGATTCGGCCCGAAGAACGCCGCGGGATCGACCTTCGCGGCGCGTCCGGCAGGCTGGAACGGACGATCGACCGCGGCAACAAGCGCCTCGCGATGGCGCACCGCGAGCCCGAGCCGCTCGGCGAGCGCCTCGATCGACGCGGCCTTGTCCGCGCGAAACGACTCGTAGCGGACCTCGAAGGTCCGATCGGGCCTCGCGGAGACCGCCGCAGCCGCAACACGATCTGCGAGCAGGCATCGCCTCGCGAGCTCCTCGACGTAGTGCAGCGGCCGCCGCGCCACGTCGCCTCCGGGCGCGAGTCGTTCGCACCAGCGGCTGTCGAGCACGCACCGCCATCCCGGCGGCACCGAGGCGAGCCCTGCTTCATCGAGCGCGTCGAGATCGCCGGGAATCCCAAGGCGATCGAGCACGCTTCGCACGGTCTGCACCGGATCGCGTCGCACGAAGACGATTCGCGCCTCGGGCCATCGCTCGCGAAGCCTCGGCAGCAGGAACGTGAGGTTCGGATCCTTCACGATCGGACTCGCCAGGCCTTCGGCGTGCCGGCGCAGGAATCGCGCGAACGAGCAACGGCCCTCCGCGACCGCCGGCGCGAGCGGACGCTCGAAGTCGCGGCGCAGATCGATCGTCGTCGGCAGCCCCGTCGCGATCCCCAGAAGCCCCGCGATCGCGGAGGTCCCCGACTTCTGCGTGCCGAGCACGAGCACAGGATCGGCGTGCGGCGTCGCGCGCATCGCCCGCCAAGAGTCGCGCAGCGATTCGCGCATCCGGTAGAGCCGAAGCCGAAGGCCAGGCGACTCGGGGCTCATCCCAGCCACCGCCTTCGCCAACGACTCGCAGGACCGCCGAAGCGCCGATCGAGCTCGAGGAGTTCCTCAGCGAGGCGATCGACGAGGAGCCGCTGCGCTGCCTCGGGCATCGCGAGCCCCTCGCCTCGGTTGACGACGCTCCGCAGCGGAAACTCGATACCCGGATCGGGATCGACACCGAGAAACCCGAGCACGCGGTGAAGAAGGGCTTCGGGCTCGTCGGCGATCTCCTCGAAGAAGCCGAGGAACCTCCGCGCCGCCGGCACGCACGCGCTCCAGCGATCGATCGCCTCGCTGTGAAGGCTCCGCGCGATCACCGGTTCGCTCGCGAGATGCTCGAGGAGCGCCGCCTCCGATTCGATGCCGCCGCCGTACCGCTCGAGGTTCATGACCGCCTGCGACCACGCCCGCTCGACCGGATCGCGCAGGAGATGGATGACCTTGATCTGCGGCATCAGCGCCACCGCGGCCCGAATGCGCTCGGGTCGCGCAATCGCGTACGCGGGCGTGATCTCGCCGGCGACGCGCGGGCCCGCCGCGACGAACCACCGTGCATAGGCATGCACGCCGCGATGCCAGTTCCAGTCGAGCCAGTGCAGCTCCTTCGCCTCGGGCAGGAAGATCTCCGGGTGCACCGCGAGATTCGCATGGAGCCAGGTCGTGCCGGACTTCTGGGCGCCGATGCCGAGGAACTCGGGAAGCCGCGCGGGCCGGACCAGGCCGCTCGACGCAAGGCGCCGCGAGAGCGACGCGCCCGAGGCGGCGACGCCGCGGAGTCCGGCTCTCACCGAGCGAGGCTTCGGCGGCGGCGGATGCATTCCGCCCTCGCGCGGCAACGCCCAGCGCCACGGCCCGCTCACGACGACTCGCTCCGAGGAGGCCGGGGCATGGATGAGCCGAGCGAGCCTCTCGCGATCCGACGCACCGGCTGCACGCCGAGCCACAGGCCGACGCGTCGCGACAGGTAGCCGCTCGTGCGCAGCGTGTAGTAGATCGCGAGCACCGGCGCCGCGCGAAGAAGCTCCGACCACGACTTCCCCTTGTTCGCGGTCTCGTTCCAGCAGACTGCGGCGATGCCGGCCATGAGCGGCGGCAGCGGCAGCAGCAGCGTCCATGCGGCCCATGGCAACGGAAGGAACACCGCAAGCGGGATCGCCACAAGCAGCGCCACGAGGGCGAGGATGAAGGGCGCCAGGTCGAGCCGATCGCGCAGCCTGAACTTCCAGACCAGTTCCGCCGCGGCGCGTCCTCCATGGAACGCCTGCCGCATGAGGCTTCGCGCGGTGTAGGGATGGCGGTGCTCAAGCCGTGCCGAAGGCTCCGCCACCACCCGCCAGCCTGCGGCGCGGATCGCCAGATACAGGCCCTCCTCGTCGCATCGCCCGGAGAAGCTCGTGTCGGCGCGACCCTCGCCCGTGACCGCGGCGTTGGAGAAGTCCTCCTCCCAAGCGTGGCCGTCGACGAGATCCCGACGCACACAGAGATTGCACGAGGTGAACCGCGAGGCGTCGCCGCGCCGCGGCAGGCGGTGCGTGCCGCGGAACGCCAGTTCCCACACGTTGTCGCTGCAGACGTCCTCGACGAGACCCGACGCCGCCCCGACCGAGCGATCGTCGAAGACGCCGACGAGCCGCGAGAGCCACTGCGGATCGGCGACGCAGTCCGAATCGAGGAACGCGACGAGGCTTCCGCGGGCGGCCTCGACGCCGCGATTGCGGCTCGCGTTCGCGCCGAGGTTCCGCTCGTTGCGGAGGACCCGCACCGTTCGATCCGGCCGCGTCGAGGCCAACGCCTCGACCGCTTCGGCCGTGCCGTCGGCGGATCCGTCGTCGACGAGCACGATCTCGAAGTCGTCGAAATCCTGTTCGAGCAGGCTCGAGACGCACGCGCTGGTCTGATCGCGGCGATCGCAGGTCGGAAGCACGATCGAGACCCGAGGAGTCTCGACCCCACGCGCCGCGGACGACGGCGACGACTCGTCGCCGGTTCCTTGCATTCGGACTCTCGAAGCGGGCTCCATGGTCGATCCTGTCAGGCTCGCACTCGACGGTACACTCGACCCAAGTTCCTTTCCGGCAACGGAATTCGCATGCGGATCGCAATCGGCGTGATCACCCGACGACGTCCGCAAGGGCTTCGAAGGCTCCTTGAATCGCTCGGCCGGCTCGACCTCTCGCCAGCCGCACGGTCCGGGAACCCTGCGAGCCCCGACCTCGCAGCGAGGATCGACGTCGAAGTGCTTCTTGTCGAGAACGACGACTCGCCGGGCACCGGAGCGCCGCCGCCGTGTCGTCTTCCGCTTCGACACGTCTTCGAGCCGAGGCTCGGGATCCCCTTTGCCCGCAACCGCGTCATCGAGATCGCCCTCGCCGAGGAGTCGCCGGGCGGCTTCGACGCGATCGCCTTCATCGACGACGACGAGACCGCCGAGCCGGGATGGCTTCGCGAACTCGCCACGACGCTCGAAGCCTGCGGCGCCGACGCCGCGACCGGACCGGCGCTGCCGGCCTTCGAGGATGGCGAGCCGCCGCGATGGGCGGTTCGCAGCGGCGCCTTCGACTGCCTCGACTTCCCGACCGGCACCGCGCGTCCGACCGCGTTCACCCACAACGTGCTCGTTCGAACCGACGCGTTGCGCCGAACCGGACTGCGGTTCGACGAGCGCCTCGCGATGACCGGCGGCAGCGACACGCATCTCTTCTCGCGGCTCGCGAAGGCCGGATGCCGCATCGTCTGGTGCCGCGAAGCGATCTGCCGCGAATGGACGCCGGCGAGCCGTCTCACCGTCGCCTGGGCTCGGCAGCGGGCCTACCGCATCGGCGCCACCGACGCGTGGATCGCCCGCGATCTCGGCGAGCGAAGCACGGCAGGTCTCTTCTGGCTCGCCTTCCGCTACCTGCTTCGAGGACCGTTCCGATTCGTCGCCGGCCTTCCGCGCCGCGGCTTCGCCGGCGCCGCCGTCGCGTGCATGCAGGACTTCGCGAAGGCCCGCGGTCTCGTCGCGGGCACGCTCGGCTTCTTCAGGCACGAGGAGTACCGGACGCACCATGGTCGATGACGCGACGATGCCGATCGCGCTTTCGATCTCGACGCTTCACCGCGCCGACGGGCTCGCGCAGACCCTCGAGAGCCTCGCGAGACAGCGCGTCTTGGGCTCGAAGCCCGATCTCGTCGCGGTCGTCGTCAACAACGACCCCGCCGATCCCGTGCCGCGGCGGGTCGCGGCAGAGGTCTCGCAGCGCACCGGCCTCTCGATCGAAGTCCTCGACGAACCGAAGCGCGGCATCGCGCCGCCGCGCAATCGCGGGCTCGCCGCGGCGATCGAGTTCGCGGGAGCACGCGGTCTCGTCGGCTTCATCGACGACGACGAGGAGGCCCCCGAAGGCTGGCTTGAGGAACTGCTTCGCGTGAAGCGCGAGCATTCCGCCGAGATCGTCACCGGTCCGGTCGAACCGATCTTCGAGTCGCCGCCGGCGGCGTGGATCGAGCAAGGCGGCTTCTTCGCCCGCACGCGGCTGCCGACCGGCACGCGGCGCCGCTGGGCGTTCACGAACAACATCCTCTTCGACGCCGCGCTGCCGGCGCGGCTCGACCGATGGTTCGACGACTCGTTCCTGAGGCTCGGCGAGGACCGGCACTTCTTCCAGCGACTCGCCCGAAGCGGCGCGAGCATCGTCTGGGCCGACGAGGCGCCGGTCCTCGAACGAATCCCGCCGCGTCGCGCGAACGAGCGCTGGCTCGTCGAGCGGCTGCGCACGGTCGGCCGCTGCGTGCCGATCATCGAGCGCGATCTCGACGGCGCGATGCGCGCGGCCGTGGTCTGCTCCGCCAAGGGCCTCGTGTGGATTCCCGTCGGCCTCGCGACCTCCGCCGCTGGAGCCTTCGGCGGCAAGGCGATGCGGGTTCGCGGGAGGATGTGGTCGGCCTACGGCGTCGGATTGCTTGAAGGCGTCTTCTCGCCGTCGCGGGCCGGACGTCCCGCCGTGCCCGATCGATGAGCCGGTCCGCAAGCGCTCGCCGTAGGTGTCGTGATCGCTGCGGGACTCGTGAGGCTTGGCGGCGCAGTCACTCGAGCGACGGCTCTGCGGCACTCTCAAGGTCCGCGGCGGCCGCCTCGTTCTCGCGAGCCGACTCCACCTCGGCTTCACGTCTCCAGAACCTCGCTTGGGGGTGCATCGGCCGCAGCAGCAGCGACTCGTCGTAGGCCGCGAGCGCCTCGCTCCATCGCTCGAGCCTGAAGTAGGTGTTGCCGAGGTTGAACCACGCGCTGGCTGCGAGATCGACGTCCTCCTCCGCGAGGGCAAGCTCCGCCGCGATCTCGAAGTGCTCGATCGACGCCTCGACCGCGCCGGCGTCGACGAGCGCATTGCCGAGCATCAGCTCGTAGCGAGGATCGCCGGCCCGGATCGCGATCGCGCGGTCGTACGCGTCGATCGCGGCCTCGGGATCGCCCGTCCACAGGCGGGCGTTTCCGAGCCTGAACCAGGCGAGATCGGCGCCGGACTCGTCGTCGGAGATCTCGGCAACCGCCGCCTCGAGCATGGGCCGCGCGGTCTCATGGCGCCCGCGCCGCATGAGCCGCTCCGCATCGCGAAGGCGCTTCCAGGCGATGCGGTTCCAATCGGGCTCCTCGGCAAGCTCGACGAAGAGGTAGCCGCCCCAGCGAGCTCGGTCGCGGGACCACAGTTCGACCCAGCCGCGCGGCGCGCCGCGTTCGATGAGATGCGAGATGCCGTGGCTCGTGATGAGCTCCTCCCGCAGGCCTTCCCGGGTCTTGCCGTCGAGCATGAGCCGCACCTCGACCGTGCGCTTCCGCATGAACGGCACGCCGGTGCTCGATCGCTGGCTCGCGACCACCCGGAGGTCGTGCAGCATGGTGAGCCGATCGGCAAGGCTCGTGTCGACGAGCACGGTCGAGCCTGCGGGAATCGCTCGCCGCAGGGCGACCTGCAGCCTCGCCAGGTGCCTGAACTCGCGGCCGAACCGCTGATCCGCGGACGCCTCGGCCCGCTCGAGATAGGTCGGCCAGTCGTAGGGCTTCGCGAAGTGGCCGTGCAAGAGCGCGACCGGGATCGCCAAGAGCGACAGCGGCGACTGGATCCATCGCCAGCGCACCAGCGGCTCGAGCACCGCCGCCGCCGCCGGAACCGAAAGCGGGATCCACAACACGTCGGCGAGCGTCTCGAAGCGCTCGAGCATCCAGAGCGATCCGAGCACCTTGATCGCCTTGGTGCAGAGAGGCGGCACGAGCATCACCGCGAGCACCGTCGCGATGAATCCAAGCAGCACCAGCGGAGCCACGCGTCGACGCAGCACCATGACCGCCGCGACCGCCGCGAGCATCGTCCACACCCGCCACCAGCCGCCGGTGAAGCCGCGGCCCGGCGTGCGATGGATCGAGGTGCCGTCGATGATCGTGAAGCCCGGCGCCTTCTTGACGGGCAGTCCCTTCGCCTTGCTTCCGGAGCCATCCTTCGAGGTCGATCGCGACGTTGCTTCGTCCGGCGACGCGGTGTCGGCGCCGCCCGCGCCCGCGCGATCCTCCTCGTCCTCCTCGATCGGCACCTCGGTGCCGGCCTCGTCGGGCACGTCCTCGAACGCGCCGCCCGGAAGCGATTCGTCCGCAAGCGTCTCGTCGAGGTCACCCTCGCGGTCTCGATCCGGCACCTCGTGCATCCAGTCCTCGCCGGGGGCGGGAATTCGGCCCGAGAGCGGATCGCCGGCTCGCTGCGCCGCGCGGATCTGGCCTTGCCGCTCCTTCGACCAGACCTCGATCCAGGGCGCGGTCCAGCGCTGCGCGATCAAGGGCATCGGGATCGCCGCGACGAGCAGCGCGATCACCGCCCACGACGCCGGCCACGGCGAGCGAGCCTCCGCCTTGCGTGATCGCACCCACGCGACGATCGCGGCCGCACCCAGCGTCGGCGCGAAGGCGACGATCGCAAACGCCGCGTAGAGCGGATGGAACATGCCCACGACGAGCGTCGTCGCCGCGACCCGCGTCGCCGAGACCCACGCCCGATCGGGCTCGCGCGGCAGACCGTCCGCATCGACCTCGCGGCCCGGCGCCACCGCCCGAACCAGCACGCCCGCGAGCACCGGCAGCAGGAACCACGGCGCGAGCTGGTTGGGATAGAGCGCATAGATCGTCGGGCCGCGCACGACGATCGCCATGACCGCCGCGACCCAAGCCGCCCATCGCCCGCCGAGCACCGCCCACGCGAGGTAGGCCATGCCCGAGGCGATCATCAGCTTGCTCGCCGCGAGCGATCCGAACCACATCGAGAGCGGATCGATTCCGCAGAGCTTCGATCCGCCAGCCAGAAGCGCATGCCAGAGGTTCGTGTGGTACGCCGGATAGGGGTACTGCGCGGCGACGAACGGATCGAAGTTGGTGAGCCCGTGCTCGAAGAGAAACCGCACGCGAGTCAGGTGGATGCGGGCATCGGCCCCGAGCATCGATCCGACGCGCTGCGAGAGCACCATGTCGCCGGCGACGACGAGCATCTCGAGGCACGCGGCGGAGAGCAGCACCTTGCCGAGCGACTTCCATCGACCGCCACGCAGGCAGTCCCATCCGCCCCACAGGATGAGTCCGGCAAGCAGCGCCGAGAGCATCCAGATCGGCGCATGCAGGAGATAACCCACGACGACGACGGGCGCCAGGCACGCGAAGAAGACGACGTAGGCGACCGCGACCCCGGCGATCGGCGGACTCTCGAGATCGCGCGGCGCGAGCCGCCTCGCCAAGGCGACGCCCGGCAACAGCAGCAGCAGCCAGAACGCCGTCGGAAGGAGCGTGGCCAGGTCGGAACTCGCGAAGGGAACCTCCATCAGCGGGCCCCCCTCGACTCACGCCCCGCGAGGGCCTTGGCCGCGATTGCGCCCCGCCCGAGCGTGCGATCGACGACGCCCTGCACGAGGCCCATCGCCCGCCAGCACGCGCGGATCGCACCGAGCGGGATGAACCAGGCCATCGCGACGCCCGCGCGACGCATCATCGCCGTCGCCATCGGCAGCTGCATGAGTAGAAGCACCGCGACCAGTGCGGCCACCAGCAGCCAGGCTGCGAGCGGCCACTCGATGCTCGAGTGACGCGATTCGATCCAGGCGCCGCCGTCGAGCCAGATCATCGCCGCGATCGCGGCAAGCACCGCCGGCACGAGCGCCGCTGCGACGAAGGGCTGCAGATGGTCGAGCGTGCTGCTGTAGCGGTTGTTCCCGCGACCGGCATGCTCCAGATGCAGCGCCACCCGCCAGTAGCCCTGCTGCCGCTGCACCCTGAGATAGCGCGACAGGCGATCGGCATGGAAGTGCATGACCCGTGAACCGCGCTCGAAGCGCAGTCGATGGCCCGCCTCGAGGACGCGAAACGCGAACTCCGCGTCCTGACCCTTGAGGTACCGCTCGTCGAAGCCTTGAAGCGCCGCCAGCACCTCGCGGCGGTAGACGACGTCGTACGTCGCGAGAAAGTCGGTTTCCTCCGGCATCCGCGCGTGGCGGACCATGATCTCCTCGTGGATCAGGCGCTCGAGAAGTGACGCGTCCTTCGCGATCGAATAGGTGCCCGAGACGCCGGCGACCTGCGGATCATCGAGGTGCGGCAGGAGCCGTTCGAGCGACTCCGGCTCGCAGACGCAGTCGCTGTCGACGAACCACACCAGCGGCGTCGTCGCCTGACGCCATCCGGCGTTTCGCGCGGCGCCCGCGCCGCGGCCACCGCTCTCGAGGATCTCCACGCCCCGCGCCCTCGCGGTCTCCTGCGTGCCATCGGTCGATCCATCGTCGACCAGGAGAATCCGCGCGAGCCGCGAACCGGTGCGATCGCGCACCGCGAGTGCCGCGTCAAGGCAGCGAGCGATCGTCCTTGCCGCGTTGCGGGCGGGCACGACGAGCGTCACGTCGCGCTTCCCACTCATGGCACAGGCTCCGCCGTGCTCGCTTCGAGCAGCGCCTGCGCCTCGCCGAGCCACGCGGCGGCCTCCGGGTGATCGGGGTTCAATCGCAGCGCGCGGCGGTAGAGATCCGCCGCCTCGGCGTACCGCTCCGCGATGAAGTGCATGTTGCCCGCGTTGTAGCACCCGCTCGCGGCAAGGTCCGCGCGATCGGCCTGCTCGGCGAGTTCCGCCGCCCGCATGAAGCACGCCAGCGCGTCCTCGACGGCCTCGAGCTCGGCGAGCGCATTGCCCCGCGCGAGCGGAATGAGCGGATCGCTCGGTCGGAGGTCTTCGGCCGCGGCGTAGGCAAACGCCGCCTCGCGCGGTCGGCCGAGCATGCGAAGCGCATCGCCACGAGCCATGTGGGCTGCAGCGGACTTCGGCATCGCTGCCACCGCTCGATCAAGCCGCACGAGCGCCGAAGCGGCATCGCCGCCCTCGAGATCGACGATCGCGAGGTTGACGAGGACTCGCGGATCAGTCGGTGCGATCGATTCAAGCCGCGCGAGGTCGCTCGCGGCGGCGTCAAGGTCTTCCGCCTCGATGTTCGCATGCGCGCGGTTGAGCAGCGCCCGCAGGTCGTCGGGCCGCCGTTGGAGCACTTCGCTCCAGAGCCGCGCCGGCTCGACATGGTCGAGCATGCGGCGGTGCGTCCGCACGCCTTCGGCGATCGCGGCGCCGGCGAGAGCCGCCACGCACGCTGCGGCCGCGAGCGTGCCTGCGGCATCGGAGGACCTCTTCGCCGCCATGACGATCGCGGCGCCGGCCGCGGCCAAGACGATCGCCATCGCCGCCAACGCGAGATGCATGCGATGCTCGGCGACGACGTCGGCGAGCGGCACGATGCTCGAAGTGGGCGCGAGAGCCAGCAGGAAGACCGCGCCGGGAACACCCCACCACCGGCCCTTCAGGAATCCTGCGATCGAAGTCGCCGCGGCCAGCAGGATCGCGGTCGTCCCGACGATCGCCAGATGGCTCGACGCCAGCGCCTCGCGGCCGTGATCGATCGAGAGCCGCGCGGGCCACAAAGAAAGTTCAAGGTAGAGCCCGATCGCTCGGACCTGGAGCGTCGCGTACTCGAAGGGCGTCATCCCTGCGACACCGAGGCCCGCGCCCTTGGGACCGTCGCCAGCAGAGAAGAGCGGCGCGATCGCGCCGACTGCGGGGAGGATCGCGAGACACGCGAAGTTCGCCGCATGCACCCAGCCGCGGCGGGCAAGCATCGTCTTGACGCTCTCGCGCGAGAGGCATCGATCGACGACGAGCAGCAGCACCGGCACGATCACCGCCGTCGGCTTCGAGAGGATCGCCGCGGCGACCGCGAGAGGCACCGCGATCCGCCACGCGATCGACGCACCCTCCCGCATCGAACGCAGCAGGCTCCACGCCGCGACGATCGTTCCGAGGCTCGCGAGCATCTCCGCTCGCTGCACGACCTGCCCCATCGCCGCGGCCTGCAGCGGATGCAGCGACCACACGAGCGCCGCCGCGAAGCCGATCCAGTCGCATCGACGGTCGCAGGCAGACCACCATCGCCTTGCACCTTCTCGGACCGCGGCGAAGAGCGCCATCGCCGCGAAGAGATGGATGAAGAGATTCACCAGCCGGTACCCGCGCGGCTCGAGTCCGCCTGCGGCGTAGTTGGCGGCGAGCGAGAGGTAGGTGAGCGGTCGCTGTTCGAACCGCAGGCTGTGGGAGAGCGGCCACGGGTTCGCCAGGCGGCGTTCCTCTTCGACGATCCGCACGTGGTCGTCGAACACGAAGCCCGCCTCGAGCGAGGCATGCCACGTCGCAAGGTTCGCGAAGAGCAGCACCAGCGCCATGAGCCACACGCGCCCGCGCAGCGGCGACGCGTCGCGATCGACCCGCGATCGCATGGTTATGCGACCTTCGCGTTCCAGTCGATCGGGCGTCGAGGCGGCGGAATGCATCGTGGGGAGAATCGCCGGAAGTCTCTCTGGAAATCGGGGCTATCGTCCAAACATGCCCCCGGAGACGGTTCAAGACGCGACGACGACGACCTCCGGGTTACGGGACTCGGGCACGTGGGTCGTGGTGCCGCTCTACAACGAGGCTTCGGTGATCGGCGGTGTGCTGCGGGAACTTCGCCGGCGATTCGCGAACGTCGTCGTCGTCGACGACGGTTCGAGCGACGGCTCCTACGAGGCGGCACGTCCCGAGGCGACCTGGATGCTCCGCCACCTGGTGAACCGGGGACAGGGCGCGGCGATCCAGACCGGAACCGCCTTCGCGCTCGCCCGCGGCGCCGAACGCATCGCCCACTTCGATGCCGACGGCCAGCACGACGTGCGCGACCTGCAGCGCATGGTCGAGCGGATCGCCTCGGGGGCGTGCGACATCGCGATCGGCAACCGCTTCGCCGACGGCGCCTCGAACGTGCCGGCGGGACGTCGGCTGCTGCTGCGCGGCGCGATCCTCTTCCACCGCGTCGCGAGCGGCGTCGAACTGTCGGATGTCCACAATGGCCTGCGGGTCTTTTCGCGCGAAGCGGCCGAGCGGATCGAGATCACCGCCGACCGCATGGCGCACGCGAGCGAGCTCGTCGATCTCATCGCCGCGAGCGGCCTTCGAGTCGAGGAGGTTCCGGTCCGGATCCGCTACAGCGAGTACTCGCTCGCCAAGGGCCAGCGCTGGAGCGGCGGCTTCCGGGTCCTCTTCCACTATCTCGTCGGCCGGCTCTTTGGATGATCAGACGCCCTCTGGATCGATGAGCCGACCATGTCGCCCTTCCAATGGATCCTCGTCGTCGCGATCTCGGCCCTGGCCGGGGTGGCGGTCCTCGCGATCGCCAAGGGCAAGATCGGCCGCCTCGCCGGGGCCGCGTGGATCGTGGTGCTGCTCGTCGCGCTGCTCGCCTCGATCGATCCCGATCGCGTGACGAAGATCGCCAACGCCGTCGGCATCAATCGCGGCGCGGATCTGGTCCTCTACCTTCTCGCCCTGGCGGTCTTCTGGGGGTTCCTGCTCGTCTACATCCGCCTACGCCGGGTGCGTCGCGAGCTGACCCTCGTCGTGCGGCGCCTCGCGGTCATGGAAGCCGAGGAAGGCGGCGCGGAGCGAGCGAAGCCGTGATCGCGTCGTCCGAGCAGGCGGGACCCGAGGCCCCGGACGTCTCGATCGTGGTGGTCAGCTTCAACACCCGCGACCTCCTCCGTGCGTGCCTCGCCTCCATCCCGCATGGGTGCGAAGGGCTTCGATTCGAGACCTTCGTCGTGGACAACGACTCGCACGACGGATCGGCCGCGATGGTTGCGCGCGAGTTCCCGCTCGTGAACCTGATGGAGGGCCACGGCAACGTCGGCTTCGCGAGGGCGAACAACCTCGCCCTCGCGCAATGCCGGGGCCGCTTTCTCTTCTGCCTGAACCCCGATGCGAGCGTGCATGCCGGCTCGATCCGCACGCTCGTCGACGCGATGCGGCGAGACCCTTCGATCGGCTATGCCGGGCCGAAGCTCCTCAACGCGGACGGCTCGCACCAGTGGTCGGCCTACCGCTTCCACACGCTGCTCAGCCCGTTCTACAGCTGGTCGATGCTCGGCCTCGATCGCCGCCGACCGCGATCGCGGCACTGCATGAGCCTGCATCACGCCCACGGCGCCGATACCGCGATCGACGCGGACTGGCTGCTCGGCGCCGCGCTGATGGTGCGTCGCGAGGCCTTCGAGCGGTGCGGCGGCTTCGACGAGTCGTTCTTTCTCTACGCCGAGGAGATCGAATGGTGCGCGCGGCTTGCCGCCGAAGGATGGCGCGGGCGATACGTGCCCGAGGCGGTCGTCACGCACGTCCGCAGCGCAAGCACCTCGCATCGGCGAGATGCCGACGCCTTTCATGGCCACGATCCGACGCTGCTCGTCCGGGCCCACCGGCAACTGGCCCGCAAGACCCTCGGGACCACCGGCATGATCGCGCAGCAGGCCCTGCACGTGGTCGGACTCTCCTTGGCGATCGGACGCAATCTCTGGCCGATGCCCGGCCGATCCGCAGCGAAGGTCCGCGCGGCGAGCCTGTGGATCCGCCACCTCCTTCGCGCGGCGCCGCGTCACGCCGTGCCGCGAGCGCCGGAGCCCGCATCGCGCGGGTCGAGGCTGCCCGTCGCGTCGCTCGGCAATTCGTAGCCATATCTCGCAAGGTCGAGGCCCGCGAGCGCCGCCAGCCGGGCGTTGCTCGCGGCGAAACGCCCCCGGCACCACGCCTCGACTCGGCGTCGATCGCGTTGGTCGAGCGATCCCGCGACGCGCCGCAGCAGCACGCGGTCCGACCACGCGAGGAGATTGCGAAGTCGCCAGGATCGGAACGGCGCGTCGGGGTTGACGTCGTCGCGGAGGAACCAGCGGTTGGTTCGGCGCTGGATCGCGACGCGCCATCCGCTCGGGGAGGCGTTGACTCGCTCCCGCGGAAGCCGCCGCAGATCGTTCTCGTCGAGCGCAGCGCCGGCGAAGTCGGCGATCCGCCGCAGGAACTCGATGGGATCCTCGACCAGCTGTTCGTGGCACCGGACCAGCACGCGGTCCTGGCCGAATCGCTCGATGCAGCGCGTCGCGAGCCGATCGAACTCGAAGGGCACCGCGTCGAAGCGCGGAACTCGGAACCAGGCGGGATCCGGCGAGAGGTACCTCGCGAGCGATCGAGTGCCGCCGCGAGCGACGTACTGGCGATGGTTCGAGAGCACCAGATCCGGCTGCCGCCTCACGACCAGCAGGATCCGCGCGTCGGGAATCACTTCGCCGATCCGCTCGAGGATCGTCGGGGCGGTTCGATTGCCGGCGTGCGGATTGCCCGAGAGCTCCTCGCAACTGACGACCGGCACACGATGGCGGCGAAGGGCCTCGGCGATTCCTGCCGCAACCGCCTCGCGAGCCGGCACCGGATCCCATGCAAGCGGATGCGGTCGCACCAACAGATCGATCGCCTGTTCGAGCGAGAGCGCTGGGTGAAAGCACGGACCCGTCGGCGCGAAGAGCCCCTGCTGAAGCCACGTCGTCCCGGTCCGGTGAAGACCGAGATGAACGAGGACCGGAAGGCGATCGTTCATGCGGCACCTCCGGAGGCCGACGCGCCGGGACGGAGGTGTCGCACCATCTCGATCATCGCCCGCGCCCGGGCCATGCCGCCGGGAAGGAGAACCCAGATCGCGACGTACACGGCCCCGAACACGGCGAGGCTTGCCGCAAGTCGCAGCGGCGCGTTCGCAAGTGCCGCGATCGACGGCAGCGTCGCCGCGCACGCCGTCGAGGCGACGCCGACCGACACGATCCCGCGCCAGGTCGCCGAACCGATGTCGGACCATCGCACGAAGGTTCCCTTCAGGCACCAGGCGATCGCGAACGGACGCAGGAGGAGCAGCGTGCCGCTGTAGGCGACGGCAAGGCCGACCGCTCCCCATCGAACGCCGATCGCCATCGCGGTGATCAGAACCACGGTCTGGAACAGAATCCACCGGAACTGCCGATCGGTCCGGCCAAGCGGCACGTAGATCCAGCTCGTGATCACACCGAGCGCCCCAAGCAGCGCCGCCGGCGCGAGCGCTTCGAAGATCGGCACGCTGCCCGACCACTCGGGGCCAAGGACCAGCAGCACCAGATC
>CAZTMB010000034.1:0-3669 GCA_964614695.1 uncultured Isosphaeraceae bacterium | reverse complement strand
GCGATCGCCGCGCCAAGCCCGATCGCGATCGACGCGAGGGTGACGATCGTCTCCGCGGTGAATCGCATGCGCCGCCGCAGCACCGCGAGCGGCTGCGCGGCGATCCCCGAGAGCAGGAACCCGATCGAGAGCGCCGCGGCGATGCCGGCGAGCCGCTCGTCTCCGTAGAAGAGCCCGATCGGCCACGCAACGCCAAGCCCGATCAGCATCGCGATCGCCCCGAGGCCGGTGTTCACCCAGAAGAGGGCGCTCACCTGCGACGTGTTCACTTCGCGCCTCTGGATCGTCGCCTGCGAGAGCCCGAGGTCGGCAAACTCGCCGAGCAGCGCCACGAACGCCGAGGCCATCGCGACGAGCCCGAAGTCCTCGGGATCAAGAAGCCGCGCGAGCACCGCCGCCGACACGATCCCGAGAAGCACGCTGCCGATCTGCCCGAGCATCACGATCGCCCCGCCGCGCACGGACTTCCCGTGAAGGTCGTGGTCGAGGCCGTCGGTCGACAGCGGATCGCGCGCGGCGGCGCGATCGCCCGGAGGCGCGGACTCTGACGGCGATGGATCGCTCATGGGACCGATCCGGTTATCGGCTCGATCCGCATCGACGGCGAAGCCGGTCGCCCGAAAGTCACTCGCGTGCGACGCCGGCCTCGGAGTCGAGCGATCGCGCGGCGTCTGCGGCTCCCTGCTCGAGCGAGCGCCGGACCCGTGCCTGCAGGCCGATGCCCTCGAGGCCCTCCTCGATCGCGACAACCCCGTCGGCGTAGGCCTGCCGGGTCCGCTCGCAGCCCATGCCATCGGGCGATGCCAGCACCGCGGCGGTCTCCTTGACCATGCCCTCGACTCCGCCCCGGAGATAGGAGGACTCGACGCCCGCAAGGCTGAAGCCGAAGCCGAAGCCCACCACGAGCGTCAGCACCTGCACGGCGACGACGAGCACGAGCGGAGGCCGCGAAGGCCGTCGCGCCAGTGCGACCGACGCGAAGACGAGCACGACCATCGCGACCGGAAGGATGACACCCATGGACCCTCTTGATCGGCTGTCTCGGACACTTGCCCGAAGCAATTCAATCCGCGGCTCTGGTTCGTGGTCGGGGTCAGTAGCCGACCACAACGAGTCCGGGCACCTGATCGAAGTGCCCTGCGTTCCTCGTCACCAGCCGCCTTGCGTGATGCACCGCGCACGCGGCGATCCAGAGGTCGTTGTCGCCGACCGGTCGGCCACGATCTCTCGCCCAACGGCTGAGGCGACTCCAACACCAGGCGATCTCCCGGTCGACCGCCAACCGCTCGAAGAACCTCGTGAAGCGATCAAAGGCGCGGCGCTCGGAATCGGGATAGCCCTCGGCCAGTTCGCCGGCGGCGATTTCACAGACGGCAAATCGCGCCTGCGCGCCGCCTGCCTCAAGCACTGCCGCCGCGGGACCCGGCGAGCGCCTCCGGACCTCGCGTTCAAGATCGATGAGAAAGGTCGTGTCGAGAATCACCCCAAGGTCTCGTCGTCAGGTCGCGATCGAGAGCCCCGCACCCTCGGTGCAGCCTGCAGGGCGTCGAGGCGATCGAGTTCCTGCTCGGACGGCGACCATCGCGACTCGCCATCGACCAGAAGCGCCTCGAAGATCCCTTCGCGGGATCGAGGCGGCTCGCCGACTCGTGCAAGCCGCGACACCACCTCCGAGATCGGCTCTCCCGGTCGGGCTCGCAAGGCTCGAAGCCGCTCATAGACATTCGAATCGACTCGGATCATGCGATGCGACATCGTGGTTCCTCCAGCGACCGATCTTGATCGACGTCTTCCCGACGGATCGATTGAAGGGCGGAATCTCCGGAGAATTCCACTCCGACTCTCTCACCGCCCCGCCGGCACGCCCGCACCGCGCGGATCGCTCGCGCCCTCGACGCCATCGGAGGTTCGCCGCGCCGCTTGGGCGATCGCGAGTCCCTCGGGCTCCTCGCGCACGGTGTGGCCGGCAAGCGTGAGCAGCTCCCGCAGCGACGGATACACCCCGGTCTCGACGAGCAGCCGATCAGGCATCCACTGGTGATGAAGTCTCGGCGCCGCGACCGCCTCCGCCGCGGTCTCTCCCTCGAGCATCGCGAGCAGCACCGCGAGCGTCGCGCTGATGATTCGAGGACCGCCTGCGGCACCGGCGACGAACACCGCGCGCCCATCTTCGACGACGATCGTCGGGCTCATGCTGCTCAGGGGGCGACGTCCGCCCGCAAGCAGGTTGCGTTCGGACATGAAGAGCCCGAACTCGTTCGCGACGTCGGTGCGGATCGCGAAGTCGTCCATCTGGTCGTTGAGGACGAAGCCCGCGTTCGGCGGCACGACGAGCGAGCCGAATCCGAGGTTCACCGTGTCGGTTCCGGCGACCGCGTTGCCGGCGGCATCGATCACGCAGAAGTGGCTCGTCCCGCCATCCTCGGGAAGATCGCGCGAGGGCGCGCTGCGCTCCTCGACCGGTGACAGTCCCGCAAGGCCGCATCGATCGGGCTTCGCGCGAGGCGGCAGCAGGATCGCGGCGCGGACGCGCTCGAGATGCGACGGATCGAGCATGCGCTTCACATCGAAGAGCACTTCGGGCGTCGCGTCGGGATCGCCGAGCAGCGCCGCCCGATCGGCGAAGGCGTGCCGCAACGCCTCGATGAATCGACGCGACGCCTCGGGATCGGCGACCTTCGGCAGGCCGTCGAGGGCGAGCAGCGCCTGCAGAAGGCACGCGCCTCCCGAGGAAGGCGGCGGCATCGAGAGGACTTCGCGGGCCGACTCCCCCGCGAACCTTCCTCCGAGCGTCGCCGTGATCGGCTCGCGCCAGATCGGGCGATAGCCCGCGAGATCCTCGGCGGTCATCGGTCCGCCCCCTGCCGCCATCGCCTCGAGGATTCGCGTCGCGATCGAGCCGGTGTAGAAGGACTCGGCACCCTCGCGGGCAAGCGTCTCGAGGGTCGCCGCCTGAGCAGGCTGCTTGAGCACCTCGCCAGGGGCAGGCACGCGGCCGTCGGGCAGATACGACGCGCGAAACGGTTCGAAGATCGCCGCCTGATCGGGATGATTCGCGACAAACCGATCGATCCGCGCGACCGCCTCGGCGATCGCGTTCGAGAGGATCGCATCGATTTCGAAGCCATCGCGAGCAAGACGGATCGCCGGTTCGAGCACCTCGGCGAGCGTCTTCGTGCCGAAGCGCTCGAGCGCCGCCTGCATGCCGCGGACGTGGCCAGGCACCGCGATCGACCAGGCTCCGGTCGTCGATCGCATGGGAACGACCTCGCCTTCCGCATCGAGATAGTCGGACGCCTCGGCGGAGGCCGGCGCCACCTCGCGGAAGTCGAGGGCGAACGAGCCGCGATCGACGAGGTGGATCACCATGAAGCCGCCGCCGCCGATGCCGCTCGCCTGCGGCCTGACCACCGAGAGGGCGAAGCTCGTCGCGACCGCGGCGTCGACCACGTTGCCGCCCTTGGCGAGGATCTCGGCGCCGGCCTGCGAGGCGAGCGGATGCGCTGCGGCGACCATGAACTCGCGGCCGGTCGCGGCGTGCGGCGGCGATGCGAGTGCCAAGGCCGAAGACGCGGTCAGCAGGATGCTCGCGGAGGTTGCGACAGCGCTCGGCATCAGGGCAGTATGGCAGCGCGGGTGCACCTGTGAGGCGTGCCTTCCGAGTCACCA
>CAZTMB010000033.1:0-26782 GCA_964614695.1 uncultured Isosphaeraceae bacterium | reverse complement strand
GCGGCATGCCGCCGCCGTCCATCTCGCCCTTGCGGCGGATGAGCTCGCGGGCCTTGCGGGCCGCCTCGCGGGCCTCCGCGGCGAGCACGGCCTTCTGGCAGATGCGCTTGGCGTCGGTCGGATGCTCCTCGAGCCAGCGGCCGAGATGCTCCGCCACGCCCGAGGCGATGAAGGTCTCGACCTCGGGATTGAGCAGCTTCTCCTTGGTCTGGTTGTTGAACTGCGGATTGGGCAGCCGCACCGCGATCACCGCGGTCATGCCTTCGCGGAGGTCCTCGCCCGAGAGCGCGAGGTCCTTCACGAGGTTGTTCTTGCGGGCGTAGTTTCCGATCACGCGGGTGAGCGCGGCCTTGAAGCCCTGCAGGTGCGTGCCGCCGTCGGGGTTGAAGATGTTGTTGCCGTAGGCGAGCAGGTTCTCGCTGGTCGCGTCGGTGTACTGGAAGGCGATCTCCGCGGAGAGCCCGGTCTCCTCGTCGCTGCTGCGGTAGTGGATGCATGGCGAGACGACGTGCTTCACCGAGGTCAGGTGCGCGACGTACGCCGCGACGCCGTCGGGATCGTGGAAGGTCTCCTCGCGCTGGCGGCCTTCCGAGTCGACCCGCTCGTCGATGAAGCGGATCGTCACGCCGGGATTGAGGTACGCGAGCTCGCGGAGGCGATGCTCGAGCGTCTCGAAGCGGAAGACCGGGTCGGGGAAGATCTCCGGGTCCGGCAGGAAGGAGATCTTGGTTCCGGACTTGCCCGGGTCGGGGGCCGCGCCGATCTCGTGCAGCGGTTCGGTGACCTCGCCGCGCGAGAAGCCGATGCGATGGAGCCGGCCCGCCTTGCTGACCTCGACGACCGTCCACTCCGAGAGCGCGTTGACGCACTTGATGCCGACGCCGTGCAGGCCGCCGGACACCTTGTAGGCGTTGTCGCCGAACTTGCCGCCGGCGTGGAGCGCCGTGAGGATCACCTCGACCGCCGGGCGGCCGTTGATCTGCGGGTTCTCGTGCTTCATCGGATCGACCGGCATGCCGCGGCCGTCGTCGATCACCGTGCAGGACCCGTCCACCCCGATCCGCACCATGACCTGCGTGGCGAATCCCGCCATCACCTCGTCGATCGAGTTGTCCACGCACTCGTAGACGAGGTGGTGCAACGCATTGAGCCCGGTCCCGCCCACGTACATGCCCGGCCGCTTTCGGATCGCCTCGAGGCCCTCGAGGACCTGGATCGAGTCGGAGGTGTAGGCGTCGCCGCCGGCGGGCGCGTCGGGCTTGGCGGAGTCGGTCATGCGTCTCTTCGGGGGTGACTCGAGCGTCCGATCGGGTCCGGGAACTTCCTCGGAAATCCCGCATTCGGGCGAACGGGAAGTCTACCCGCGAGGACGGGCGTCGACCTCGATCGGACGTGTTCCGGACGGTGTCGTCGGGAGTCCCGCGTGGGGTCGAACCTGCGGGGCTCGAGCGGCGTCTTCACCAGCCGCTCGAAACGATCCCTCCGCGCCGCGAAGTCGGATGGTCTCCGTGTGGACCCCGTCGAACCGGTCCGCCGATACCTTTCCTAGCGACGGCGGCGTGCGCCGCGAACTTCGCCTGAACATGCTGCCCGACCCCCGACACGACCTTCCTCTTCGTTCCTCCGCCGAGGCGGCCGAGTCCGCGGCGCGACCGCAGAGCCGACGTCGCTGCGTGCGGACGATCCTCCTCGCCGCCGCGGTCGCCGGTCTCGGAGGTTGCGGCACCTCGGCCGCGACTCGAGCCTCGCGACCCGAGCCGCTCTGGCCGGAGGATCTCGCGAAGGTTCCCGGGCGGCGGACTCCGGCCCCGGTCGAGACGGTCGTCTCGCCCGACTCGGGGGCGATCCCGGGACTGGTCTCTCGCGACGCGTGGGCGCGGGGCACGCCGGTGCCGGCGCTCATGAACCGCATGACCCCGGTTCGCCACATCACGATCCACCACGACGGCATGCCGCCGGTCTCGCTGAACTCGCAAGCCCAGATCGCGGCAAGGATCGAGCTGATCCGGGCCGGACACCGCGCGAAGGGCTGGGGCGACATCGGCTACCACTTCATCGTCGATCCTCAGGGCAGGGTCTGGCAGGGGCGTGCGCTCCTCTGGCAGGGAGCGCACGTCAAGGATCGCAACGAAGGCAACGTCGGCGTGCTGGTGCTCGGCAACTTCGAGACCACGCGACCGACGGAAGCCCAGCTCGACGCGCTCGAGCGCCAGCTCGCCGGACTCATGCGGATCTATCGCGTCTCGGCGACCTCGGTCCGCTCGCACCAGGAGTGGCCCGGTGCGGCGACCGCGTGTCCGGGCCGCCACATGCAGGCCAAGATGAACGGCGTCCGCGACTCCGTGCGACGCGCGTGAACGCGGCGCGGCCGTGCTCGGCTGACTTCTCCAGCACCTACGAAGGCGTTCGGTCCTTCGCGTCGTCGCCGTCGGCGGGCGAAGGCGCTCGCGATGGCGTCGAGGAAACCCGGGAGATGCCGGCCGCCGCTTCGCGTCCTTCGCGAGCTCGCTCGTCGTCGGCGTCGAGCTTCTCGCGGAACACCGCATCCGCGTCCTCCTGTCGCTTCAATCGCCCCCACACGAACCACCCGATCACGAGCATGCTCGCGGTCATGACGACGATGCTGACGAGGCCTTCCATCGGTCGAGGGTAGGAGCGCGGGTTCAGGAGGCGACGGGATTGAAGAACTCGCGAAGCGCCGGATAGAGGCGACGGTATCGCGCGAGGATCGGCGGATATTGCGCGGCGTCGGGGCCGGGCTCGATCCGCTCGGTCTCGTGGATGAGCCGATCCGCCGCCGATCCGACCGACTCGAACATTCCGCAGCCGACGCCGGCGAGAAGGGCCGCGCCGTAGGCGGCGCCTTCGCTCGAGTTGACGAGCGTGGCGGGCACGCCGAAGACGTCCGCGCAGAGGCGCCGCCACATGGGGCTTCGCGAGCCGCCGCCGGAGAGCCGCACCGAATCGATCGGAGTGCCGGCGTCGCGGATGAGATCAAGTCCGTCCTTCGCGCCGAAGGTGATCCCTTCGAAGACCGCGCGAGCGAGGTGGCTTCGGGTGTGGGCGATCGAGAGCCCGACGAACGCGCCGCGGGCGTGCGGGTCGGCGACCGGCGTGCGTTCGCCCGAGAGGTACGGAAGGAAGAGCAGCCCCTCGGCGCCGGGCGGCGATCGCAACGCGTCGTCGGACAGAAGGTCGTAGGGATCGACGCCCTTCTTCTTCGCAGCCTCCTTGACCTCTGTCGCCATCGTGTCGCGGAACCACCGCAGGCTGCCGCCCGCCGAGAGCATCACCGCCATCAGGTGCCACGTGCCCGGCACCGCGTGGCAGAAGGCGTGCAGGATGCCGCCGGGATTGCCCGGCCAGGTCGAACGCACCGCGAACGACACGCCGCTCGTGCCGAGGGTGACCGAGACCGGGCCCTCGCGCACGAGGCCGGTGCCCACCGCCTGCGCGGCCTGATCGCCGCCGCCGCCGACGATCGGCGTGCCTTCGGCAAGGCCGGTCGCGGCCGCGGCGTCGCGCGACAGGTGCGACGAGACCTCCGGGCTCTCGAAGCAGGGAGGCATCGTTCGCGGGTCGATCTCGAGGAGGCCGCAGAGTTCCTCGCTGAAGCGTCGCTTCGCGCAGTCGAAGAGGAGGGTGCCCGAGGCATCGGAGACCTCCGTCGCGAAGGTTCCGCTCAGCCGGAAGCGGATCCAGTCCTTGGGAAGGAGATGGATCGCCGCTTGTCGCTCGAGCTCGGGCTCGTGCTCGCGGCACCAGAGGATCTTGGGTGCGGTGAAGCCCGCGAGCATGCGATTGCCGGCGAGCTCGAGCAGGCGATCGAGACCGATCCGACGCTCGGCCTCGACGCACTGCTCCGCCGAACGACCGTCGCACCAGAGGATGCACGGGCGCAGAGGCGTTCCCTTCGCGTCGCACATGACCAGCCCGTGCATCTGCCCGCTGAGGCCGATCGACGCCACCCGCGCGTCGGGCGCCTTGGCGAGGGCGCCGCGGATCGCGGTGACGGACGCTCGCCACCAGTCCTCGGGATCCTGCTC
Organism: uncultured Isosphaeraceae bacterium; assembly: GCA_964614695.1. Classification (GTDB taxonomy): domain Bacteria; phylum Planctomycetota; class Phycisphaerae; order Phycisphaerales; family SM1A02; genus VGXO01. The sequence continues at coordinate 22,736 of CAZTMB010000033.1, read as the reverse complement.
GGCCCAGCCCGGGCGAGGCGTCGAGAGCGGGTACTCCTCGGCGTGGGCCGCCACCACCTCGCCGGTCGAGGAGACGAGCAGCGCCCGCACCCCGCCGGTGCCGAGATCGAGTCCGAGCAGAAGGTCGCGCATGGCGGGAGATGCTACGGGCGTGGCGATCGCTCAATTCGCGACGACGTGGATTCGCTGCGCATCCACGACGAAGAGGCCATCGGGACCGGTCTCGCGCACCACGCCGGCGACCTCGATCGTTCGCAGCGGCTCGAGCCCGCCGAGACCCTCCGCACTCCCCGCGAGCGGATTCCCGTCGGCATCCACGAGACGCACCGTGGCGGTGTTGTCGCGCAGCCGCTCCTTCGGCTCGCAGCAGTAGTCCCACGGCTTCGGGCAACCGTCGCCCTTCTGGATGCAGTCCTCGAGGATCGGATCGGCGACGACGAAGACCGCCGCGCTCGGCACGAAGCACGCGGCCCGTCCTCCGACCCGCGCGACGAAGCGGACCGTCTCGCCGGCCTGCGCCGACTTCTTCACGGTGCCGATTCCCGGCAGCGTCGCGCCGTCGGCGATCGGCTCGCTCGCGAAGACCCCGGAGGTCGATCCGGCGGTCGAGGGCTTCGCGGCGGTCTCGGTGACGTTCGAGTCGCGGCAGCCTCCGAGCAGCAGAACGGCGACAGCGGCGGCCGTGGCGAAGCGATGGGTCATGGACATGAGGTTCCTTTCGAGGGGTGGTTCGGTTCACGCGAAGGCGCCTTCACGTGCGTGCGGTCATTCGAAGCGTTCAGCCCTCGCGCAGGGCTTCGGGAAGCGGGGCCCGCAGGCATCGCCAGGCCGGCAGCGCGATGCCGGCCAACGAGATCGAGATCGCCGCGGCGATCCCGGCGAGGATGGTCGCATCGTCGATCGAGATGCCGAAGAGGCCCATCGAGAACCGAATGGAGAGCCCGTCGAGCAGCAGGATCGCGATCGCCGAGGCGGCGAGCAGCGCCGCGGCGTTGAGGACGAGCGTCTCCTCGAGCATCGACCGCAGGATCGCCGTGCGGCTGAAGCCCAGGACCTGCAGCGCGGCGAACTCGCGGATCCTCGACACGAACGCCGCGTGGAGCGTCGACAGGCCGCCGAGCAGGGCGCCGAGGCCGACGAGCACGCCGCCCGCCGCGATCATCGCGCGAAGCGGCGCGAAGAACGACTCGAGTCGGGCGTAGTAGTCGCGCTCCGGCATCGAGACGAGTTCGAGATCGAGCCGCGTGGCCGCGAAGGTCTCGGCGGCCGCAAGCAGCCGCGCCTGCGCCTCGGGCTCGCGCGGCATTCCCGCGACGATGCACGAGATCGAGTCGCGCTGGGCGAGCACCTGCAGATCGGCGAGCGGCATCCACGCCTCGGCCGCCATCACCGAACCCGGCGCATCGAAGATCCCGACCACCGTGACGTCGCGCTCGCCGACGCGGAGCCGATCGCCCACGGCGAGGCGCTCGAGGCCAAGCATCGCCGCCGCGAGACGCCCTGCGACGACTTCGTCTCGGCCGGACTCCGCAAGCCGACCCTCCGCGAGGACCACCTTGGGGTGGACCGCGAAGGCCATCGGCGTCACCCCACGCACGACGAGAAGCGGCGGATCCTCCACATCGTCGCGCTCCGAGAGCCGCGTGGGCAAGGCCGCGTGCACCTCGGGAGAGACCGCGGGCTGGTCGAGCACCTCCCGAAGTCCGCCGAGCGAAGCGGCCACGATTCCCGGCGCGCGGGCGGGAATCTCGCTCCGCTCGACGCTCTCCTCGCTGCCGGCTCCGATGAAGAGGATGTTGGCGTCGGCGCTACCGGCGAGAGACTGCGACATGCCTCGCCCGAAGCCCACCACGCCGAGCAGCAGCACGAGCACCAGCGTGGATCCGACGAAGGACAGCATCGTCCGCGTCGGGGTTCGGGCGAGGTTGCGGACGGCGTACTCGAAGGGAAGGCGTCGCATGGCGTGGATCCCGAGGGTTCAGGAGGCCCTCAGGCTCGCGACGATCTCGCGTCGGGCCGACTGCAGTCCCGGCACCAGTCCGGCGAGGACGCCCACGAGCACGGCGAGTCCGATGCCGACGGCGGCGATGCCGAGATCGGTCGCGAGTTCGAGGTTCGATCCCTCGACGGCGATGCTGAATCGCCCGGCGAGGAGCACGATCGCGGCGAGCCCCGCGCCGAGCGTCCCGCCGAGGAGCCCGAGAAGCAGGCCCTCGCACGCGGCGAGGATCGCGAGCAGGCCGCGCGTGAAGCCGAGCGTCTGCATCACCGCGTGATCGCGCACCCGATCCTGCATCGCGAGGACCATCGCATTCGCGACGAGGCCGAAGACCGCCGCGAGCGACGCCCAGCCGAGCAGGCTCGCGAAGCCGACCATCGCGACGATGTCCCGTGCCGCCCGCGCGACGAAGGCCCGCTCCGGACGGGTGCTCGTGGGATGGGTCTCGTGCTCGAAGAGCGCGTCGATCGCGGCAGCGACCTGCTCGAGACGTTCGCTTGAATCGACCACGACGTTGAACTGCGTGACTTCGCCGCCGGTCGAGCCTCGCGACGCGGACTCCTGCAGGAACGCGAGCGGGACGTAGGCGGCGTTGCGGTCCTGGGGTTCGTCGCTCTCGAAGATGCCGGCGACGACCACCGAGATGCCGGCCGCTTCGAAGCGGTCGCCGACGCGCAGGCCTCGCCGTGCCGCGAGCGGTTCGCCGACGAGGGCCGCGTCGCCGCGGGACCGGAATCGCTCGGTCTCTCCGGCGAGCATCGAGAAGCCCTGGGGCGGACGTGCGATGAAGTCGTCGACGGGCACGCCGCGGAAGGTGACCACGTCGAGCGAGGCCCGGCAGTTCGAGACGCGGATCGCCATGGGCACCGCGGAGACGACGCCTTCGATGTTCGAGATGCGATCGACGTACCACTGGGGCAGTCGGCTGGTGAAGGGGCACCAGCGGTTCTCGCGGTAGACCACCAGCGTGCGATCCTCGGGTCCGGGCTCGGTGGCCTCGCGCACGCCGACCCGCATCGCATCGATCATCGTGAAGAGGAACATCGCGAGGGCGATGCCTCCGACCGTCAGGCCGGTGCGCAGCGGGCGACGCACCAGTCGCCGGACCACCAGCACCAGCATGGCGAGCCGAGCGGAGAGCCGCTTCATGGCGTCGCCTCCGCCAGGTCGCCGACGAGACGGCCCTTCTCGAGGTGCAGCGTGCGTTCGGCCCGCGCGGCGACCGCCGGATCGTGGGTCACGACGACGAGGGTCTTGCCGAGCTCCCGATGCAGTCGGCCGAGCAGGTCCATGACCGCGCGGCCGGACTCGCGATCGAGATCGCCGGTCGGCTCGTCGGCGAGCAGGATCGTCGGATCGGTCACGATCGCCCGCGCGATGGCGACGCGCTGTTCCTGGCCGCCCGAGAGCTGCCGCGGGTAGTGGCGATGGCGATCGACCAGGTCGACGCGCTCGAGCGCTTCGCAGACTCGACGATGGCGCTCCGCTCGCGACAGATCGTGAAGCAGCAGCGGCAGTTCGACGTTCTCGTAGGCGGTGAGCACGGGGACGAGGTTGTAGAGCTGGAAGACGTAGCCGATCTCGCGGCTCCGCCACGCGGCGAGCTGGCGCGCGGAGAGCTGCTCGATCGCGCGGCCGCCGATCCGAAGGCTTCCCGACGTCGGTCGATCGATGCCGGCGAGCAGGTTGAGCAGCGTCGACTTGCCGGATCCCGACGGACCCATGAGGGCGACGAACGATCCCGCCGCGAGATCGAGATCGAGATTCTCGAGCGGGCGGATCACCTGCTCGCCGCGACGGAACTCGCGGGTGAGCCCACGGCACTCGATGAGCGGCGCCCGCGGTGACCGCCGACTTGGCGCACCTTCGTTCATGGCGAGTCCTCCTTCGAACGGGCGACCCGAGCGGGCTCGGCGACCTCGACGAGATCGCCATCGCGTGCGGACTCGCCGAGGACGATCCATTCGCCCGCGCGGAGGCCGTCGGTCACCTCCCTCCAGCCCTCGAGGCGGGTCGGTCCGAGGGTCACGGTTCGCGAGACCGCGACACCGCGACCTCCGACGAGTCCGGTCACGGCGAGGACCGAAGCGGAGCCGGGACCGTTCTCGCGAAGCGACGCTTCGGGCGCGAACACGCGTGTCGCGATGCGTCGAGTCGCCGAGTCGCCCGACGACGGCATGAAGCGCACTCGCGCCAACATGTCGGGCTTGAGGCGAGGGTCGGGATCGATCAGCCGGACCTTGACCGGCACGGTGTTCTTCGCCAAGTCCGCCCGATGGACGAGCCGGGTCACCTCGCCCTTGAACACGCGATCCGGCAGGACATCGAGGGTGATCTCGGCGGATTGCCCCACGCCGATCCGGGCGATCTCGGCCAGCGGCACGTCGACCCGCACCTGAAGCCGCTGCGGGTCGTAGGTCTCCGCGATCGCCGCGGATTCGGAGGCGAGACGCATGCCGGGCACCGCGAGGCGTTCCACGACGACGCCGGCGATCGGGCTTCGGACGGTCATGCGATCGAAGCGCAGTTGCGCCTCGTCGCGCGCGGCGGCGGCGAGACGCACCTCCGCGGCGGCGGCCTCGGCCATGGCGCCTGCCGAGGCGACGGCGAGGTCCTCCGCGACGAGCAGTTCGAGATCCCTTGCCGCGGCGGTGCGCTCGGCTTCGGCGGATCGTGCGGCGGCGCGGGCGGCCTCGACCTGCCGGCGTCCCGCTTCGGATTCGGCAGCGCTCGTGGCAAGCCGAATCCGCAGCCGCGACACCGCCCCCTCCGAGGCGCCGCCCCGTGCGGCGAGCGCTTCGAGCCGCGCGAGCTCGTCGGCGAGTTCGCGGCGCCTCGAGTCGGCGGCTTCGGCGAGCGACTCCGCGGCGGACGCGGCCGCCTCGAGCCGGGCGGACTCGGCGCGGGCGATCGCGTCGCGGCGCTGCGGAGCCACGAGCGTCTCGCGATCGATCTTCGCGGCTTCGAGTCTCGCGATCGCCTCCTGTTGCAGGGCCTGCCGTCGCGCGAGCTCGGCGCCGGCGCGTTCGAGGGCGATGCGGGCGTCGTCGTCGACGAGCGTCGCAACCGGCTGGCCGACGGCGACGGTCTCGCCTTCGAGGACGAGCACCTCCTCGACGACTCCGTCGGCGAGCGCGACGATTCGATGGCTCGAAGGATCGGCCTCGATCCATCCGGGTGCGACGACGATCGAGGACCCGCTCGACGCGGCGCCCTCGACCTCGATCGATCGAAGCGCCACCGGAACCGCCTCGACCGCGATCCGCGGCCGAAGCGAGTCGCGAGCGGCGAACACGAGCAGCGCGACGACGGCCGCGAGCAGGGTCGCGGGCAGAACGCGGCGGATGAGCCAGCGGCGAGGAGGCGGGGGAATCGTCGGCGAAGCGGCGGGGGCGGCGCGGTCGTTCATGAGTGGTCCTCCGATCCTGCCGACGGGTCGGCGGCGATCGTCGGCCTCGGATCGTCGGCGGCGACCGGTTCGAGCCGGCCGCCGACCGAGCGACGAAGCTCGATCAGGCTGAGGTCGAGCGCCGACTCGGCGTCGATCGCATCGGCGAGCACGGCGAGCCGGCGTCCCTCGAGTTCGAGCACGGCATCGAGCGGCTCGAAGCCGCCGTCGTAGGCGGCCCGGATCGCGGTCACCGCATGCTCGATCTCGATGCGTTCGACGCGGCGGGCTTCCAGGGTCGCGAGCGCGGCAAGGCGATCGAGCCACGCCGAGCGCACCTGCCCTTCGATCGCCTGGGCGAGCGCGAGGCGTTCGGCGACCGCAAGCTCCCACGCCGCCGCGGCGCGGGCGCGGGGCACCGAGCCGTCGTCGAAGATCGGGATCGGAATCGTGCCGCTGAAGGGCACTCCTCGCATGCCCTCCATGTCCCGATCGACGCCGACGCCGAAGGAGAGGCTGTTCCAGATCGATCGAGCCGCGACGTCGATCGCCTCGAATCTCGCACAGGTCGCAAGATCCGAGGCGAGCAGATCAAGACGGCTTGATAGCGCTGCTTGCACGAGCGAGGCTTCGATCGATCGATCCTCGGAATCGAGGCTCGATGCGAGGTGCAAGGGAAGCGACGCCGAAGGCGCCTCGGCGGTGCCCGAGGTCGCCGACCAGTCGAGAGGAAGCCCGGGACGGCCGATCGCCAACAGCAGCGCCAGCTTGGCCTGGCACAAACGTCGCTGGGACTCCGCCTCTCTCGCTCGGGCGTGCTGAACCTCCGCGAGGCCGAGCGAGGTCGCTCCGGGCGTGCCTTCACCGACCGCCTCGCGATGCCGCTCCAGTTCGAGGGTCGACTCGGCAAGTCGGACCCGATCCGCCGCGACCGCGCGATGGGCTTGCGCGGCGACGATCCTGCGATGCAACGCCTCCACCTCGAGGGCCTTCTCGACGAACCGGTTCGCGGTCGCGAGGACCTCCGCGTCGAGCTCGAGTTCGGCGATGGCGATCAGGGCGTCTCGCTGAAGCAGGTAGCCGAGATCCTGGGCGATGCCGAGGAAGAACGGCACCGCTTCGACCGAGTCGATCGGAACGCCGACCATCCAGCGGAAGACCGGGTTGGGCGGCTGCGAGGCCTCGGCGAGGGTTGATCGCGCGATCGCAAGCGTCGGACGTGCCGCCACGAGGTCTGGCGCGTTGCGAAGCGCGATCTCGATCGCTTCGGCGACCGAGAGCGGTCGGTCGCCTCTCCAAGAAGGCATCGCTGCGGGTTCGAACGGCGCGTCTCCGATTCGGGACTGCGCGAGGGCGGAGACGCGATCGAGATCGGGGCTCGGATCGAGGCTCCGGCACGAACTCAGTGATCCGATCGCGAGGACCGTCGGCACGAGGGACCAGCCCCGCCACCGGGCGGAGCGAGCGGTCGAAGGCATGAAGGCATCTCCAGGCGCAGGAAGGTCGATCGGCCTTGCGGCCACGCGATGGCGTCACCGGACGACATCGCGCCGGAACTCGAACGACCTAGACCTGGATTCGAACGTGAACTCCGACCGGAAGGCCCCAAGGCGGGCTCGCGTCGATCGGAGGCGCGTGGGTGCTGGCGACCGTGCGGGCGAGCGGAGCGGCGTCGACGCCGATCGTCGCATCGGTCGTCGCGTCGATCCCGCGCCGATCGATGGGCGGCTCCCAGGCGGGCAGGGGCAGTTCGCCGCGGATGCAGCACTCGAAACTGCAGCGTTCGTCGCCCTTGGGGGATTCGGGAGAAGGGGTCTCGGAACCAGGATCCCGCTGACAGCACGCCGACCCGCAGGACACCGCGATCGCCGCGTCGTCCGTCGACCACGCCGCGGCGACGCCCTGCCACTGACAGCAGCAGAAGGGAAGCCACAGCATCGTGAAGAGCCGCAGCAGGACGAGGGTCGGGCGGGATCGGATCATGGCGCTGGATCGGTCGAGGTCGATCGACCGTTCGAAGAGAGGATAGTGCGACTCGATGCCCGATCCACCGAAGCCGAGGCGATTGGAAGACGAAGGCGGCCGCGGCGCGGGTCGTCGGGATCTTTCGAGTCGCGCCCCAGGATCCTCGGATGACCCCTCGATGACCGTCCCGTCGTCCGCCACGCTGACGCATCTTGCGGCCCACGTCCGGCATCGGTCACGACCGGTAATCGGGGCGATCGAGGACGTCTTCTCGAACGGACCGGGCGGACCGGTGCTTTGGTGGGTGCATCATGCGATGCGGCTCGAAGAGAACCCCGCCTTCGAGGCGGCGGTCGCGTTGGCTCGCGCCTGGAATCGACCGCTCTTGCCGATGGCGGTGATCGGCGGACGTCATCCTTTCAACAACGACCGTCATCTGACCTTCGCGATCGAGGGCCTTCGAGACCTGCAGCGGCAGTTGCGTGCGCGAGGACTCGACCTCGCGGTGGTGGCACGTCGCCCCGGAGAACCGTCGCCCGTGGCGGCGGTCGCCTCGACGGCCGCCGGCGTCGTCACCGAGTCGATGCCGGCACCGCCCTGGCCGCGTTGGATCGCCTCGATCTCGCGAGCCGCAGGGGGCCGGCTGCTCGAGATCGACGCCTCGTGCCTGGTGCCGATCGCTCTTTCGAGGAAGGCGCCCGACCGGGCCTTCGCGTTTCGGGACCGCTTCGCGAGCGAGCGTGCGGCGGCGCTTCGATTCACATGGCCGAAGGTCTCGGTGGAGGGCGTCGAGCTCGCGGCCTTGCCGGAGGGTTCGCTGGATCTCGACCGCGTCTCGATCGCCGAACTCGTCGGCTCGCTCGAGATCGACCACACCGTGGGGCCCGTGTTCGAGACGCCGGGCGGCACCGACGCGGCGATGGAACGCTGGTCGGCGTTTCGTCGCGATCGCCTGCGCCGCTACGCGCGGGATCGCAACGATGCGGCGATCGACGCCACGAGCCGCATGTCCGCGTACCTCCACTACGGCATGGCGAGTCCGTTCCGCGTCGCCCGCGAGGCGTTCGAGGACGGCGCGGAGAAGTACCTCGACGAGCTGCTCGTCTGGCGCGAACTGGCATGGCACTGGTCGGCGTGCACCCGCGATTCCGAGTCGCTCGCGGCGTTGCCGGCGTGGGCGCAGCGCACCCTCGACGCGCATCGCGGCGACGCGCGTGATCGGATCGACGAGGAGTCGCTCGAGCGAGGCTCGAGCGGGGACGAACTGTGGGACCTCGCGCAGCAGAGCCTGCTTCGGCACGGCGAGCTCCACAACAACCTGCGCATGACCTGGGGCAAGGCGATTCCCGGGTGGTCGGCTTCGCCGGAGGAGGCGGTGCGACGGCTCTTCGAGCTGAACCACCGGTTCGCCCTCGATGGCTGCGATCCTTCGAGCGCCGGTGGCCTGCTGTGGTGCCTGGGACTCTTCGATCGGCCGTTCGAGCCCGAGCAGCCGGTGCTCGGGACGGTGCGGGGGCGATCGCTCGCCGAGCACGCGGCGCGGATCGATCTTCGAAAGTTCAGGACCCGGATCGATCGGCGACCGCGTGAGGGCGCGGGCGGGGAGTGCCTGCGCGTCGCGGTGATCGGCGCCGGGGTTGCGGGGCTGGTCGCGGCGCGAACGCTCGCCGACCATGGAGTCGAAGTCGAGGTCTTCGACAAGGGGCGCGGTCCCGGTGGTCGCACCAGCACGCGTCGCGACGGGGAACTCCGCTTCGACCACGGAGCGCCGTGCTTCATCGCGGAAGATCCTCGCGCGAAGCGCCTGCTGGCTCGGTGGGCCGATGCGGGCGCGGTGTCGCAGTGGCGATTCCAGGCCGCGACCGTTCGGGGCGACGCGATCGAGTCGGTCGACGAGCGATCCGCCTGGGTGGGCGTCGGTGGCATGAACGCGATCGCGAAGCACCTCGCCACGGATCTCGCGTTGCATTGCGGTGCCCGCATCGAGCGACTCGAGGTGGTCTCCGGGGCGAACGGCGTGCGATGGTCGCTCGCGAACGAGCGGTCGTCGCATGGACCCTTCGATGCAGCGATCGTCGCGATCCCACCGGCGCAAGCGGCAGATCTGCTCGAGACGATCGGCGGGAGCGGAGGCGAGGCGGTCGCCGGCGTCGTCGGCGGCGAGAACGCCGCGATCCGAGGCATCGAGATGGATCCCGCGTGGGTGGCGATGGTGCGAACCCACGAAGCGCGACTTCCGCTGGTGTCGCGCTTCGACTTCGAGGATGGCGGCGCGATTCGCGTCGCGTGCGAGCAGTCGCGGAAACCGGGGCGCGTCTCGCAAGCCAGCTCGACGGCGTGGGTGATTGAAGCGACCCGCGAGTGGAGCCGAAGGCACCTCGAATGGTCGGCCGACGACGTGGCGAGCCACTTGAAGGATGCCTGGACTCGGTTGGCGTCCGCGCTCGACGTGCCGCTCGGCGAGATCGCGTCGGTCGTCGCCCACCGGTGGCGCTTCGCCCAGCCGTCGCAGGCGGCGGGGAGCCGGTCCGGTTGCCGGTCGCTTCTCGAGGATGCCCTCGTCGTCGGTGGCGACTGGTCGCATGACGGCGCGAGCGGCGTCGAGCGGGCGGTCCTCGCCGGGGCGGCGATGGCCGGGCAGCTCCTGCGATCGCGTCGGTTCATGGCTTCCGCGAGTTCGTCCCGAACAGTTTCCCCGACCCTCTTCGATTGAGCGTCAAGGTTCTCGCGGTTGCGGGTGCCGCATCCGCCGCCTCATCGGCGTGGTGAGCCCTGGAAGCGGGCTGCGACGACTCGCGAACATGTGGACCTCGCGGCTTTCCGCTTCTCTCGCGATGCCGGGCGACTCGATCCCTGCGGCAGCCCTTGGCGTTCGCAGACCACGCCGTGATCGCGGGGACGACTCGGATCGCGGCACACGCGGACGCGCCGCGATCCTGGCCCGTGACGGACTCTGCGGCACTGCTCGGCGTTTTCGCCATTCGTCGCAGAGTGCTCCCAGGGCGCTCGTACGGTGCCGGTCGCCTCGAAGCGGGCAGCGAGGCGATCGGAGGTTCATCGATGGTGGATGTGACCACGCATGGATTCGAGGCGCGGCGCGAAGCGCAGCGAAGGCTGCGGACCGAGGCGATCGATCGACTGCAGGACGAGGCCAAGCGGGCCGGCGGGATCACCGATCGCCTCTACTGGACGATGGTCTACGACTTCGAGCTGGCACCGCTGACGACCAATCTCGCGCAACTGCGGGAACTGGGCATCGAGGTGCCGCCGGCGAACACGCTCGACGAGGCGACGCTCTCGTCACGACTCTGGCAGGTGATCGGGGGGTTGGCTCGCCTGAACGTCTACCTGATCTCGACGGACCATCTCACCGACCGCGAGCTGTACGACCGCCTCGAGAGTCGCGTGTTGCGGGAAGAGGTGAGAGAAGTGCCGCCCGAGCCGGGGGTGCGCGAGTACATCGATCTCGGCGCGAGCGACGGCGGGCTCGGGAGGACTTCGAGCGGGCGCGATGCGCGGCTTCCGCGTCCGGTCGATCCCTCGTCCGGCTGAATGGTTGTCGCGTTCGCGCGAGCGCGTGGCCGCCCGCGTCCGGGCTCCGAGGCGCGAACGCGGGCGGCCTGTCGGTCAGGAGTTCTCGCGGTGTTCAGCGGCCGATGAACCGGCGACGAAGGTAGGCCGCGCCGAGCAGGCCGCCGAGCGTGATCCACGCCGGCGCTGGAAGCGGAACCGCATGGACCTGGGTGCCGTCGCCCATCGGGTCTCCGCCGCTGGAGTCGCCCGAGCCGGAGCCGCCGCTGCCGTCGCCATCCGGGGGCAGCGAGTTGTCGCCGTCGCCGGGGCCGTAGAGACCGCCATCGTCGACGGTGTCGCCATCTCCGGATCCCGAGTCGGCCGGGGGCGACATCCAGATCGCCAGATCGACGCCATCGACCATGCCGTCGCCATTGAGGTCGCTGTCGCAGCCCTTGCAGGGACCCCACGAGGCGAGCAGGATCGCCTGATCCGTACCGTCGATCACGCCGTCGCCGTTGAGATCGGCAGCGTGGCCGACCGACGCGGTCGAGAGCAGCGTCGCCGCGACCGCCAGCAGCAAGCCCGAACCCAGTCCCGATCCAATCTTCATGTGCGTCATCTCGATCCACCCTCCGCGTCCACCGGACTTCGGCGGACCATCGGAAGAGTGCCTCGGATTGCGGAGGTGGTGGTCTCGCGGTGCCGAGCAGGACCACAGAGCGGTGCCGCGGTCCGGTGGAGGCGGCAGAGATTGCCCATTTTGACGCGGGACGCCGTGGATCTCGGACGCCCCCGCCGTTCCGTTCGGTTGGACGGTCCAAAACCCCGGCTTCGGCGGAGCGCCCGGACGGTCGTACAGATCCGGTGAATTCCCGCGAACCCCGGTCTGGCGGCGTCGTAGGCGGAGGATTTCGAAGGATCGATCCGGCGGCCAGTTGGCGTGTGGCGGCGTTCCGGGTGTTCAGTTTGGACTCTTGTGAGGCGGAGCGAGTGCGGACGGACTTCGGTTCGACATGGAGAAGGTTCGGTCCGCGGGCGACCGTAACTGCAGGCGCGAGGGTCGCTCTGGGCACCAGACGGCGTTTCGGCAGGACGCAGCCCGCGCGAGACCTCTGGCTCGGAGCCGGTTATCGGTCAAGGTCGCGCTTCGCCGAGCAGAGGGGAAAGCGGGCGGCCTGGCTTTGGCACTCGTCGCAACGCAACTGGACGAACGGCGTCGGAATGGTGGCCCGGATTGCCGATGACCCGTCTCATTCGTCAAGTCCTTCACGGAGGCGGTTCTTTCGCCGTCGCCCGTCCCTGCATCAACCGTCGCCCCGAGCGTTCCCCGTGCGATCCTTCATGAGCCATCGTTCCGACCGCGTGCTCCCCGAGAAGGGGCTGAGGTCGCGCGGGGGAGTCCCCCGGGGCCCCGGAGGTGGGACATGGTGAAGCACTGCTCGGTGCTGATCCTCGCTGGCGGACTCAATCCGACGCCGCTGCAGCAGTTGATGGGGTTCCCGGTGGCGGGCCTTCCCCTCGGTCGAGATCGAACGCTGCTTGCGAGTTGGTTGACCGTGATCGACGAGTCGCTCGGCTCGGCTCGGCGGTCGACGCATCTGTTGTGCGGGACACCCTCCGACGAGCAGTGGTTCGTGGCGGAGTTGCGACGTCCGACGACGAGCGTGCTTGGAGTCGAGGTCCGTCGCGACGCTCGCCCGCATCGTGGCGTCTGCGGAATCCTCGCCGACACCGCCGTGGAGTGCGACTTGGCGGAGTGGGTCCTCGTGATCGAGTTGAACACGCTGCCGCCCAAGTGCCTGAAGCCGCTCTTCAGACAGGCCGCCGAGAATGGCGTCTCGATGGTGGTTGGCAGCAGCCGAGACGAACGCCCCGCCGGCGCGTTCCTGTTGCGCCGAGACCTGTTCGCCGACGTGCCGCGAATCGGCTATCTGGATCTCAAGGAGCAGTTCCTGCCCCAGCTGGTCGCCCGCGGGCACCGGATCGAGGCCGCGGAGCTCTCGGTGACCTCGGTTCGCATGACCGATCGCCGCAACTACCTCCGCGGCGTTCGGATCTGGCAGTCCGAGAACACCGCGATCGAGACCGCCTCGAACGTCGCGGGCCACTCGGTGGTCGCGGCCGGCGTGGAGCTCGCCCCGGATGCCTTCGTGCTTGATTCGGTGATCCTTCCTGGCGCCTCGATCGGTCCGAGGTGCGTCATCGCCCGCAGCGTGGTGGGCCCGTTGATCCGCCTGCCCGAGGGTGCCGTGCTCGTGGATGCGGTGATGGCGAATCCACGGCTGGGCGATCGCCCTGCCGAATTCAGGGTGTCGTCCGGGATTTCGGTCCCTGAATCGCCGAAGGATGCTGTTCCTCTTTGGAGTCGCTGACGGATGCAGGTCTCGATCGGACGAGGTTGGACTCGGGAGCGGCTGCTCCTGCTCGCGGCGATGCTGGGCCTGGTCGCCTGGTGGGGACGCCGCGCGATCGAGGACGTCTACATCTTCGCCACGGGGCAGACCGACAACGGATACATCCTGCTCGCGCCGTTCGTGGCGGCCTATCTGGCGTGGCTGCGGCGATCGCGGCTTCAGTTCATCTCCTACCGACCCAACCTGCTCGGCGCGGCGATGGTCGCGGTCGGCATCTTCGGATCGAACTGGGGAGACGACACCGGGGTGCAGATCGCCTGGCACGGCGGCGTGCTGCTCGCGCTGTTCGGTTGCGTCTACTCGATGACCGGATGGGAGATCGTCCGTCAGTTCGCGCCGACCGTGATCGCCTTGGGGTTCCTCCTTCCAATGCCAGGGAGGATCCGGGAGTCGCTGGCGGCTCCCGCGCAGGAGTTCTCGGTGGCGACCGCGCACGTCCTGCTCGAACTTCTGGGCTTCGATGCGCTCCGCGACGGCAACATTCTCGTGATTTCCGGGCAGCCGGTCGCGGTGGGAGAGGCCTGCAACGGAATGCGGATGGTGTTTGCGCTGGCCTTGGTGGTCTACGCCTTCGTCTTTTCGGTGCCGTTCAGCATGGGCACCCGGATCTTCCTGGTGGTGGCTGCGCCGTTCGTGGCGCTCGCCTGCAACGTGGTGCGCCTCGTGCCGACGAGCCTGGCCTACGGCTGGTTCAACCCGACCGTGGCCGAACAGGTGCACGACGTCGGCGGATGGCTGATGCTGCCGCTGGCCCTGCTGATGCTGATGGGCCTGGTCAAGCTTCTGAAGTGGCTCGATCTCCCGGTCATGAACTGGAGGCTCGTCCCCGCATGAAGCGGACCTCTTCAACCGGTTGGTCGGCCTTCGCTCGGACGGTGAATCGATCGGCGCCGTGGCTGGCGCTCGCACTCGGTGCCTTCGCGGTGCTGCTGATGCCGCAACCGCCGGCGGTCGACGAGGCCGTCATCGAACGTCACGCCCGCATCGAGCGGGTCCTTGCGTCGGTGCCGCTGCGGATGGGCGAGTGGATCGGCGAGGAGCGACCGCTCACGCCGGCGGCGGTCGAACTGCTTCGGCCCAATGCCGCCCTCAGTCGGTCGTATCGCCGCATCGGCGAGCCGGCCGCGGTCGCCGTCAGTCTCATCCACTGCAGCGACTTCCGGGACATGGCGGGCCACTATCCGCCGGTGTGCTATCCGGCGCACGGTTGGACGATGGCGACGCCGGAGATCGGGCTGGCGGCCGGCGGCGTGGATGGAGATCTCGAGGACGTCGAGACGACCTCGATCGAAGTCGCCGACTTCGGTCGGTTCCCCGTGCGCTGCTACCGCTTCTCGCGAATGGGCGATGGCCTGGTGCAGATCAAGATGACGGTTCTGAACGCGTTCATCCTTCCGGACGGTTCATGGGTGAGCGACCTGGGCGCGATTCGAGATGCGTCGTCGCGCCGGAGGGTGACCGGCGAGGGCGTGGCGCAGTTGCAACTGGTGATGGCGGGCTGGCCTTCGGTCGACTCGATTCGCGAGCAGGCCGAGTCGCTGCTGGCCAGCATGCCGGAGGGTGTGTTCGAGACCTTGGGTGCGGAGCGCCAAGGCGAGTCCGCAGGGATGGAGTCCACCGATGAATGAGGTCAAGGTGTTCGAGCGTGAGTTCGGGCCCGAGTCCGAGGGCGGTCCCGCGGAGTCGGGGATCAACCTCTGGACGCTGCTCAACGATCGCATGCATGGACGCTGGAAGTGGGCGATCTCGGCGGGCGTCATTCTGGGCATCTCCATGTCGGTGGTGGGCTTCCGCATGGCGACGGTCTCTTACTCCGCCCGGGGTCTGGTTCAGGTCGAGTCCGAACTCCCGACGCTGGTGATGCAGACGCCGGAGACCCGGAACCTGACGAACTTCGCAGGATTCATGGGTTCGCAGGCCGAGCTCATGCGGGACGCCCGCGTGGTGTCCGATGCGCTGAAGAGCGATCAGCTCCAGGCTCACCTGGCCGCGCTCGGTGAAGATCCGCAATCGGAGCTTCAACGCGGGCTCTCGGTCCGAGTGATCGGTGGCACGAACCTCATCTCCGTCGAGTTCGCCGCCGAGGATCGTCGGCTCGCGCAGGCCGCGGTCAACGCGGTGATCGAGGCATACTTCCGGATCTACGGACCGAACTCCGAGACCATGCACACCCGCACGATGCAGCAGGTTCGCACGCTGCTCGCGGACTCCCGGCGTCAGCTGGCGGATCTCGAGTCCGAGCGAGATCGGGTGATCAGGGAGTCCGAGTTCGGAACCTTCGAACTCGGCAATCGTGAGCAGGCGATCGTCGAGCAGGTGGCTGAGTACCAACAGCGAGTGACGAAGATCGACGAACTTCGCGCTTCCATCGAGGCGGTCGCCGCGGCTGAAGGGAGGCCGGTGGATCCGCTCGACGTGGCGGTTCCGAGCGACGAGGATCTTCAAGCCGCGGATCCCGGGCTGCCGGCGCTGATGCAGTCGGTCGAGGACGACGAGTTGGCACTCTCGCTCCTTCGCTCGCGGATGAGCGACCAGCATCCTCAGGTTCGCCAAGCCTTGAGCAGGCTTGAAGCGAGTCGAACGGCTGTGGATGCGAAGCTCGTGGCGTTGCGACAGAACTGGCGCCAGCTGATGGGGGCATCGATCGGTTACGAGGCGCTGGGTGACAGGCGTGCTGAGTTGGTCGAGGAGTTGACTTCGCTCCGAGCCCAGATCGATCGTGGCCAACGAGAGCGTTCGCGGATCGCCGCCATCGCTCGAGACGCCTCGGCACTCTCGGGCGAGATCGCACGCTACGAGGCTCGTTTGTCCGGCCTAGAGACCGAGAGCGAGTCGATTCGCCAAGGACGCGTCACCATCCGGGCGATGGCGCAGTTGCCCACCGCGCCGAGCAAGGACCGCCGCATCCAGTACGGCGCGGCTGGATTCCTCGGTGGCTTCGGGGCGAGTCTCGCTTCCTTCTTCCTGTTGGGCACGATCGATCGCCGAGCCTTCGCCTCTCGCCAACTTGAGGGCGACTCGGGCCGGCTCAAGCCTCTCGGAGTCGTGCCCGACATGTCGAGGCTGGGCGACACCGACGAGGAGCGGGTGCTTCTCGAGGATTGCGTGCACCGGATCCGGAATCGAATCGAGGTTCGTCGCAATCACGGGGATCGCGGATTCGCGATCAAGGTATCGAGCCCGTTCCAAGGCGACGGCAAGACCTCCGTGGCGGCGGCGCTGGCATGGTCCTATGCGCAAGCGGGATATCGGACGATCATGGTCGATGCCGACTTCATCGGGCGAGCCCTCTCTCACCAGTTCTCCATGCTCGGAGTCCCTGGAGTACGCGAAGCGATGCGCGATCCCGAGCAGGCGATGTCGCTTGTCCGATCCGCTCGCCCGAATCTCGACATCCTTCCTGCCGGCAGCGACAAGGCGGTCAACGCCGGGCATCTGCAGCCCGCGGCGATGCGGCAACTTCTTTCTCGTCTTCGTGAGCAGTACGAGATCGTCGTGGTCGACAGCGGGCCGATGACCGCCAGCGTCGAGTCGCTTCCGATCATCGGTGCGGTCGACGGCGTGGTCCTCGTGCTGCGCCGGGGTCGCAATCGCAATCGGCTTGCCGATTGCATCGAGGACATCCGGCACGTCGGAACGCCGTACCTCGGCGTGATCCTCAACTACGCCACGCTCGGCGACTGTCAGCGCTACTCGTCGCTCTCCCGCGTTTCGTCCGAACTGGACGGCGACTCCGGCGAGTCGTCCGATCCGCTGCATCCGGTCGTGTCCGCGTTGGGGAACCGATCGTCGTCGATCGATCTCCCGGTCGAGCGAGAAGACTCGGCCCGTCCCTAGTCCGCTCCATGGTTGCCTCACGAGAACAGACTCGTCCGGAGACTGGAGGCGTGGCCTGGACCACCGTCTCCGAGCGGCCCCGAGTATGGGGGCTCGATGTCCCTTCGGTGCTCGACTCGTGGTGGCGGTCCCAGGGAGTCCAGTGGGTGCGTCGAGGCGAAGGGGCGGCGATCCAAAGCCAAGCCGACCTCTACCTGCTCTCCGAACCGGAGCAGGGAGTGATGTTCGATCTGAAGCCTCTTACGTCGGCGCTCACGTGGAATCGCCCCTCGGTCACGCGTCTGCGGCTGATCTCGGCGCATGGGGACGACTATCGCGAACGGATCCTGAAGGGCGATCGCGGTGGAGTCGTGGGCATTCGTCGGGAGTACTGGCGAGAGACCGCGGGCAGTCAGCGGCTGATCTTGACCGCCTCTGCGGCGATCGCCCGTAGCTGGTCGCGAGCGCCCGATCGTCGTGCCGCGTGGATCGAACTGCGGTCAAGCGGCGGATGGAGCCGCAGTGATCACCACCGTCTCGTCGGCGAGTCGTTCCGGATCGGCGACGCGGCGCAGGAAGGCCATCTGCTCTCGGCGATCATCGCTCGATGGGACGAGCCGGATCGGGCGATCGAAGGGATCGTCATGACGGCCCCGGGGGTCTGGATGCTCCAGAGCGAGCGACCCGCTCCGGACGACATTCTCGTCGGGCCAGCGTGGATCGGCGCCAGAGAGAGTCGTCGCGATTCGCTCCGCATCGTGGGCCCGGCGTGGTCCGCCGATGCGGTGACGCCCGCGACTCCGGCACGATTGATCGAGATCGGAGAGATCCGCGAGACGACACAGCAATCCGGCCGGAGCGTGACCGACGTCGCCGAGGTTCGCTACGACGCGATGAAGCGGCTGATCGACATCGTGGCAAGCCTCATGGGGCTGATCGTGCTCTCGCCGGTGCTGCTGGCGGTCGGGCTTGCCGTCCTGATCGACGATGGCTGGCCCATCGTCTTTGGCCACGAACGCCAGACGCGAGGCGGACGCAACTTCCGTTGCCTGAAGTTCCGAACCATGAGACGCAACGCGGAGGCACTCGCCGAGCAGTATCGAGAGCAGAACGTCTGCGACGGGCCGCAGGTCTACATCGCCGACGACCCTCGCGTCACGCGAGTCGGCAGGGTCCTGCGGCGGTACCATCTCGACGAGTTGCTTCAACTCTTGAACGTTCTCGCCGGCGACATGAGTCTGGTCGGGCCGCGGCCGAGTCCGGAACGAGAGAATCGCCTCTGTCCGGCGTGGCGTGATGCGAGGCTCAGCGTTCGTCCCGGCATCACGGGTCTCTGGCAGGTGTGTCGAACTCGCCAGCCCGGCCTGGACTTCCAGGAGTGGATCCAGTTCGACATGCAGTACGTCAAGTCGAGAAGCCTGACGCTCGATTGCTGGATCGTCTACCGCACCCTGCGGGGAATGGTTTCCAAGGGAACTCAAGATGGCGTTGTCGAAACGAGCACGGCGTAGGCTGATTCTGCTGGGTGCAATCGCACTCGTCATCGCGGGCGGCCTGTTCGCCGCGAAGGGACTGCTGGAGTGGCGTCGCGCGAGGGCGATCGAGGAGGCGAGGTCGGTTGGCTTCGCAGCCTACGCCGCAGGAGACCATGCTGAGGTGCTCTCTTCGCTCGGGCCGCTCATCCGGCAGAATGACGAGGATCTCGAACTGGTTCGGGCGGTCGCCTTCTCGCGACTGCGACTCGAGCAACCGGACGGCGGGCATCTTCCCGGGGCGGCGGTGCTGCTCCAGAGGGTGGTGGAGCTCGACGCGAGCGACGTCGAAGCCCGGCGAGAGCTGTTGAGGATCTATCCGAAACTGGGGTTTCTCCGAGAGACGCTCGACGCGTCGGATGCGATCCTCGAATCCCTGCCTGGCGATTCGGAGGCGATGGAGGCGAGGGTGCAGGTCCTCGCGGCCATGGGACGCTGGGCCGAGGCGTCCGACATGGCGGCCTCACTCGTAGCCGCGGATCCGGACTCGCAACGCTGGAAACAGTTGCAGGTCTCGACCGCCCTCGCCGGGGGCGCTGAGATCGAGGAAGTCATCGAGATCGCCTCCGCATGGCCGAAGCCGTCGTTCGAGGACGGACTCGACGAGCTTGTGCTCGCCGCGTTGCTTGCGATGTCGGGCGAGTCCGAGAGCGCGGATGTCTTGGTGAAGTCGGCGGTTGCCCGTGGTGCGGGGAGCGGCGATCGGCTGGCGGCAATGCTGTCGATTCTGGGCGACCTTGCGAGGGTGGAGGAGGCCGACGCGTTGATTCGCGGGTTCGCTTCCGAGGGGGATCCGGGCGATGCAGCCGTCGCGGCGGTCACATCGGCGTGGGCGCTCGGGGCCGGACGGATCGACTTTCTGCAGGATCGATTCGACGCGGCGCCGGAGGGTTCCGAGGCGAAGGCGGAGTATGCGATCCCGCTCGCGCTGATGAGTTTCGGCGGCGCAGGGACGGATCTCGATCGCTGGTTGAAGGAACTGGAGCAGAGGATTCCGGCTCGTGCCGAGGCGATCCGCGCGAGAGACGCCATCTTGGCGACACATCGCGCTCGCGAGCGGGGCGATCGCGAGTCCGTCGAGCGGGCGCTGGCGTTCGGCCGGCGAAGTGATGCGACCGTTCCCGAACTGCTTGCTGCGACGCTGACCGCCGTCTCGTTGAACGATTCGATGTTCGCCAAGAGGACCGCGGCCGCGGCGGAAGCCCGCGAACGGACGCTGTTGGGCGGTCTCCTGCTGGTCGAGGCGCAGGCACGCGCCGGAGAAGTCACCGCGGCCATCGAAACCGCTGTCACGCTGGTCAGCCGGTACCCCGATCGGATTGATCCCGCGTTGGTCCTGGTCACGTTGTGGGCTGACGCAGGCAACTTGCCGAGCGACCTGGCGAATCGCCTTCGCCGGGTGACCGGCGCCCCGACGTCCCTCGCGCTTGCCGATCGGATCGTCGAGAGCGTCGGCATGATTCCCGCGGTTGCGACGGCCTACATCGCGGCGGCAATCGAGCAGCGACGGACCGAGCTTGTTGAAGACGCCGTCGTCGCGCTGCTCGCCGCGGATCCTCCGCCGATCGACGCGATGCTTCGAGTTCACGACCGGATCGTCGGAGTCGCGCCGAATCTCGCCGCCCGAATTCGCACGAGGCTGGTCGAGTCGGCCCCGTCGGACCCACGAGTCCTGGCGCTCTCGATCGAAGCGGCAGTCGACGGTCCGACGCTGATCGCGAGTGTTCGGGCGGTGCTTCCGATCGACGCGCCCGATGCCACGACACGTCAGAATGCCTGGATCGCAGCCTTTTCGCGGTTGCAGTCGCTGTCGGCCGAGGAGTTCCGACCGCTCGCCGAAGAGGCGTTTGCCGCCTGTCCCGAGAGTTGGGCGATCGTCAGCCGGGTGCTGTACGACCCGCGAACCTGGGGCGACGCGGAGTTCTCCCGGAGCGTGGTGGATCGCGTGGGCTCGTTGCGGGGCGTGGATTCGTCGGAGCACGCGTTGGCTGAGGCGAACTGGGTCTTGCTGCACGATCGAGAGGCAGTGGAAGCACGAGGTGCTTCGATCGTCAGGCTTAACGACCTGTGGCTCGCGGATCCCGGGTCCTTCGCGGTCGGCACGACACTGCTTCGCCTGATGATCGCGGATTCCGCCGCCGACCCGCAGTCGGCAATCCGGCTCGGGAGGCAGTTGATCGCCGGGAGGCCTGACGCGGTCGAGCTGTATCCGATCGTCGTATCGCTGCTTCAGTCGCAGGGGATGCTGGGGGAAGCCGAGCGTCTTCTCGCGGAGTTCGAGGCGATTGATCGCGAGGGAACGCTTTCCGCGCGTCAGCGGGCCGCGGTGAACCTCCAGCAGGGCAACCTCGACGAACTCGTTCGTTCGCTCGCAAAGTTGTCGTCCCGTTCGGGCGACGCGGAGGATGCGATCTCGCTCGGAATCGCGAGCGAGGCGACCGGAGACCTTGCGGGGGCGGAACGAGCGTATCGGCAGGCCCTCTCCGACGAGCGAACCGCTGCCGAGGCGATCGTGCGGCTTGGCACCGTGCTTCGCCGCGCCGGTCGGCTCGAGGAGTTCGAGCAGGTCCTTCAGGCGCACGGCGATGTGCTGACGGATCTTCAACGCGAGATCGCGTTGGCCGAGATCCAGTTTTCCGGAGAGGACTGGCGAGGCGCCATCACGCGACTCTCGGCGGCCGCGGGTCGGAATCCCGACGATGCTGCCGCGTGGTTGGCGCTGGCGAGGGCTTGCTTCGCGGCCGGTGACGGCAAGGCGGCGGGCGATGCCGCCGTGCGAGGCCTCCTGATCGATCCGACTTCGCAGGAGTTCCAGTCGATCGCCATGGTTGCAGCGATCGAGGACGGCACCTGGGCCGAGGCGGCGTTGCTCCGAGGCGATCTCGCCAATCGGCTGCCGGCCGTGGTCATCGAGGGAACCCGCATCCTTCGGGCAGCGCGATCGACTGCGGGCAGGCTTGCCCCCGACGCGTCGCTCCTGCGATCTTCTCGAGAATTGTGCAGTCGCTTCGGGGATTCGCTCAACGCGTGGCGTGTTGCGGCGACACTCCACCAGGCGGCAGGTCAGGTGGCGGAAGCCCGGTCGATCGCCGACGCCGCGGCCCGTCGATTCCCGGACGCGCCCGATCCGGTGGAGTGGCAGATCGGCGCGGCAACGAGCCTCGGCGAGCTGGATCAGGCGTCGTCGCTGTGCATCGAATGGCGCCGTCGGAGCTTCCCGGATGTGCGTCGAGTCGATGAAGCCCATGCAGCCATCGAACTGGCTCGCAAGCGGCCGGACTCCGCCCTGCCGTTGCTCATGCGCCATCGAGACTTGATCGTGAAGGACTCGACGCTTCGTCCGGGGCCCTATCGGGCGCTGTTGGCCTCGCTGATCATGACGGGCGATGTTCGAGAAGCGGCGGAACTGGAGCGCCCGAACCTTGCCGCATCGGAACCGAGTCGCGTTGCCTGGGCCACGATTGCCGCCATGGCGCCGTACCAACAGGGCCTCGAGGCAATGTCGATCCTCGAGTCGGCGTCGCCCTCCGATCCGTTAGGGCGGTCGCAGATGGTCTCCCGGTGGGTGGCGTTCCACGAGCGGCACCCGAACGGCCGTGGACTCGAGCGAGCCAGGTCGCTGCTGCCGCGAGCCGGTAGCACGCCGTCGGACTATGACTCGAGGATCGCGGCCATTGCGCGGAGCGACATCGAACGAGCCGGTGGCGACTTCTCGGCCGCGAAGTCGAGCCTGCAGTCGGTGATCTCGTCCTATCCGCCCAACACGCAGGATCGTGCCAAGACCGTCGGCTCGCTCTCGGGATCCGCCCAGCAGGAGCTCTTCCGCGAGATCGAGCCCTTGCTCTACGCGCGAAACAACCTGGCGATGCTGCTCGTCGAGCAGGATCGTTCGCTCGACGAGGCGTTGGCGCTCGTCGAGCAATGCGTCGAGATCATCCCGGGCAACCCCGATCTGCGAGACACCGAAGCCCAGGTGCTCCTGAAACTCGGCCGGCTGTCCGAGGCCGAGCAGAGCGCATTGATGGCGATCCGCGCCTATCCGCAGAGTGCGTCCGTCCTCCTCACCGGAGCCGAGATCCTCGCGGCGAGCGGCCGCGTCGAGGACG
>CAZTMB010000032.1:19087-27010 GCA_964614695.1 uncultured Isosphaeraceae bacterium | reverse complement strand
CCTGCGGTCCACCAAGCACGACCGCACGTGGTCGACCGCACCCACGTCTCATGCGGTCGCTGCGGAACTCACATGAACTTCGTCTTGCCGGGAATCGGCACCGGCGGCGTCGGGCACTCGGTGAACGCGAGCACCGCCGGCATCAGGTCCTGCTTGCTGTTCAGCGCCTGATCCCAGGTGATCTCCTGCCCGGTGTACGCGGCCTCGCGACCCATGATCGCGGTGAGCGTGCTGTAGGCGACGTTCTGCGTCTCGTTGATGCGGTTCCCGCTGCGGATCGCCCGCTGCAGATCGACGTGCTCGGTGACGTAGGGGTTGTTGTTGGGGCCCGTGTATCGCCACGCTTCGCCGTTCTCGATGCGGGCGAAGCCCGGCCGCATCAGCATCTGCCCTTGCGTGCCGGACACCATCTCCTCGACCTTGCCGGGGGTGCCGTTCTGCTGCCGGCACATGCTGAGCGCAAAGCGCCCCTGCGGATAGCCGTACTCGAGGCCGAAGTGGTCGTAGATCACGCCGTAGTCGGCACCGGTGCGGGCCTGACGGCCGCCGACTCCGAACACCCGCTCGGGGTGCGCGCCAAACGCCCAGTTGATGACGTCGAGGTTGTGGACGTGCTGCTCGACGATGTGGTCGCCCGAGAGCCACGGGTAGTAGAGCCAGTTGCGGCACTGGTTCTCCATCTCGCTGCGTGCGGGATCGGGCGCCACGTTCCAGAGCCCACCCATGTTCCAGTAGCAACGACCCGCGACCATCTCGCCGATCGCGCCGCCATGAAGCTTCGCCATCGCCGCGAGGTAGCTGTTCTCGTGGCGACGCTGCGTGCCGGCGACGACGCAGAGGCCCTTGCGATCGGCCTCCTCGCCCGCGGCGAGCACCTTGCGGATGCCGGGGCCGTCGACCGCAACGGGCTTCTCGGTGAAGACGTGCTTGCCCGCGGCGATCGCCGCGGCGAAGTGGCCGGGGCGGAAGCCTGGCGGCGTCGCGAGGATCACGAGGTCGCAGTCGGTCGAGAGCACGCCCTGGTACGCGTCGAAGCCGCTGAAGCAGTTCGAGTCCGCGACGGTCGCCCGCGCCGCGTCGAACTGCATGAGGTTCGAACGGCTCTGCTCGAGGCGATCGGGGAAGAGATCGCCGAGCGCGACGATCCGCACGTCGGCGGAAGCTTCGAGCGCGTCGCGGGCGGCGCCGGTGCCGCGGCCTCCGCATCCGATCACGCCGACGGTGATGGTCTCCTCACGTCGGCCCGCCGCGCGAGCGAACGAGGGCATGATCAACGGCATCGCTCCCGCGGCGGCTCCCGCGACGAAGAGGCGGCGTCCAAGCGAGGCTTCCGGGGCGTGCGGGCGATCGGTCACGGCGGGCTCCTGAGAAGACAAGGAGGCCGGAGCGCGATCGCTCCGGCCTCGGGGGTCCGAATGGACTTCGTGGTCGGAGGAATCAGGCGAAGCGAGTGCGTCCCGGCACCGGGATCACCGGCTCGGGCAGCGGCCCCCATTCGAGCGGAGATGGGACGATCGACTGCTCGGAACTCATGAGCTGATCCCACGTGAGCATCTGCCCGGTGTACGCCGCGTCGCGACCCATGATCGACATGAGCGTGCTCTGCATCATGAAGTCGCCGTCGTTGAGCGGCTTCCCGTCGCGGATCGACTTGAAGAGCTCCGCGTGCTCGACGTCGTACATGTTGGGCGTCGGACCGGAGAAGGCCCACTTCTCGCCGCCGTCGGAGGGTTCGATGCGGGTCGTGCGCGGCGCCCATCCGTTGATGAAGGCGAGGCCCTTCGTGCCGGCCACCCAGTCGGTGTTGTCGTTGGCGCAGTTGGCCTGCTGACGGCAGGTGAGGAAGCTGCGCGAGCCGTCGTCGTACTCGTAGATCGCGGTGAAGTGGTCGAAGACGTTGCCGCGCTCGGGTCCCGATCGGTTGCCGCGGCCGCCGAGGGCGACGCAGCGCATCGGGGTCTTGTTGTTCTTCGCCCAGTTGAGCTTGTCGACGCTGTGGCAGGCCTGCTCGACGATGATGTCGCCCGCGAGCCAGTTGAAGTGCCACCAGTTCTTGAGCTGGAACTCCATGTCGCTCCAGTCGGGCTGCCGAGCCTGCACGCCGAGCGGACCGCTGTGGTAGGTCGAGTGCGCCGAGACCACGTCGCCGATCTCGCCGTCGAGGATCTTGCCGTAGACCGCCCGCTCCGGCGAGCTGTATCGCCAGCAGAAGCCGGACACCAGGCTGAGCCCCTGCTCCTTGGCGGCCTTCGCGGCGGCCATCGCCTTCTTCGCGCCGGGCACGTCGGTCGCCATCGGCTTCTCGGTGAAGATGTGCTTGCCCGCGGCGACCGACTTCTCGAGCTGCTCGGGACGGAAGCCCGGCGGCGTCGCGAGGATCACCACGTCGATGTCGGTCGCGAGCAGCTTGTCGATCGCATCGAAGCCGACGAACTGCCGCTCCTCGGCGACGAGCACGCGCTCGGGATCGCTGTTCTCCTCGAGCTGGGTGATCGATCGGGCGATGCGATCGGGGAAGACGTCCGCCATCGCCCAGATCACGACCCCCGGATCGGCATTCAGGGCATTGGCCGCCGCGCCGGTGCCGCGTCCTCCGCAGCCGACGAGCCCGACCTTGATCCGATCATCCGCCTGCAAGCCGCCCCACACCGGTGTCACCAGAGGCAACGCCGAGATTGCGGCGGCGGTGCGGACGAAGCTGCGTCGGTCGACGGATCCGGGGGTCTCTTCGCTCATGAGTGCTTCTCGATCGAGGTGGAGAGGAGGGTTCTTCGAGGGGGGGACGCCGCAGCGTTGCCGACGGCGATTTCAGTCACGCTCGCGGCGGTCAGGGGTTCTCGCAGAGTACGCGGAATCCGATGAAGCCCCCGTCGCAGAGCCACCAGACGCTCTTGGGGAACTGCGGATCGGACTTGTTCCAGTCCTTGGTGTAGGGCAGCACGCCTTCGCAGGAGGCCTCGGCCGCCGGCGCGACGTAGTTGCCGCCGACCACGGCGCCCTTGCGATCCTCCGTGACCACCCACTCGCCGACATTGCCAAGGAGGTCCGAGAGCCCCAGGGCATCGGGCTTCTTGCGGCCCGGCGGATGGCTGGTGCCGCCCGAGTTCTCGTCGGTCCAGGCGTAGTCGTCGATCTGGTCGGCGGGGATCTGCGCCGCGGCGCAGACGAGTTTCCACTCCTCCACCGTCGGCAGCCGGAACTTCTTGCCGGTCTTCGCCGAGAGCCACTCGCAGAAGTAGGTCGCCCCGCGGTAGGAGATCGAGATCGCCGGATAGCCGTTGTGGCCGAAGCCGCGATCGGTGGCGACGTAGGGCTTGCTCGGGCGGGTCACCGCGTCGGCCTCGGGCGTCGATTGCCCGGCTTCCTGATCGTGCCCGAAGACGAAGACGTCGTAGAGGTCCCAGGTGATTTCGGTCCGGGACAGGTGAAAGAGCGGCTTCCCGTCGGGTCCCGGCACCGGCACCAGTTCGACATCGACGGTCGATCCCGGCACCTTCACGACCGTGATCTCGGAGGTCTTCGTCTCGCTCGGCGGATCCGAGACGCTCGGAGCCTGCGATCCGACCGCGATCGGAGTCGCGAGCAGCGGCGCAAGCAGCAGGAGTCGGACGGGGCGAGGGACGGCGCGGGTCGTGATGAGACGATTCATGTCGCGGATCGGACTCCTCCGGCACGGGCTTCTGCCGTGCGAATCTGACACGCTACCGCCACGCGGCGCCGAACGAAAGCGCTCGATCCGCGTTCCGGATCAGCCTTCCGCGCAGGGACCCCATGCGTTGAGCAGCAAGCTCAGGTCGGCACCGTTCACCTCGCCGTTGAGGTCGAGGTCCGACCGAGGTTCGGCCTGGCCCCAGTCGATCAGCAGTTGCCCGAGGTCGGCGCCATTCACAAGGCCGTCGAGGTTGACGTCGCCGAGACACGACGCGGGATCGCCGCAATCGAGCCCCACGATGGCGAGGTCGTCGATTGCGGCCTCGACCAGCGAGCCCGCACTCAGGTCCCGCGCGATGACGCGCAGCCGCAGCGAGTCGGTCGGCTCGAGGAAGTCGGCGATCCGGAAGCTCTTCTCGACCCACGCGCCCGCGTTCTCGGCGACGAGTTCGAGAAGGACCCAGGACTTGCCGCCGTTGTTGGAGATCTCGATCGGCATCGAATCCTCGTTCGGTCCGGCGCCGGCGTTGTTGGAGTACCAGCGGGCGTACTCGATCCGTGGTTCAAGGAGCCCTGCCGCCGACAGGATCGGCGACACGAGGGTCGTCACGCCGCCATCGACATCGTTGAAGCCCGCCCCCTGCCCGGCCTCATGCTGGCCGGTGACGAAGCAGAACACACCGTTGAGCGTGTGGTCCTCACCGGGCTGCGCGGTGGTGCCTACCGGAATGACCCGCTCCCAGACACCCGAGGTCGCGGTGTCGGAGGGCAGGCCCGCGATCCAGCCGGTGTCCGTCTCGAGGGTGTCGACGTCGTCGATCGAACCCGCCGCCACGGTCGCCGCGACCGCGCCACCCGCGGGCGCGGTCGAGAGCTCGCCGGTCGTCGTCAGCACGCGGAACGAGTAGGAGACCGTCTCGCCGCAGTCCATCGCCGGGAAGTTCGCGAGGAAGGTCCCCGGAGCGGTCTCGGCCAGCGGCGACGTGGTGGTGCCGCTCGACCTCGCGAGGACCATGCGGGCGGTGGCAGGATCGATCGAGAAGCCCTCGCCCGCGACGATGTCGACCTCGATCGAATCGCCCGCGGGATCGATCCGCGTCGGCAACCCGTCGGGGAACGACCACTCCGCGACCCGCGGCTCGAGGCGCACCACGAACAGGCCCCGCTGCATGTCGCTCGCGATCACCGTGCCCGACGGGAAGTACGGAAAGACGCTCCAGCAGCCGTTGTAGCCGCTCGCGTCGGATTCGGGATAGGTGTCGAACATCGCCATCTCCGCCGGCTGCGTCGGTGCCGAGATGTCGAAGACCCTCACGCCGCTGCGGTAGTTCGCGGCGAACAGTCGGTTGCCCACCACATAGGCGTTGTGGGTCGTGGCCGGATTGGCGTTGGTCGTCGGCCCGAGGTAGACGGGGTTCGCCAGATCCGAGACGTCGACGAGATGGATGCGGCTCGACACGCCGAAGTTGATCTCGTCCTGCTCGTCGAGGGCAAAGAGCATCGAGCCGTCGGCGGAGACCCAGCCTTGGTGGCAGTAGGCCGCCTGCGGATACTGCAGCCTCGCCACGTTGACGATCGCCGACTTGTTCGTGACGTCGAGGATGTCGACGCCCGTCTCCGTGCTGCCGCCGTTGTAGCCGCCGAAGCAGAAGGCGATCTGACGCCCGGCGTTGGGGCCGTCGACGAACGTCACGATCTGCGCGTCGTGCACGTAGCGGTCCGACCACGAACCCACCTGAGGCGGGTTCACCGGATCGGCGTTGAGGTCGTAGATCCGAAGCCCGTTGCTGCCGCCGCCGCAGCGATAGAGGTAGCCCGAGACCTCGTCGATCGCCACGTTGTGCGAGGACGCGGTGCCGCCGGCGGTCTGCTGACCTGCGAGGGTGACGACGCCGGCGTCGATCTGCGAGAGGTCGAAGATCTGGATGCCGCCGCCGCCTTCGCTGACCGCATAGGCGTAGTGGCCGAAGACCTTCATGTCGCGCCACAGGCTCGTCGGTCCGGTGAGGAACGCCACCACCTGCGCGTTGCCGGGGTTGGTGACTTCGGCGAAGCCGGTCCCATTGCTGAGTCCGATGATGGCGTACTCGCGACCCGACGGACTCGTGTAGCCCCAGCAGTCGTTGCCGCTCGTGGCTGCCTGCGAGAACTCGGCAAGCGGCAGCCAGCTCATCAAGGTCATCGCGTCGCTGTCGAAGACCGTGCCTGCGACGCCCCCCTCGTCGGCGCGGTAGGCCTCGGCCCGGACCGGTGGCTCGAGTCCCCTCGCCTTCGGGTCGTCTTCGTGGGCGGCGGCGAGCGTGGTCAGGGCCGCCGCGGCGACGAGCGCTTCGAGGACACGAAGGCGGGCATCGGGCATAGACGAGGCTCCTGCACGGGCGAGACGCGAACTGAAACCTGCCGGTCGCCGGGGGAGACGGAGGGCAACGGCAGACCGACCTCGAACACCGCGAGGATGGAGGTGTCCTACGTCCGAGCAGGACGAAGGTTTCGCCGATCCGCCACGGCCCCCGTCAGACTCACGGTTCAAGTCTAAATCGTCTTTCGTCGCCGACCAATGGAAGCGTCCGCATCGGCGGCAGGACGCGGCTCCCGACTGAGACCATCCGCGGTCCAAGGTCCGATCAGAACTTCGGCGGCGACGCCCAACGCGACTCCGGCCCCGGCCCATCGAGCGATTGGAGGAAGGTCAGCAGCGCCGCAGACTCCGCCTCGGTCAGTTCGAGCGGCACCAGGACCTGCTCGCGGTGGTGGTCGAGCTGCACGGCCCCTTCGAGGGTCGAATAGAACCGAACCACCGACTCGAGGTCCGGCAACTGGCCCGCATGCATGTAGGGCGCCGTGCGACCGACGTGGCGAAGGCTCGGCGTGCGGAACGCGCCCCACGTCTCCGGGCTGACCGCGAGCGTCGAGACCCGCAAGGCCGCACCGCCCTCCGGATCGTCGCTGTGCCAGCCCGCGGCATTGAAGGCGTCCTCCTTCACGATCCTCGCGCCGAGGAATCGTCCCGCGTCGCTCGGCATGCCGCCGCCCGGCGACGGCACTCCCACGAGATGGAACTCGCCATCGGAGAGCATCGGGCCTTCGTGGCACTGGATGCATCCCGCTCGCCCCACGAAGAGCCGCAGCCCGGCGAGCGCTTCCGGCGAGAGTGCCGAGAGCGCCTCGCGGTCGCCGTCCCTCAATCCGCGCACGAAGCGGTCGAGCTTCGTCTCGCCGCCGTGAAGCCGCCGCTGATACGCCGCGAGCGCCTTGCCGAGGTTGGCGAAGCAGGCGTCGATGACTTCGCGATCCCCTTCCGAGAGCGCCGCCCACGCGAGCACGGCAGGATCGTTCGGATCGTCGGCGAGCGGCCTCGCCTGTTCCGGCAGCGCGTCGAGCCAAGCGACCGAAGGCGCGGGCCGAAACGTCGACTCGTAGATCGCGCGGAGTTCGGGATCCGCGAGCACCGTGCGCACGATCGCGGTGCGATCGCCATCCATCTCGAACGATCGCTCCATCGGCTGCAGCGCCTGCGCCCACAGCGAGTCGGCACGGCCGTCCCAGGTGAGCCAGCGCTGGTGCGCCGCGTCGAGCACCGTCGGCGCGTTGCGGGTGCCGGCGCCCGTGCCGACCGAGACCGCGCGGCCATCGGTGAAGGCCTTGCTCGGCTCGTGGCAGGTGGCGCACGAGACCGAGCCGTCGCCTGAAAGCCGCGTGTCGAAGAAGAGGGCGTGCCCGAGCGCCGCGGCTTCGTCGTCGTCCGCGAAGCGATTGGTCGCATCCGGCGGCGGTTCGCCGAGCGGGCCCAACGCCAGAATGCGCCTCAACTCGATCGAGGAGAGCCCGAGTTCGGCGGCGAGATCCTCGGCGGTCGCGGGCTGGCGGGAGCCGGGTGCAGACGGACGATCGCCGCACGACGCCACGATCGCGACCGCAAGCAGCGAGCCGGCAAGCGTCGCGCGAGGCCCCGTTCTCACTCGACTTCGAGCGTCCACTGCGCTCGCTCCAGAAGGCCGTCGTCCTCGACGTCGACGAACAGTTCCCATCGACCGCGCATGTGGAAGAGCAGGCCGTCGATGCGGTATCGGCCGTCGCCGAGCGGCGTGGTGCGCGGCACGAAGTTCATGCCGTGGCCGTGATGCGGCATCGCGGCGTCGGCGGACACCTGCACGTCGGCGGCCGGCGCGCGGCCTTCGGCATCGCGCACCTCGACCTCGAGCGAGAAGGGCTCGAGCGGCAGGATGCCCTCCGGGCCGCTTCGCCAGCGAACGGACCACGAACCGCCTGCGG
>CAZTMB010000032.1:0-18987 GCA_964614695.1 uncultured Isosphaeraceae bacterium | reverse complement strand
GCTTCATTCGTTGCCTCCTGGACGCTGCCGGTTCGAGGCTCGCCCGAGACTGAAGACGACCTTCCAGGCTCCATCCTCCGCGGCGAAGCCCTGCACACGGTGGTTGCCCTGATCGACGACGAGCACCACGCCGTCGTCGCGCAGCGCGAGTCCCGCCGGCAGCCAGAGCCGACCATCGGCAATGCCACGACCTCCCAGCGACCGACGAACCGAGGAACCGTCCGCTTCGAGCAGCAGCAGCGCATCCCGACCGGGCTCGCTCACCGCGAAGCCATGCTCTGTCCACGCGAGCCCTGCCGCGACGACGCCATCGGGAAGATCCCGCGCGAGATCCTCGCGAGGGACGCCATCGAGACCGATCACGTCGATTCGGGTGCCGCCGCGATCCAGCACCGCGATCGCGTCTTCATCCGGCGAGACCGCCATCGCCACCGGTCGATCGAACGGACTCGCCTCGATGCCGTCTCGGCCCCAAACCGACACGACCTCGGCCGGCAGCGGTCGTGCGTCTTCGCGTGACGAGGGTCGCGGCGCCAGCACGATCACCGCGCCGTTGGCCGCGTCGAGCATCGCCAGCGATCCACCCGGCAGCCAGGCCAGGTCGCGCGGATCGATCGAGCGGGTGAACCAAGCATCGGGTGCGATCGCGCTCGCACCCGACTCGACTCTGGCGAGCGACAACGTGCCGGCGGTGCGACCCATGAAGGGATCGAAGCGAAGCTCGGCGGTGCGATCGCGATCAAGATCGACGAACGCCAGCCGCCGGTTCGCTGCGTCGGCGATCGCGATCCGCTGCGGCGCGGCGTCGACCGCGATCGCCGTCGCCCTTCCGAGACGATCGGGCGCCGTGCCGGGGCCGCCGAAGGTCGTTACATGAATCGGAAGTTCGCGGCTCCAGTCGAAGACGACGACCGACGCGGTCTCGGGTTCCCACAGCGCCGCGAGATCGCCGTCGGCCGCGAGGCCCGAGCCGAAGTGGCTGAGCACGCCGTCGAGCGAGGGCAGTTCTCCTTGCGAGACCGTCGGCTCGGCCGCGGCGTCCGCCTCGAACCACTGCACGCGCCGCTCGAACGGCTCGACGACGACCGCTCGCCGTCCGTCGGGCGACACCGCCAGATCGACGGGATAGTGGATCCGACCTTCGCCTTGCCGCGGGACGACCGCATGCATGCCCCACTGCCCCGCCGGATCGCCGTCGAGGGTGTGGATCGCGATGCGATGGTTCAGCCGATCCGCGACGAGCAGGCGATCCCCCACGATCTCGATCGCGAACGGCTCGACGAAGAGACCCGGAAACGGTCCACGATCGCCGAAGGCCTCGAGGAACGAGCCATCCTCCGCCAGCACCACGATGCGGTGTCGATCGCGATCGGCGACGTAGATGCGGCCGTCCGCAGCGGCCGCCACGTCGATCGGCTGCCCCCATCCTCCTGGGACGTCGTCGTTCCCGACGCGTCGGCGCACTCGGCCCTCGCCATCGAGCAGCATCAGGAGGTTCTCGCGACGATCGACGATCGCGAACCCGTCGGCGGTCTCCGCGGCTGCGGCCGGTTCGATGGCGACGCCCTCCACGGCTTCGAACGCGGGCTCGACGACCACCGCGGCGGCCGCTTCGTCGCCCACTTCCCGGACGCGATGCACCACGCCAGCGCCGGGATCGGAGACGAGCAGCGTTCCATCGCGACCGGCGGCGATCCGAGCGGGTCTCGAGAAGGCGTCAGATCGAATCGACCGCGGAAGCGATCCGCCGTCGATCCGCAGAGGCAGGAGCGTCGGGACTGCGGCAAGGTCGAGCACCCAGACCACCCCGTCGGGACCGAAGGCGGAGGAGACCGGAACCTCGATCGGCTCGGTCGTCGCAGCCCAGCGAACGCGACCTTCGAGGAGCGGCGACCGAGCGGTCGACTCCCGATCCTGACCGATCCCGGACGCCGGACCGCCAAGCATCGCCGCGAGAACCGCCGCGGCCGGCGTCAGACTTGCGAGGTCGACACGACGCTCCTGCACGATCTTGACCTCACGCGCGGCGGCCGATCTGGAATCGAGAGCAAGACGCAGCATGGGCGGAGGGTAGGCGACCGATGACGATCGACCCCTCGTTACAGTCCGCCGCTTCGCCCGAGGCCCCATGTCGACCCACACCACGCACCGTTCGCCATCCCCACTTGATCGACTGGTCGCATGGTTCGCGATCGCGGGCGCCGTGTTCGTCGCGGTGCTCTCGGTGGTGGGGTTCGTCTCGCACGCGGCCGACCACGATTCCTCGACGGCCGCGTCGGTCGAAGCCTCGGAACTGGAGCCCCCGTTCCAACCGCCCACCTCGCCAGCCGCAGAGGCGGACGTCGCGCATGGCGCCGAGTCCGCCGCCCCGCCCCCCTTGTGGTGGCTCGGCACCGTGCCGTTCGTCGCCCTCCTTCTCGCGATCGCGGTGCTGCCGCTGGTGCCATTCACCGCGCACTGGTGGGAGTCGAACCTGCACCGGCTCGCCGTCGCGCTCGGACTCGCGTTCCTCACCCTGGGCTACTACGTCTGGGTCGGGGGCCCGACCCTCGCGATCGGGGCGGTCGAGCACGCGATCCCCGGCGAGTACGTGCCGTTCATCGTGCTGCTCTTCTCGCTCTACGTGATCAGCGGAGGGATCGCGATCCTCGGCGACTTCCGCCCGACGCCGCTCGTCAACACGACCTTCCTCGCGATCGGCACCGCGATCGCGAGCGCCGTCGGGACGACCGGAGCCAGCATGCTGCTGATCTGGCCGCTGCTGCGCACGCTCGCGAAGCGCCGGCACCGCGTGCACACGGTGATCTTCTTCATCTTCCTCGTCGCCAACGTCGGAGGCACCCTCCTGCCAACCGGCGATCCGCCCCTCTTCCTGGGATACCTCCGAGGCGTGCCGTTCCTGTGGACGCTTTCGCTCTGGGGCGAGTGGCTGGTGACGTCGGGGATCCTGCTGGCGGTCTACTTCATCTGGGACACGCTGGCCTGGCAGCGGGAAGACTCCGAAGTCCGGGCGTGGCGGCCCGCCGGCGGCGGCTTCCGGATCGTCGGCGGTCTCAACCTGCTCTGGCTCGCGATGGTGGTTCTGCTCGTGGCGACGGTGCAGGAAGGCAAGCCGCTTCCCTTCGTCGGCGTCGAGGCGTTCCCGTTCCTGCGCGAGCTCCTGATGCTCGCCTGCGTCGGACTGAGCCTCGCGACGACGCCTCGCGAGGCCCGCGAGACCAACCGCTTCAACTACACCGCGATCCTCGAGGTCGCGTGCCTCTTCGTCGGCATCTTCATCACCATGCAGGTGCCGCTCGAAGTGCTCAAGGCGAGCGGCGGCGAGCTCGGGCTGACCTCCGCCCCGCAGTTCTTCTGGTTCACCGGCGTGCTGTCGAGCTTCCTCGACAACGCCCCGACCTACCTGGTCTTCTTCCAGACCGCGGAGACGCTCACGCACGAGTCGGGACCGGGCATCCTGCAACTGCTTGGCGGCGAGTACATCCGCGAGGACCTGCTCGCGGGCGTCTCGATCGGGGCGGTGTTCATGGGCGCGATGACCTACATCGGCAACGGCCCGAACTTCATGGTCCGCTCGATCGCGGAGCAGTCGGGGATCCGCATGCCGAGCTTCTTCGGCTACATGCTCTACTCCGGGGCGATCCTGCTTCCGCTCATGATCGTCGTCACGCTGCTCTTTCTCTGATCGCTCGAGCGCGATCGCGAGGAGAAGCCCAAACCGCTTCAGGCACCCGATCCGAGATCGGCTCCCTTGCCCGAGCGCTTCATCGTCGCGTAGATCACGCTCTGCACAACGACCGACTCGCCAAGCAGCCGCCCGACCCGCTCGCCGGCGTGGTCGAGGTCGCGGAACTCGCCCGCATCGATCTGCTGCTCGAACTCGTCGAGAGAGTTCTCGATCGCAAGCATCATCGAGGCGATCACCGCCCACTCGTGCCTCGACTCCGGCCAGAACTCGCTCGCCCGCGCCAGCTCGGTCGGCACCGTGAAGCGCCAGCCCTCGTCGGTCTCGACCATCGAGACGAGCCCGCCCGCGACCGGCTCGTCGTCGAGGGACAGCGCCGCCGTTCCGTCGCCGAGGTCCTCCGCCGCAAGCCGATCACGCTGCTCCCTGAGAAACCCGAAGGGGTCGAGGATGACCTCCGACACGCCGGCTCCGAAGTCGGCCCCTTGGGAGATGCGACGAGCCACCTCGCCTTCCCGGTTGAAGTCGCCTGGGAACCGCTCCTTGAGCTTCGTCGAGACCCGCGCGAGCTGGCCGAGCATGTCGGAGAGCTTGCCGCGGACGTCCTCGATCGCACTCGCCTCCGTGACGCCGTCGGCGTAGGTCACCGGACGCGCGTCGAGATGGATCAGGTACGGCAGGCGATCGATCCGTCCCTCCTCGACGAGCCGCATCGCGGTATCGAGCGTCGCTTGGGGCGTCCCAGTCTCGAGGTTCGCCTCGCAGCCGAGGACCGAGATGATCAGGGTCGCCGCGGCGACGCACCGCCAACACCCGAAGGGCTTCCTGCGGTCGGCGCGCGGAGTGGATCGGGCGTAGGGAGGCAGCGGGGCCATGGGAGAGATTCCTTTCCCGCCACGAGCGACGGCGGTTGCAGGCCGCGATCTTCGCCGATCGAGCACGCGGGATTCCGAACCGCATGACCGTATGATCGCTCGGCTATGGAATCGAGCATGACGATCGTGGTCAACGGAGAGCCCGAGCCGCTCGTGCCGGGCGAGACGGTCGCCGAACTGATCGCGCGTCTCGGCCTGTCGGCTTCGCCATGCGCCGTCGAGCTCAATCGTCGCGTCGTGCCGCGCCGCGACCACGCCTCCACTCCGATCGCCGCCGACGACCGCCTCGAGATCGTGACCCTCGTGGGCGGCGGCTGACCCGATCCCGACCGCTTCGCCCATGACCACCTCGCCGCAGCACGCCTCCGATCCGACCGCCTTCGCCGCACCGCCGCTTGTGATCGGCGGCTTCACGCTTCGCAGCCGGCTGGTCGCCGGCACCGGGAAGTACGCGGACTTCGACCTGATGCGGCGGGCCCTCGACGCGAGCGGCTGCGATGCGGTCACCGTCGCGGTCCGACGCGAGCGGCTCGTCGACGCCCAAGGTCGTTCGCTCCTCGACCACCTCGACACCGATCGCTACACGGTGCTGCCCAACACCGCCGGGTGCTTCAGCGCGGAGGATGCGGTCCGCGTGGCACGCCTCGGTCGCGAGCTGCTCGACCAGCTCGGCAACGCCGGCAAGGACTGGGTGAAGCTCGAGGTGCTCGGCGATCGCAAGACGCTCCTTCCCGATCCGATGGGCACGCTCGAGGCGTGCCGCGAACTCGTCGCGGACGGCTTCACGGTGCTCTGCTACTCGAGCGACGACCCCATCGCCGCCGCGCGGCTGCGGGACGCGGGTGCGGCGAGCGTGATGCCCGCGGGCAGTCCGATCGGCTCCGGCCGGGGCATTGCGAATCCGTCGGCGATCTCGCTGTGTCTCGAACTGCTGAAGGATCCCGCCTCCGGAGGCGATCCGAACTATCCGGTCATCGTCGATGCCGGTGTCGGCACGCCGAGCGACGTGGCGGTGGCGATGGAGCTTGGCGCCGACGGCGTGCTGCTCAACACCGGCATCGCGCACGCGAAGGATCCGGTCGCAATGGCCCACGCCATGCGGCTTGCGTGCGAAGCCGGATACGTCGGCTTCCGCGCGGGCCGCATCCCTATGCGCCGCTACGCGAGCGCGTCGAGCCCGTGGGAGGGTGTCATCTCCTACATCCCCGGCGAGTGATACGGGTCAGAGCCCCACAGTCCACCGGTCTGCGAGGCGCCGAGCGTCGAGCACAAGGGGCACCGGGCGGGTCCCGCGAGCGGTGAACGCGGGCAAGTCGCCGGCCACACGTTCTTCGAGTCGTGGGTCGCAGGGCGGGGCGTCAGTGCGCCACGCGCTTGCCGAGGCGAGGCGACAGTTCCTTCAACTGCCTTTCGAGGATCGCCCCGGACTTCGCCTCGAGATTGAGTCGCAGCAGCGGCTCGGTGTTGCTCGGCCGCACGTTGCACCACCAGTCGCCCGCATCGAGGCTCAGCCCGTCGAGCTTCGAAGCCTTCGCCTTGGGATAGGCCTTGCGAAGCGCCTCCATCGCCGAGGCGGGGTCCTCGTTCTGGAAGTTGATCTCCCCGGAGTGGACGTAGCGGCGGAACGGCGCGACCAGTTCCGACAGAGGCCGGCCCGCCTCCGCGAGCGCCGTGACGACCTCGGCGAAGATCCTCGCGCCGTTGTCGGTGTGGAAGGTGTCGCGGAAGTAGAAGTGCCCGGAGAGTTCGCCGCCGACGATCGCCGACTCCTTGGCCATCCGCGCCTTCATGAAGACGTGGCCGACCCGCTCCTCGACGGGGCGGCCGCCGGCCTCCTCGATCGCCTCGCGCACGGCGCGGCTCGATCGCAGGTCGTAGACGACCGCCGCGCCCGGCTCCTTGGCGACGAACCGCGATACAAGCCAGGCCAGGACGAGGTCGCACGGGACAGGCTCGCCGCGTTCGTCGATCACCATGCAGCGATCCGCATCGCCGTCGAAGCAGAATCCGACGGCGGCCTTGCGAGCGACGACCGCCTCGCGGGTCTGCGCCAGGTTCGCCTCGACGAGCGGATTCGGTTCGTGGGCGAACTCGCCCGACTCGTTGTCGAAGTTGAGCTTCGAGAGCTGCAGCCCCTTCACGAGGCCGAAGAGCTTCGGCACCATCGTGCCGGCCATGCCGTTGGAGGCGTCGACGACCACCTTGAGCGATCGCTTCCCCGCGACCAGTTCGGGATCGAGAAAGCGTCCGATGTGGTCGCGGTAGGCGTCCCAGAGATCGCGCGACTCCTCGCGTCCCCCCTTCGACTGGATCTTCTCCTTCTCGACGAGCGCCGCGAGACGGCGGATCTCCTCGAGCCCCGTGCCGCTCCCGACGGGCTTCGCGCCGCGGCGAGAGATCTTGAAGCCGTTGTAGTTCGCCGGATTGTGCGAGGCGGTCACCTGCACCCCACCCGCGCAGCCGAGCAGATGGATGGCGAAGTAGACCATCGAGGTGTCCACCCGGCCGAGGTCGATCACATGGGCTCCGTATGCCCGCATCCCCTGCCGGAGCGCCTCCGCGAGGGACGGCGAACTCTTCCGCATGTCGCGGCCGACCACCAGATGCCGCATCATGGGGTCGTCGAACCCCGCTTCGGCGGCCTCTTCGAGCAGCAGTTGGGCCGTGGCGTAGCCGATCTGCCAGGCGATCTTCTCGTTCAGGGGCTTGGGATAGGTGGCCCGAACGTCGTAGGCCTTGAAGACTTTGCCGAGCACGTCTCGCTCCGGGGAAAGGGGTCGGGAACCGGGTCCGGGGTCCGCCGCCGGCGACCGTCTCGGGACGACCGCCGGATCGACCGAGGGGGCTGACTCGATCGAATCGACCGTTATACTGCCCGACTTGCCCTCGACCCGGCGTCCGGAGTGCTCCGGAGGGTTCGAGGGCATCGTCGTCCCGCGCGTGGCGGGCGACGGATTCTCGTCGGAGTCGCGGTCGTCGCGACGCCGAACACCCCGTTCACGAAGCGCCCCGGCACGGACCGGGGGTCGGTTCGCCGACCGCCACGTCCCGCTCCGTCGGTATCGCTGCCAGGAAACAGTCCATGAGCACGCTCGTCCAGGAACTGATCGACGCCGGCATCCACTTCGGTCAACGCCGCAGCAACTGGAACCCGCGGATGGCCCCCTACATCTGGGACACCCGCAACGGCATCTCGATCATCGACATCAAGGAGACGATCAAGGGCCTCCTGCTGGCGAAGCGGTTCCTTCAGAAGACGGTGTCGAGCGGCAAGGACGTGGTCTTCGTCGGCACGAAGCGACAGGCCAAGGGCGCCATCGAGCAGCATGCGACCGACGTCGGCATGCCATACGTCACCGAGCGCTGGCTCGGCGGCACGCTGACCAACTTCCGCACGATCCGCGAGCGACTGAAGCGCCTCGAGGAACTCGAAGGCCTCATCGAGACGGGCGAGATCCGCAAGTACTCCAAGAAGATGGAGTCGCAGCTCTCCCGCGAGCAGAAGAAGATCTTCCGCAACCTCAACGGCGTCCGCACCATGACCCGCCTGCCCGGCGCGATGGTGGTGGTCGACGTGAATCGCGAACTCAACGCCCTTCGCGAGGCCCGCAATCTCGGCATCCCGACGGTGTGCCTGATCGACACCGACGGCAACCCCGAGTTCGCCGACATCCCGATCCCCGGCAACGACGACTCGATGCGTTCGATCGACGTCGTGATCCGCGAACTCTGCGGCGCCATCAAGGAAGGCAAGACCCAGCGGGTCGCCGAGGACGGCAAGCCCTCCGACGGCGGAGATGCGGCACCGCGTCGACGATCGAGCCGCAGCCAGTTCCGCTCCGACGAGCCGGCGCCGGCCGCGGAGGGAGCCGTTGCGGAGGCTGTCGAGCCGTCTGCCGGCTGATCCCGGCCCGGCTCGCCGTCACAATCGTTCCCTCTCCCGGTCCGAACGACCGGTTCCGAAGACCCCACGGTCCCGAAGCGGACCTTTTCCACGGAGCGACCCATGGATACCGCGGATATCAGCCCCAAGGACGTGATGACCCTCCGGCAGCGGACCGGCCTGGGCATGATGGACTGCAAGAAGGCTCTCGCCGACGCGAACGGCGACATGGCGGCGGCGGAGGAGCTTCTTCGCCAGCGCATGAAGGGCAAGATGGATTCCCGCACCGACCGGCCGGCGGGAGAAGGCTGCATCGTCGTCGCGATCGACGGAAGCAAGGCCGCGATCCTCGAGGTCCGCGCGGAGACCGATTTCACTGCCCGCAACGACGGCTTCCGCGGCATGTCCGCCGATCTCGCGAAGATGAGCCTCGAGCAACCGGCCGGCGAGGTTGCCGCGACCGATGCCATGACCAAGCGTCTCGACGATGTGCGCCTCACCACCGGCGAGAACATCTCCTTCGCGCGGGGCCGCCGCCTCGATGGCGGGTCCTTCGGCCAGTACATCCACCACGACGGCAAGCTTGGCGTGCTGCTGCAGGTCGAGGGCGCGGTTCCCGCCGACGTGCTCACGGGCATCTGCCAGCACGTTGCGGCCCACGTCCCGACGCCGATGGCGGTCGACGAGCACGGGCTCGACGCGGCGGTCGTCGCGAAGAAGCGTGAAGAGGCGCAGGCGGAGGCCGCCGCCTCCGGCAAGCCGGCGGAGATCGCCTCGAAGATCGCCGAAGGCAAGGTGCGCAAGTTCTTCGAGGAGAACACGCTGCTCGGACAGAAGTACGTCAAGGACGAAAGCAAGCAGATCCGCGAACTCCTTCCGAAGGACGCGAAGATCCGCTCGTTCGTCCGCATGGCCGTCGGCGGGGCCTGATTCGATCGCGCCTCGGCGCCATGAACATGCCGCGATGTTCTCACCGCCCGGCTTCAACGCCGGGCGGTGTCGTTGAAGGGGCCACTTCGCCGCGCGCTGCGAGGGGTGACGGCAGGCCCGTTCGATCCACGGCCTCTCCCGCGTGAAGGGCTACGAGAAGTCGTCGCCGAGCGCGGGGACGCGATCAGGATCCGACCGACTCGGCGTCCTTGGCTCGGCCGAGCCTTGCCACGCCGAGCGTCGCGAGGAACCCTGCAGCCGCCAAACCCGCCGCCCCTGCGACCTGCATGGCGGACGGCGAGAACGGCTGCTCCGGCCAGTCCTTGGGCTTCTCGAGCAGCTTCATGGCCGCGGCCTCGTCGAGCACCTCGCCACGGAAGGAGTCTCCGGCCTTCGGCGGCACGCCTTCCTTGAAGGGATAGAGCCCGGCGGGCGCGCCGATCAGCAGGCCAAGCAGCACGCCGAGCGTCGCCTTCTCGAAGCGACGCAGCAGCCATCGCAGGAGGTTGCTCACCGCCACCAGCCCGACCAGCACCCCGAGCCCGACCGGAAGCAGCACCAAGCCCGCCTGCATCGCGCCGTCGAACTCGCCCGACGCGGCGCTCGACGCGCCGCTGCGGATCGCCTCGAGAATCGGCCGGTACTGGCCGAGCAGGAGGAGCAGATACGCGCCGCTCACACCAGGAAGAATCATCGCCGCAGCGCCGGCGGCGCCGCCGACGAAGAGCATGGCGCTTCCGGAGGCCGAGTCGCCGGCGACGTCACCCGACTGCAGCCAGGAGAGCGCGATCATCCCCGCAGCGCCGACGAC
This sequence comes from uncultured Isosphaeraceae bacterium, assembly GCA_964614695.1. Taxonomy (GTDB): domain Bacteria; phylum Planctomycetota; class Phycisphaerae; order Phycisphaerales; family SM1A02; genus VGXO01. The sequence continues at coordinate 8,803 of CAZTMB010000032.1, read as the reverse complement.
GGCGCCGATCCACGCCCCGAGGCTTGCGGGCCGAAGGATTCGCCATATCACCGGCACGCCGCCGAGCGTGAGCCCGATGAAGAGCGCGTACATGCCCCAGCGCAGACGCAGCAGCGCTTCGCTCACGAGCGAGGCGAAGAGCGCGATCGAGACGACCGCCGCCCCCGCCACGATCGCGATGGTGAGGATCGGTCCCAGTCGAAGCCGAAGTCGCGAGAGGTCGGACACCGCCTCGATGAAGCGCCGGTACACGCCGGCGGCCACGAGCATCGTGCCGCCCGAGATGCCCGGCACCAGATTCGCGAGCCCCATCAGCATGCCGCCGAGGGCGAGCCGAAGCCACGTGGCCCCCGCAGGTGCGGGAAGCGAAGGAGCCGCCTTCGAGGAATCGGAGGTGTCTGCGTGCATGGCGCGTGGGATCGACCGGGTCACGTCGGCGCCTTGAGCGAGGCATTGCACGACGGCATCGGCGAACGCGACTCAGAACGGCAGGCTCAGGCCCAGATACGCCTCGGCCCCGTCGAAGCCGTCGTTGCTCTCGCCGGTGCGGGCATTCGAAAGGTGATACCACCGCACGCCGCCAATCAGACGCGTTGGCGATCCTTCGGACAGCTCGAGCGTGAAGCCCGCGCCGATCTGCGGACTGAACTTGATGCCGTTGGTTCCGGGCGGCAGATCGCCGGTGAGATAGGCCACGCCCACGCCGGCGTCGGCGAAGACCGTCCAGCCTTTGCCCTCGAGGAAGTGCCATCGCAGCAGCAACGCGCCCGAGACGAGCAGCGGATCGTCGCCGCCATCCTGCACGAAGCCGCCGAGCTCGAAGGTCGGAACCAGCGAGAATCGATCGACGAGGAAGTACTCGAACTCCGCGCGGAACTCGCCGCCGGTCGTCGTCGAGAAGTCGCTGATGACGCCGCCGATCAGATTGGCACGCCAGGTGCCGCCGTCGCCAAACGAAGGCGAGGCGGGCTTCGCCGGGACCGTCTCGGGCGGCGACGTCTCGGCATCGCGCGTCGTGAGCGAACCCTCGAACGCCAGCGAGAGCGGAGTCGAGCCGATCGGAAGCGAGATCGATCCTGGCGACGCAGCGAGACCCTGATCGGAAAGGACCGCGACCGCCGCCATCGCGAGGAGCGCCAGTCGCAGGGGCGACGCGGACGAGACCGGAGCCATCGAGATCGCCTCGATCTCGATCGCGGCGGTCCGCTCGACGGCGTCGCCCTCGCACTTGGCGATCGCAAGCATCCGGCGCTCGAGCGCCTCGACGATCGCCCGATTGCCGCCGGGCATCGGCAGCGTCTTCAGCTCGTCGAGATCGACCCAGCGGACCTCGTCGGACGCGAGCGGTCGCGGAGAGGCTCCCCCCGGCACGGCCTCCGCGAGGAAGGCGTGCAGTCGCACCGCCGGCTCGGCGGTCTCTCGCGGATCGATCTCCTCGCTGGTGACGAGCGGCGCGAGCATCTCGATCTCGCATCCGGTCTCTTCGAAGGTCTCCCGAATCGCCGCGGCGAGGGGGGTCTCTGCCGGCTCGATCTTGCCGCCGGGAAACTCCCAGAGCCCACCCCGCGGGGCACCGGCCCGACGGCGGCTCACCAGGACCCTCGGAACGGGGTCGATCGCCCGGCGAGGCTCGAGCACCACGGCGACGGCGATCTCGATCATGCTCTGAACACCCTTTCCGCAAAGCCTGTTCTTATCGGCACTTGCATCTCCTCTCCCCCGGACCGAGCCCCTGGCTTCCCAGACTTCCCAGCGATTCTTGCGGCAAACCGGAATTGCCGTTGACCGTGCCTCGGACGCCCCGATACCTTTCCTCGTCCCGGGGCCATCCCAGTCCATCGCCGGAGTCTTTCGGGACTCCGCGAACCCGCCGTTCGGAGGTGTCGGAGCCTTCGGACGGCGGTTGTTTTTGGGCCCGCGACTCGATCGGCGGGATCGCCGTTCGCACGGACTTCCAATCCCGTCGCGCCGTGACACCGCGGCTGGTCATGGCGTCGGCGCCAACGGTTCCGGAAGCGTCGGACCGGTGCCGGGTCCCGGCAGCGGAACCGGCGCGGTGGCCGGAGACGGCGACTCGCCCGGCAGCGCGTCCTCGGCCTCCACCTCGCGCCCAAGATCGCGAAGCGAGGTCTCGGGATCGGTGGTGGTCGTCTCCTCCGCGACGATCGTCCTCGACTGCAGTCCCCTCGCTCGCAGCAGCACGGCTGCTGGATCGAGATCGACCGGCGTCATCGTGAAGTGCCACGCGTTGCGGCTGGTGAAGTCGACCGGGATCAGTTCGGCGACGAGATCGGGACCGATCCAATCCCAAGCGGGCGCCTTGGCCTCCGCCGAGCCGTTGATGGGTTCGTGCCCTTCAAGACGCAGCTGCACGTCGTAGGTGCCGTAGTAGAGGATCTCCGTCGTGAGCGGCGTGCGGCCCACCTCGCGATCGTTGAGAAGCACCAGCGCTCCCGAGGGGGCGCTCGTGATCTCGACGGTGCGGCGAACGCAGCCGAGAGCGGCGACGCAGATGGCGGCGAGCAGGGCCAGGCGCATCGCGGCGGTCATCCGAACTCGTCTCCTCGGAAGGTCGAGGCGAGATACGCCTCCCGCACCTCGGCGTCGTTGATGATCTCGCGAGGCGTGCCCTCGCGCAGGTTGCGCCCCTCGTGGATGATGTAGGCCCGATCGCAGATCCGCAGCGTCTGCTGCACGTTGTGGTCGGTGACGAGGATCGCGATCCCCTGCTCCGCGAGGCGACGCACCTCGTCCTGCAGCTCCTCGACGGTGTGCGGATCGACGGCCGCGAACGGCTCGTCGAGCAGGAGAAGCTGCGGACGCGTGACAAGCGCGCGTGCGATCTCGAGTCGCCGCCGCTCCCCTCCCGAACACGTCCTCGCCGCATCGCGAGCCTTGTGCCGCAACCCGAACTGGGCGAGCAGCTCCTCGCGCCGCTGGCGCCTCGCGATCCGCGAGAGCCCCATCGTCTGGAGGATGGCTTCGAGGTTCTGCTCGACGGTGAGCCGCTGGAAGACGCTCGGCTCCTGGCTCAGGTACCCCATGCCGAGCAGCGCGTGCCGGTACATGGGCAGGTGCGTCACGTCCTCGCCGCGGAAGACCACTCGGCCGGACTCCGGCGAGATCATCCCGATCGCCATGCGGAACGAGGTCGTCTTGCCGGCGCCGTTGCGGCCGAGCAGGCCCACGATCTCGCCGGGATCGACGTCGAAGCCGACGCCGTCCACCACCCGTCGCCGGGAGTAGGTCTTGACGAGGTCACGCGCCGAGAGAAGCGGCATGGGTCGAGTGTACTCCGAGCGGTGCAGCGATCCGCCGCGTCACTTCGCGGAGGAAGCCTCCACGCTTGCCGAATCCGCCGACGGCTCCTCGCGACGGTCGACGCGGACCCTCTGGATGTGCGTGGGAGCCGCGGCCTCGACCTCGAAGCGCCAGCCCGCGAAGTCGAATCGCTCCCCGGCCGCGGGCACGCGTCCGAAGTGCGCCAGCAGGAAGCCGGCGACGGTGTCGTAGTCGCGATCCTCCGGCACCTCGATTCCGATCCGGTCGGTGAGATCCTCGATGGGATAGCGGCCGTCGACCATGAGCCCGCCGTCCTCGCGGACCTCGATCTCGGGAAGCGTCTCGTCCTCGGGCTCGTGCTCGTCGTGGATCTCGCCCACGATCTCCTCGAGGAGATCCTCGATCGTCACGAGGCCGCTCGTGCCGCCGTACTCGTCGATCACGATCGCGAGGTGCACCTCGCTGTGCTGGAAGTCCCGCAGCAGGTCGCGGACGGGCTTCGTCTCCGGCACACGGATCGGCTCGCGCAGCAGCGGCACCAGTCTGAACTCCGCGCCGTCGGTGCCGAGATACGGAACGAGATCCTTCACGTAGAGGATGCCGAGGATGGTGTCGAGGCTGCCCTCGTAGACGGGAATCCGCGAGTGGCCCGCCGCGACGATGAAGGCGCGGATCGTCGAGAGATCGTCGGTGCGCTCGATCCCCTCGATGTCGGTGCGCGGCGTCATCACCGAGGCGACCTCGGTCTCGGCGAAGGCGATCACGTTCTCGAGGATCTCCGCGGCCGCCTCGTCGAGTCCGCCCTGCCGCTGCGTGTCCTCGATGCTGCGCAGCAGATCCTCCTCGGCCTCCGCCGGCCGCAGGTTGGCGCCGGTCAGCCGGCGCACCGCCTCGTCGACGAGCCGATACGTGCGACGGAGCGGCCAGCCCACCGCATCGACGATCCAAAGGACGGGCGCCGCCCGAACGACCAGCCCCACCGACGCATGCCGGGCCAGGCTGCTCGCCAGCAGCGAGGTGAACAGCCAGAGCACCGCGATCGACGAAGCGGCCGCGGCCAGGAACGGCCACAGGGAGAGATCAGCGCTCGCGCCGAAGCCGCACCACTCGACGACGAAGAGCAGCACGATCGCCACGCGGCCCATCGTGCGAAGAAAGCCGACCAGCTGCGAGAGTTCGCCGAGCCGGCCGAACATCCAGCGGCGCGACTCGATGCGAGCGCCGAACCGCTCCTCGAGCGCCGACTCGCTCGCCGCGCCGAGGGCGATCGCCAGCGCCGCGAGCCAGGTGGTCAGGCCCGTCGCGAAGACCAGCACGATGCCGAGGATGGTGGTCATGCCGAGTGCTCCGCCTCGGTCAAGGGCAGACCCATCGCCTGCATGATCCGATCCTGCGCGGCTCGCATGCTTGCCGCGCCCTCGGGCGTGTCGTCGCGTTCACCGGCGAGATGCAGCAGTCCATGCGCGGCGTAGAGCAGGATCTCCTCCTCGATCCGCCGTCCCCTCGCCTCCGCTTCACGTCGCGCAACCTCGACGCCGATCGCCAGGTCCCCCACCAGACCGGGCGAGTCCAATCCATCCGGATCGGGGTAGCTCAGGACGTCCGTCGTCCCCTCGACACCACAGTGCGCCCGATGGAGTCGGTCCATCTCGGCGTCGTCGAGCAGCGCGATCGCGATCTCGTGGACCGGCCGGGTCGAATGCTCGACCAGGTCGCGTCCGCGGATGGCGAGCCAATCGAGGTCCACCGCGATCGCCGCCGCCGCCGAACCGAGCGGACGGCGATCGACCCAGTGGAGAACCTGATCCGGCGACGCGGCCGCTCCCGATCCGACGCGGCACGCCGACGAGGGAGGGTCGTCGTCGGAGTCCGCGCCGCCTCCCGTGGCGTTCGTGGACGAGCGGCGGTTCGGGGCGGAATCGGAATTCATCACGGACGCCAACGGCTCCGGGCAGCCCTCGTCAGGCGCCGACCTGAAGCGGCACGAGCTTCGGGCGAACCCTCGCCTCGAACTCGCTCCGGAACTTGTTGACGATCGTGCGGACCGCCCAGTTGTTGCCGTCGGCAAGGCCGCAGATCGTCGTGCCCGGCCCGAGTCCCATCGAACCGGCGAGTTCGAGCAGCAGATCGAGGTCCTTGGTCGTCGCGTCGCCCCGCTCGATGCGGCAGAGGATCTTGTAGGTCCACGCCGAGCCTTCGCGGCACGGCGTGCACTGGCCGCACGACTCGTTCTTGAAGAACCGCGAGATGTTGCGGGCGACCGCGACCATGTCGGTCTCCTCGTCGAAGACCGTCGGGCACGCCGTGCCGAGTCCGAGGACCTCGGCGCGGGCGCCGATGTCGAAGTCCATCGGGGTGTCGAACTGGTCGGTCCCGAGCACGCCCATGCTCACGCCGCCCGGGATCGCGCCCTTGAAGCGACGTCCGTGCCGCATGCCGCCGCAGTGCTTCTCGACGAGCTCCTTCAGGGTGATGCCGAGACCCATCTCGTAGACGCCGGGCCGATTGACGTGCCCCGACACGCCCATGAGCTTCGAGCCGTAGCTCGGCATGCCGCCGATCGAGCTCTCGACGCCCTGCTTCTTCCACCACTCGACGCCGTGTCGGAGGATCCCCGGCACCGCGGCGAGCGTCTCCACGTTGTTCACGATGGTCGGCCGCCCGAACAGCCCCTTCACCGCCGGGAACGGCGGCTTGATCCGTGGCCAGCCGCGCTTGCCTTCGATCGCCTCGAGCAGTCCGGTCTCCTCGCCGCAGATGTAGGCGCCGGCGCTGCGATGCAGATGGCAGTCGACCTTGAAGGGCACCTTGCCCTTGAGGAGCCCCGAGCCGCCGAAGATGCCATGCTCGTACGCCTCGCGGATCGCGTTCTCGACGACGCGGGCCTGATGGTGGTACTCGCCGCGGATGAAGAAGTACGCGGTGTCGAGCTGACACGCCCAGCAGGCGATCGCGATGCCCTCGAGGATCAGATGGGGATCGAAGTCGCAGAGCAGGCGATCCTTGAAGGTCCCCGGCTCCGCCTCGTCGCAGTTGATGGCGAGATAGCGACGGCCTCCGTCGGGCGGCGCCACGAACGACCACTTCAAGCCCGCCGGGAAGCCCGCGCCGCCACGACCACGAAGCACGGCGGCCTTGACGGTCTCGACGACCTGCGACGGCTGCTGATCGAGCGCCGACTCGAGGGCCTTGTAGCCTTCGGTCGCGACGTACCGCGCGTAGTCGACGGTGCGGCGTTCGCGGGGATCGCCCCAAGGTGGCGTGGGGATGCGCTGGGTGAGCGAGGGAGCTTCGAGGGTCATGGTGGTGGTCGGCGGTCGGGGGTGAGGAACGGTTGAGGGGACTTCGAAGGCGTCGTTTCGCTCAGCGAGAGGAGACGGAGTCGCCGGAACCGCCCGGCGGGATCGGCTCGACCTCGTCGATCACGGTGCGGCGGAGCAGCACGCCGTCGTGCTCCCGCACCTCGCTGCGACGTTCGACGAGGACCCGATCGGTGGCGACGGGCGACTTGACCGCCTGGACGAGATGCCCCACCGCCTCGCCGAGGCAGCGGGCGATGGGCTTTCGCGGCTCGGCGTCAGCCATGCCCGTGGTGTCCCGCGTCGAGCTTCGCGCGAGCCTCCTCGACGAGCCGATCGACGGACTCGATGGTGAGGCCCTCGTGCAGCACGTCGTTGAAGAGGGCCACCGGCGCGGTGTCGCAGGAGCCGAGACACTCCATGGTGAGCAGCGTGAACCGCTCGTGGTCGTCGGTCTCGCCGGGTTCGAGCCCAAGCTTCTCGCGAAGGTGGTCGAGGATCGCCGCATGCCCGCAGACCTCGCAAGCGATCGACTGGCAGACTCCGATCACGCAGCGGCCGACCGGCTCGGTCTTGAACTCGTCGTAGAAGCTGACCGTGTCGAGGACCTCCGCGGAGGTGATCCCGAGGAGCTCCGCGATCTCCTCCATCGCCTGATGGGGGATGTAGCGGTGCTCGTGTTGGATCTCGTGGAGGATCGGCATCAACGCGCCGTGCGGCACGGCGTAGCGAGGCAGGATCTCCGCGCGGAAACGCGTCTTCATCGCCTCGGTGAGGTACGGCTCGGCACGTCGAGCGATGCGAGCAGTGGCGGAGTTCTTGACGTTCCAGGACATTCGGTTCGGCCCAGACGAGGCTGGAAGGGGTTCAGCGGTCGAGTTCGGCCGCGATGATGTTGAGCGATCCGAGCACGGCGACCACGTCGGCGAGCTGGTGCCCCTCGATCAGCTTGGGAAAGACCTGATAGTTGATGAAGCACGGCGGACGGGTCCGGGCCCGCCACGCACAGCGACCGCCTCCGGAGACGACGTAGTAGCCGAGTTCGCCGTTGGCGGTCTCGACGGCGTGGTAGCTCTCGCCGATCGGCGCGTCCCACCCGCGATTGTGCATGTGCAGTTCGAACAGCTGGATCGTGCCCTCGATGGATCCGTACACGTCGCCCTTCGCGGGCGTGTTGGCCTTCGAGTCGACCGAGATGTTCATCGGCCCCGTCGGAATGCGATCGATCAGTTGCCGGATGATCGAGGCGGACTGCCGGATCTCCTCGCATCGCACCATGTACCGGGCGAGGCTGTCGCCGTCGTTGGAGATCGGCACGCTGAAGGTGACCGGCTCCGCCCCTTCGCCGTCCCAGTTCGGCGCGTAGCAGAGGTACGGATCGCTCTTGCGAACGTCGCGACGCACGCCGCTGGCGCGGGCGATCGGGCCGCTCAAGCCCCACGCGATCGCGTCCTCGCGGGAGATCTGCCCCACGCCGGCGAGCCGATCGACGAAGATGCGGTTTCGGTTGAGCAGCGTCTCGAGGTCCTTGAGCGCCCGAGGCAGGCGCTCGTCGAGGAAGCTCTTCACCATCCTCTTGAACACCTCGTCGTCGGGGATATCCCGCCACGAGCCGCCGACGCGGGTCCAGTCGGGGTGGTACCGCTGTCCCGAGACGTACTCGATGATGTCGTAGAGGAACTCGCGCTCGTTGAAGCCGTAGAGGAATCCGGTGAAGGCGCCGAGATCGAGCGCCGCCGCGCCGACGCACAGCAGATGGTTCTGGATGCGACCGATCTCGCTGAGGATCGTCCGGACCACCGTCGCGCGGGGCGTCAGACCGATGCCGAGCAGCCGTTCGACGGAGAGATGCCACGCGACGTCGTTCGCGATGGGACTCATGTAGTCCATGCGGCTGACGGTGCAGACGTACTGGTTGTAGTCGTGGTGCTCGCCGAGCTTCTCGAACCCGCTGTGCAGGTAGCCGATGTGCGGCGTGCAGCGGGCGACCCGCTCGCCGTCGAGCTCGAGCACGAGTCGAAGCGTGGTGTGGGTGGCCGGGTGCTGGGGGCCGAAGTTCAGGATCCAGCGATCCGGGGTGCGGACGTGATCCTCGAGGTACTCGGTCGTGTCGAGATCGACGTCGTACTCGGAACCGGGCGAGATCTGGAAGGGCATGGAGCGGTCCGTCGCGAATCCGGCCGCCTGCCGAAGGCGGCTTGAAGGGGAGGAGTATAGAACCG
>CAZTMB010000031.1:19713-27137 GCA_964614695.1 uncultured Isosphaeraceae bacterium | reverse complement strand
CATGCCCGACTCCCCCGCGATTCCGAAGCCCCGCCGACGCTGGAGACGCCTCGGCGCAGCGCTCGCGGCGATCGCCGTGGTCGCGGCCGCGTTGCTTGTCTCAGGACCTCCGGTCCTCGGGCTCGTCGTCGCGAAGGCCCTCGGGCCGATTGTCGGCGGCGAGGTGTCGATTCGAAGCGTGCATCCGTCGGAGTGGGGCGGGCGCTGGACGGTCGAGCGGCTCGTCGTGCGGGCCCCGGGCTGGTCCGGACCTGCCGGAGAGGTGATCGAGATCGATCGGGCCGTCGCGATCGTCGATCGCGCGGCGCTCTGGCGCGGTGAACTCCGGCTGCTCGAGTTCTCGATCGACGGCATGAACGTCCGGCTCGCGGAGGATCCGGACCGACCGGGCGAGGTCAACGCGCTCGCACTGGAGCCCGAGGAGGGCGGCGGCGGCGAGATCGCCTGGCCTTCGATCTCGGTACGGGGCCTTCGCATCGAGTCGGGCGAAGCCGACGGCGCTTCGTGGCAGCCGACCGGATCGCGCTGGTTCACCGGTTCGGTCACGACGCTCCCGGAAGTGCCCGATCGACACGAGATCACCTTGCTCGAGACCGACGCGGAGGGAAGTCCCTTCCCGATCGAGGCGCCCGGGCTCGTCGTGAAGGGCTTCTTCGACACCGCCTCTCTCGAAGCGTCCCTGCAGGTGCAGGCGCTCGATCTCGGGCCGGATTCGCTTCGCATCGCGCCGCCGACGGTGCGGACGTGGTGCCGAGAACTCGAACTCGCGGGAACGGTCTCGGCCTTCTCGATCGAGTGGAGCCCGGGCCAGCCGTTCGACGCGGTGTTCGACATCGAATCGCTCGCCTTCCGCCTTCCGGATCTCGGCGGCGAACCGTGGGTTCGCTATCGCGCCGGCGAGATCGAGTCGGCGGTGCGTCCTCCGCTCATGCGAGTGCACTCGGGTCGCATCGAGATCTCCGAGGAGCGACTCGCCCTCTCGGGACTCGAAGGTTCGCTCGGCGGCGACGCGATCGGCTCGGTGCCTCTGCCCTTCGACATGGACTTCCGGATCGACCTCGCCGGCGCCGCCGGCGGCAGCCTCGATCAGGAGGCGTTCGATCGGATCGCACAGGCCTCGGCGTTCTCGCTCGAACTCTCGGTCCGGGGATTCGAGAATCTCGCGGTGCCGCTCGATTCCGACGCGGCGGCGATCGAAGCGTCCGCCGAGGCCGACTCGATCGCGCCGGCGTCGCACTCGATCGACCTGCCGCTCGTCGCCGGCCGGATCCTCGAGAACCTCGGCGCCATCTCGTGGCGAATGGAGATCGACGTCTCCCTCGAGCGAGGGCCGCCGCTGGCCTTCGAGGACGGCGTGCCCAAGGCCGCGGAGATCCGTCGTGCTGGCAAGCTGATGCTCTCTGGAGGCGAGGGCGCGTACTACCGGTTCCCCTATCCGCTCGAGAACGTCTCGGGCTACCTCACCTTCGAGGACGAAGTGGTCTCGATCGAGACGCTTCGCGGCAAGGGGCCGACCGGCGCGGACATCCTGATTCGGGGCACGCTGCTCATCCCCGACGACGACACCGCGGTCGACATCACGATCTCGAGCCCGAACGTCCCGATCGACACGCATCTGGTCTCCGCCCTCGAAGAGGGTCCGTCGCGGCTGATCACGACGCTCTTCGACGAAGCCGCCTTCGAGCGATTCCGTTCGCTCGACCTGCTCGAGACGCCCGAGTCGATCCGGGAACTCGAGCGCGAGCGAGGCCGCCTCGACGCGGAGGCACGGACGCTCGCCGAACCTTCGCCGCAGCGGGACGCGACGCTCGATCGCATCTCAAGGCTCGACCGGCGGATCGCCGCGGGCCCCTTCTCGCTCGGCGGCAAGGTCGGTCTGAACCTTCGGATCGAGCAGGGTCTCGGCAAGGACGCGCCGCTCTTCACCACCGGCACGATCGACTTCGCGCGATGCGGCGTGATGCTCGAAGGGTTCCCCTATCCGATCGTCGCGACCGGTGGACGCATCGAGCTCGAGGACGAGCGGATCTCCTTCACCGGAGGATCGCTGCCGTTTCTGGCGCCGGGCGGCGGCGTCGGCCGCATCTCGGGCGACATCCTGATCCCGCGACGCGGCGAGAGCCGGGGCTTCGAACCTCGACTCGAGATCGTCGCTGCCGACGACTTCGCCAATCCTGCGATGCTCGCGGCGATCGATCCTCCGGAGTGGATCGTGCGCTACCTGCCGCCCGAGAGCCGGATTCCCCGCGGGTGGGCGGATCTGCTCGACGCGCAGGGCAGCGTCTCGATGCACGGACGCGTCACCCCCGACTCGACCGGAGGACTCGAGCCCGACTGGGCCTTCGTCGCCAAGGTCGAGGGTTGGACCGTCTCGCCCAGGCCGCCGCTGGCCGCGGCGATCCTCGAGCTCGGCGCCGTGTGGCCGAACGGCCTCGCGGCAGAAGACTTGCGCGGCGCGATCTCGCTCGAGCCCGGACTCGTCGAGTTCGCCGATCTGACCTTCGAGTTCCCGCAGGCGGATGGCCCGGCCCTGCTCTCCGCGACCGGCACGATCCATCCTCGCGACTCGGCGCTCGAGGTCTCGGTCGATGGGATCGGGCTCGATGCCGCGACGTGGGTCGCCGCCACCGATGCCATGGACCCGGACGATCCGTCGATCTTCACGCGGCGACGCGTCGAGGGACGCCTCGACGCCCGCCTTCACGCTTCGCGGTCGTCCGAGGCCTTCACGCGGCGCGTGGAGATCGTCGGCGGCCGCGTCTCGATCGACGGCGGATGGATAAGGGATCCCGCGCCGCCGCGGATCGACCTCGAACTTCTGTCGGGCACTGCGGGCTTCACGGGCGAGTCGACGCGTCTCGACGACGCGCGAATCCGCCTGGCGCGGCGCGTCGGCGATGACGAGTCGTCGGAGGGGGAAGTGCTCTTCAACGGCACCCGCGCGAACGACGATGCCCGCTGGCTCCTGCGATGCCTCTGGTCGGACGGCGACCTCGCCGGGCCGGCCACGCAACTGGCGATCGCGGACTTCCTTCCGGAGATCCGCGACTCGTGGCTCGCACTCGCACCCGAGGGCGGGTTCGATCTCGACGTCGATCTCGATCCAGCCCGCGACGACCTCGCCTCCATCGCGATCTCGGTCGAGAACGCCTCGCTCCAACTCGAGGATTCGCGGATCTCGATCGCGAGCCGCTCGCCCACGCCGATCGAGATTCGGCCTCGGAAGGTCGTCATCGGTCGCAGCGAGATCCTGCTCGGCGGCGAGTCCCCGGCGCTCCTCGACGCCTCCGCGACGTTCGAGCGCGAGATGCCGCGACGGCTCTCGCTGCTCGGAAGCCTGTCGATCCCGAACCTGCCCTCGCCGGCGCTGGCCGTGCTTCCGCCGGGGATTCGCGGCACGATCGCGGATCTGGCGCTCGAGTCCGAAGGTCCCGCGACGGTGAGGGACCTCGCGCTCGAATGCGCGTGGCTGCCCGACGATCCGGCCGAGTCGCCCTCCCACCTGCGCGCGACGGCCTCGATCCGCGTCGAGCGGGCCTCGCTCGAGGCGGGCCTTGCCTTCCGGGAAGTGGACGCGACGGCGGCGCTTCAAGCGACCCGCGAGCCCTCGAAGCCGCTCGCAATCGAAGCCTCGATCCATGCGGTTCGTGCGGTGGTGCTCGGTCGGGAGCTGATCGACGCCGATGCGACGCTTCGCTTCGACGACGCCTCGCGCCGCCTCGCCGCCTCGCCGATCTCCGCCCGCCTCTACGGTGGCTTCCTCGAAGCCGGCGTCGATGCGAATCTCGAGCGAGGCACCTACCGCGTGTCGCTGCTCGCCGACGAGGTGGATGCGGGGCTTCTCATCGCCGGCGTCCCCGCGGAGGGCTCGCCGACACCGCAAGGCGGTGGAGTTCTCCGCGGACGACTCGCGATCGAGGGAGGCATGGGCGGCGAGGGATCGTCGCCTCCGCGCATCGGCCGCGGCAGGATCCGAATCGAAGATGGTTCGCTCGCCAAGGATCCGCTTTCGATGAGCGTGCTGCAGCTCTCGCAGCTGATGCTTCCGCTCAACGATGCGATCGCCGACGCCGACGTGCGGTTCTTCATCGAGGGCGATCGGCTCGTGCTCGAGTCGGTCGACCTCTCCTGCGACATGCTCTCGCTCGCCGGCGACGGCGAAGTCGATCTCGACGAGATGACCATCCGCAGCCGATTCACCGCCAAGGGTTCCTTGCCGGGCGTGAGCGATCTGCTCTCTCCGATCGCGGGGCTGCTCTATGCGATCGATCTCGACGGCCCGCTCGCGAGCCCGAAGGCGTCGATGCATCCGCTTCCGGGATTCGCGGCGCCGGCGAAGACGCCCTCGACCCTCGACCGACTTGGACTTGCAGGAGACACCCCGTGAACGCCACCCCTTCGGATCCGCACGGATCGAGCCCCCGACCGCCACGACGCGTCGATCCGCTCGTCGAGGCGGCGCAATCCTGGCTGGCGCAGCAGCATCCGGAACTCTCCGGGCGCCGCCTCGCGTTGGCCGCGCAGATGGCGGCGGTCGCCTCGAAGATGCTGCACGACGGCGCCGATCTCGGCCAGATCAAGCTCGTCTCGTCCGCGGTCAAGGAGATGCGTCACGCCTATCGCGTCTTCAATCGCTTCCGCGGCGTGCGGAAGATCAGCATCTACGGCTCGGCCCGCACGCCCACGAGCCATCCCGACTATCTCGCGGCGAGCGAGCTCGGCCACCTCATCGCCGCGCACGGATGGATGGCGATCACCGGCGCCGGCAACGGCATCATGAAGGCCGGCCACGAGGGCCCCAAGCGCGAGGCGTCGTTCGGCCTCTCGATCAACCTTCCCTTCGAGACCAACGCCAACGAATACATCCTCGGCGACGCGAAGCTCATCAACTTCCGCTACTTCTTCACTCGCAAGCTGATGTTCGTGACGCACGCCGACGCGTTCGCGGTGTTCCCGGGCGGCTTCGGCACGCAGGACGAGCTGTTCGAGTCCCTCACGCTCATCCAGACCGGGAAGAGCCCGATCGTGCCGATCGTGCTCGTGGAGGGCGAAGGCGGAGACTACTGGCGGAACTGGGAGAGCCACATCCGCCACGACCTGCTGCGGCACGGCTGGATCAGCCCCGAGGACGTCGATCTCTACCGCGTCTGCGCGACGCCGCAGGAGGCGGTCGACGAGATCCTCGCCTTCTACCGCGTCTACCACTCGAGCCGCTACGTGGGGCCGCGCCTGGTGCTGCGGCTTCGCCACGAGATCGCGCCGGTGCATCTCGACGCGCTCAAGGAGGAGTTCGCGCCGCTGCTCGCCGAGGGCGGCTTCGAGCAGAGCGGCATGCTCGAAGGCGAGAACGACCTGCCGGCCCTGCCGCGGCTGCACTTCGTGCACAACCGACGGCACTTCGGCATGCTGCGACGGCTGATCGACCGCATCAACACCCTCGAGCCCGCATGAGCGGTCGACCCGCGAGCCTCGCGATCTCGATCGCGGCCGTCTTCGCCGGCCTGCTTGTCGGCTGCGCCTCGCCACCACGCCCCGAGACGCCGCCGGCACCGGACATGCCGCCCGACCCTCGGCTTCGCGCGGCGCTCCCGACCGACGAGCCTCGAGTCGGCATCGAGACCAGACAGTGGCTGGTCGCGGCGCCGCCGGAGCGGATCGCCGCCGCGATCGCGGCGTGGAGCGAGGACGACGGCTCCGAGCGCGAGGGCGAGGCTGCGTCGCTGCGGCGACTCGACGGGCTGGTGCTCGCCAAGGGGTCGGCCTCGGCGCTGACGACGCTGCTCGAAGGCCTCGGCGGAAGCCGCACGGATCTGCGGGTCTGGCACGGCCAGGCGACCGAGTGGCGCGACCTCGCAGGCGTGCAGATCGGGCGTGCCTCGATCGCGATGATCGCCGGACGTCCGCAACCCATCGCGCCGGGCCGACTCTCGATCGTGATGCGGGGCTGGGCGCAGCCGATGGAGGACGGCGCCGCGTGCGAGATCGAACTGGGGCTTCGCTGGAAGCCCGAGCGACGCGCCTCGATCACGCTCGAGTCCCGCGCCGATTCGGATCTCCGCTGGGTCGGCGAACTCGCCGAGCGATTCGACCTGCGGCGCGACGAGGCCCTCGTCATCGCCAGCGAGCCGCCGCCGGCCGTTTCGGAAACCGGTCCACCGGTCGCGGTGCCGCCCTCGCTTGGGCGCCTGATCCTGCCGGAGCCCGCGTACGGGCTCGCGACGGTGATCGTGATCTGGCCGAACCTGCCCGCGCGGCTCTTTCCCGACGCGGCGCCATCGGAGCCGAGCGTCTCGTCGTCGCCTGAACCCTGAACAGGATCGCTGCCGCCGGCTCGCCGGGCGATCCCCGTCTCCGCCCCTACCATCCGCGACCCATGCCGGAAGCCCCCGCCAAACCTCGCCGCTTCCGACTGCGACGCCGCCCGCGCGGTCCGCGGCGGAGGCTTCGCCGCGTGGCGATGCTGCCGGCGCTGCTCACGCTCGGCAACCTGCTCTGCGGCTTCGCGGCGATCCACTTCGCGGCCAAGCCCGTCGCCTCGACCGGCTTCTTCGGATGGAGCACGCTCACCGTCGCGGGCAGCCTGATCTTCTTCGGGATGTTCTTCGACGCGATCGACGGCTTCGTCGCGCGGCTCGTCAAGTCGACCTCGGTCTTCGGGGCCAACCTCGACTCGCTCGCGGACGTCGTGTCCTTCGGCGTCGCGCCGGCGTTCATGATGCTGCGGCTCGTCAGCCACTACTACGGCCCCGACGGTGCGACCTCGATCATGGGCCCCGAGGTCGACTCGGTCTATGCCCGCGTCGCGTGGGCGATCGCGGCGGTCTACATCTGCTGCACGGCGATGCGGCTCGCGCGGTTCAACGCGGAGGCCTCCGCCGGCGGCGAGGAGCACCGCACCTTCCATGGCCTGCCGTCGCCGGGCGCCGCGGGCGTCGTGGCGAGCCTCATCGTGCTGCATCAGCACCTGCTGCATCGGCCGTCGGGACCGGAGACCGAACTCATCTTCGCCCGCGCTTCCGCGGCGGTGATCCCCGCGGTCACGCTGCTCGCGGCGTTCGCGATGGTCTCGCGGATCCGCTACGTGCACATGACCAACCGCTATCTGCGCGGGCGGCACGACTTCGCGACGCTGCTCAAGATCGTGATCCCGCTTGCGGCGGCGATCTGGTGGCCGCAGATCACCCTCGCCCTCGGGTTCACGGTGTACGCGATGAGCGGACCGATCCGGGCGTTGCGGCGGCGGAAGCCGAGCGAGGCGACGCCCGCGACGGAGTGAGGCCGGAGTCCAGAGAACAGGCCGACCAGGTCAGCCGAGCCGACCATGGTTCACCGGGCTGCTCGGTGGGCTGCAGGGACAACGTCCTCTCCGCACGCCGAGCGACGCTCGCCAATCGATGCGGCCGAGACGGCCGCGGTCCACCGCT
>CAZTMB010000031.1:1880-19613 GCA_964614695.1 uncultured Isosphaeraceae bacterium | reverse complement strand
CCGAACGGTGTTCGACTCAGACGAGAAGCGTGGCCGGATGCTCGAGCAGGTGCTTGAGCGTCCCAAGCCACGCGGCGCCCATTGCCCCGTCGATCACGCGGTGATCGAGGCTCAGCGTCGCCTGCATCTCGTGGCCGACGGCGAGTTGCCCGTTGCGGACGACCGGCTGCTCGAGGGCCGCGCCGCAGGCGAGGATCGCGCTGTTGGGCGGGTTGATCACCGCGGTGAAATGCTCGACGCCGAACATCCCGAGGTTGCTCACCGTGAAGGTGGCGTCGGACATCTCCTCGACCGAAAGCCCCTTGGTGCGAGCCTTCTCGGCGAGCTGCTTCGTCTCTTCGCTGATCCAGCGCAGGCTCTTGCGATCGGCGTCGCGGATGGTCGGCACCACGAGACCGCCTCCGCGATCGGCCGGCAGCGAGACCGCCACGCCGACGTTGACCGCGCCGTGCAGCAGGATGCGATCGCCGCCCCAGCTCGCGTTCATGAACGGGTGCTCGGCCATCGCGACCGCGCAGCCTCGCACGATGAAGTCGTTGACCGAGAGCTTGACGCCCTGGTCGGCAAGCTGCTTGTTGAGATCCTTCCGCAGCGCCATCACCGGGTCCATGTCGATGCGGACGGTGACCTGGTAGTGCGGGATCGAGGTCTTGCTCTCGACGAGTCGCCGCGCGATCGTCTGCCGCATGCCCGAGAGCGCCACCTCGCGTCCGGGACGGCCCGGCGCCGAGAGGGCGTTCGTGGAGGACGCGACCGCGACTCGCGACGCCGGCACCGGCAGGGCCATCGACGTCTCGACCCGCGCGGGAGGCGTGCCGGCGGCCGCGCGATTCTCGACGGCCGCGAGCACGTCCTGCTTGACGATGCGCCCCGCCGGACCGCTGCCCCGGATCGATCCGAGTTCGACGCCGTGCTCGTCGGCGAGGCGTCGCGCGACCGGGCTCACCCGCAGGCGTGTCGCGTCGCCCGCAGCCCCGAACGAGGGCGATGCGGCTGGACGGGCCGGCGCCGCCGGCGACGACGCAACGCCCGCGGACGGAGCGGGCGGAGCCGCTGAAGGCGCTGCAGCCGGCGCCGCGGCCTGAGGCGCCGCCGTGGCGGCGCCCTCGCCGCTGCCGTCGTCGATCACCGCGATGAGCGTGCCGACCGCGACGGTCTTGCCTTCAGGCACCACGATGCGGCTCACCTTGCCGTCGTCGTAGACCTGCATCTCCATCGTCGCCTTGTCGGTCTCGACGTCCGCCACCACGTCTCCCGCGGAGACGGCGTCGCCTTCCTTCACGTTCCACTTGATGATGGTTCCGCTCTCCATCGTGTCGGAGAGTCGCGGCATCGTCAGCTCGATCGACATGGGTCGGGGCTCCGCAGGTGGCTCGCCGGATTCGCTCAGGCCCGGTAGCACGCCGAGAGCACGGCCTGCCGGATCTTGCGCGGGTTGGGGAGCATCTCCTGCTCGAGGTTGAAGGCGTATGGCGCGGGCACGTCGTCGGCGTGCACGCGATGGACATGGTGGTCGAGGTCGTCGAAGCAGTGCTCGGAGATCTGCGCCGCGACCTCGGAGCCGACGGACGCGAACGACCACGACTGATCCACCACCACGCAGCGGTTGGTCTTGCGGACGCTCGCGACGATCGTGTCGAGGTCGAGCGGGCGGATGGTCCGGCCGTCGATCACCTCGCACTCGATCCCGTCCTCGGCGGCGAGGGTCTCGGCGGCCTCCATCGCGAAGTGCACCGGCCGGCCGAAGGAGACGATCGTGCAGTCGGCGCCCTCGCGTCGGATCGCGGCCTTGCCGAAGGGAATGACGTACTCCTCCTCGGGCACCTCGCCCTTCATCGCGAGCAGTCGCTCGCTCTCGAGGAAGAAGACCGGGTCGGGATCGCGGATCGCGCTCTTCAGAAGGCCCTTCGCGTCGTAGGGGTTCGACGGGATCGCCATCTTGAGGCCGGGCACGTTCGCGTACAGGCTCTCGACGCACCAGCTGTGCGTCGATCCGAGCTGCCCGCCGGCGCCGTCGTTGCCGCGGAAGACGATCGGGCAGCCGAACTGGCCGCCCGACATGTAGAGCATCTTCGGCGCATTGTTCAGGATCTGGTCCGCCGCCACGAGGCTGAAGGACCAGCTCATGAACTCGACGATCGGCTTCAGGCCCATCATCGCGGCGCCGATGCCGAGACCCGCGAAGCCGTTCTCGGAGATCGGCATGTCGATGATCCGCCGGGGGCCGAACTCCGCGAGCATCCCCTTGCTGACCTTGTAGGCGCCGTCGTACTCCGCGACCTCCTCGCCGAGGAGGAACACGCGGACGTCGCGGCGCATCTCCTCGCTCATCGCCTCGCGAAGCGCCTCGCGGAACTCGATCTCGCGGACTGCCGTGGCCGTCATCGCTCGCCTCCCTCGCGGAGCATCTCCGGATCGCTCGTGCCGGTGTAGGGCCCCCACTTCTCGACGTAGACGTCGTGGTAGAGCTCCTCGATCCCGGGCACCGGACTCTCGTCGGACCAGCGGATCGACTCGCGGACCTCCTCGCGGACGTCCTTCTGCATCGCGGTGAACGCGGCCTCGTCGATCACCCCCGCCTCGACGAGCGCGTCGCGGAGCTTGCCGATCGGATCGCCCGACTCGAAGTGCTCCTCCTCCTCGCGGGTGCGGTACTTGCGAGGGTCGCTCATCGAGTGGCCCTTGTACCGGTAGGTCTTCATGTCGACGAAGCCGGGGCGGCTCGTCGCGCGGCACTTGTCGCAGAAGGCCTTCATCTCCTGATAGACCGAGACCACGTCCATGCCGTCGACCTCGATCGCGTCGATGCCGTAGGCGGCGGCCTTCACCGAGAGGTCGTGGGCCATCGTGGTGCCGCGCTCGATCGCGGTGCCCATCGAGTAGCCGTTGTTCTCGACGACGTAGATCACCGGGATGTCGAAGAGACCCGCGAGGTTGAGCGCCTCGTGGAACGCGCCCTGGTTCAGGGCGCCGTCGCCGAGGAAGCAGAGCGTCACGCGGTCGGACTTGCCGCCGTTGATCACCTCGTCCTCGTACTTGGTCGCGAAGGCGAGCCCCGCGCCGACCGGCGTCTGCGCGCCGACGATGCCGTGGCCGCCGAAGAGGTTGTTCGCGCGGTCGAACATGTGCATCGACCCGCCCTTGCCCTTCGCGCAGCCGCCGATCTTCCCGAACATCTCCGCCATGCAGTGCTTCGCCGCCATGCCGCGGGCAAGCGCATGCCCGTGGTCGCGGTAGGCGGTGATCATCGGATCGTCGCGCCGGATGGCGGCGGTGCAGCCGACCGCGACCGCCTCCTGCCCGATGTAGACGTGGCAGAAGCCGCCGATCTTCTTCTCCTGGTACGCCTGCATCGTCCTGACCTCGAACTCTCGGATCAGGAGCATGTCGCGAAGCCAGCCGACGATCGTCTCGGGAGGCACGCCCGGCGGCAGCGGGCGGCTCTTGCGGGGACCGCCGTGGGCGGCCCGGGGGGGCACGACGGGTGTGGACATGGTCTGCGTCATCGAGCGCGGCGGGTCGCCGACTCGCGGCCGGTGAGGCGTGGAGCGCGGCGATGGAGGGGAATCGAACCGGCTCGCCGCGGGAACGATCCGCGGGCGGGCGCGGGCGAGCCACGCAATATAGGAGGACGCCGGGGCGGATGCCACGGTCGCCGGAAAGAGACGCCGAACTCGCCGTCCCTCGGAGGACCGGTCAGCCGCCCCGGGCGGCGATCGCCGGCTCGCCGGCCCGATCGAGCTCCGCCAGCACCCGGGCCTTCAGGATGAGCAGGGCCATCTCGAGCTGGGAGTCGATCCCGCCCTCGACGAGCTCCATCACGTCCGGTCGCGGCTCGGCGTTCTCGTCGTCGACCTCGGCGATCTGGTCGGCCCGCTGACGAAGCGTCAACGCCTCCTCGATCTGGGTCGGGGTCATCTTGACCACGAGGTCTGGATTGACCCCCCAGTCCTCGGCCCCGGGCTGCTTGTGGACGAGCCGTCCCTCGGGATCCTCCGAGCCCGGCGGCAGGCGGTAGAGCTGCGTGGTGATCTTCAGCATCGCCGGCGCCTGACGATCGGAGAGGTCGTGCACCTCCTGAACGCTTCCCTTGCCGAAGCTGCGGTCGCCCAGGACGAGCGCCGCGTCGTGGGCCTGCAAGGCGCCGGCGACGATCTCGCTCGCGCTCGCGGAGCCCTGGTTCACGAGCACCACGGTGGGAAGGCCCGCGAGCATCGAGCGGTTCCGCTGAGCATCGATCCGCATCGCCTCGCGGCCGTCGCGATCCTCGCCCGTGACGATCTTGCCCTCGCTCACGTAGAGGTTCGTGAAGTCGACCGCGCTCTTGAGAAGCCCGCCGGGGTTGTGGCGAAGGTCGAGCACCAGCCCGCGGAGATCGCCCTCGGACTTCATGCGGTTCACCGCGTCGAGGAAGTCGGTGAAGCTCTCGTCGTTGAAGGAGGTCAGCCGCACGTAGCCGATGCCCGCGGGCCGATCGAGCCACCAGTCCCACTCCGGATCGCCGTGCTCGTCGAGACCCTTCTTCCACCAGCCGTTCACCGAGCGCATCTTGATGGGCTCGCGGATCAGGCTGATCTTGACCGGCTCCTCCGCGCCTTCGCGACGCAGGGTGAGCACGACCGGACGCCCGGCTGGGCCGGTGATCTCGTCGACGGCGCGGTTGGTGCTCCAACCGACCGTCGAGACGCCGTCCACCTCGACGATGCGGTCCTCGGGCTTCACGCCGCCACGCCATGCGGGCGAGCCTTCGAGCGGATTCACCACGACGATGTCGCGCTTGTCGTCGTGGCGGATGAGAATCCCCACGCCGACGAAGCTGCCGTCCACCTGCTGCTGGAAGCGTCGATATCGCTCCGGCCAGATGATCTCGGTGTACTGGTCCTCGTAGCGCTTGGCGAGCTGGTCGGTCGAGCCGTCGCCGAACTCCCGGAAGAGGACCGGCTCGGGGAGTTCGAGCGTGCGCTGGTTCGCAAGCTGCAGCTCGCCGATGATCCGTGCCGCGTGGCGACGCGAAAGTTCGCGATCGGGCACCGCCTCGAGCAGTGCCCGGCAGCGGTCGATCGACTCCTGCCATGCCTGGGCCCGCTCGGCGTCGGCGAGCGCCGGGAAGTTCTCCGAAAGCGCCGCGGTCGTCCCGAGTATCTCGAGCGAATCGAGTCCGCCTTCGAGCAGCGGCCGCCATCCGACATGGCTGATGTGCGCCGCCGCGATCGTGCGCAGCGCCGACGAGAGCATCGGCTGGCTGATGCCGCGGACCTGCTCCTTCCAGTCCTCCGCAAACGCCGGGTTGAACTCGGGAAGCTCCTGCTCCGGAGCGATGCGAGCCACCTGCTTCACGCGAAGCCCGTGCAGCGCCTCGGGCGCGTACTGCGCCAGCAGGCCGATGCGGCGGTTCACCCGCTCGAGACCGGCGTGGTACCGCTTGTACTCGTCGCCGCGTCCGACATCCTCGTGCAGGGTGCGGAGGCGGAAGAGGATCTCCTGCGCGAGGAGCCAGTCGCCTTCGGCTTCCGCCGCCGCCTGAGCCAGTTCGGCGTCGCGGATGAGCCCGGCGATCTCCGGCCGATCGAGGGCGGCGCCCCAGTCGTCCGACAGCGTCTGCGCCCGGACCGCGGCGGTGAGCGCCTTGGTGAGCTCGTTCTCCGCGAGCCTCGTCTGCAACTCCTCGATGGCCTTCTCGAGGTCCTTCCTCCGGCCTTCGTCGGAATCGTTCGCATGCTCGTTGCGGCTTGCCACCATCGCGCGGAAGGCGTCGGTCACGCCGCTCTCGCCCGCGGGCACCGTGCCGAGCAGCGTCTCGACGCCGGCGACATCGCCTTGCATCGCCGCCGTCCACACCTGATTCGACCACTCCTGAAGCGTCGGAGGCGCTGCGGTGGCGATCGTCGAAGCCAACGACGCGGCGGCCGCAGCCAGCGTCAGGATCAGGTTCGGAAGTCGGCGGGCAGATCGGTTCGACATGCGAGTCCTCGGATCGAGAAGGTCCCCGCGACCTGACGTCGCGAGGGCGGGCCGGGTTCGACCGGCCGAAGGAGCGAGCGAAGTCTCGTCGGATCGGCGAGCCCTTCGCGACGAACCAACTGCATCCAAGCGGATGGTTCGCGTGAACGTGTTGGTACCGTTATAGACCGCACAGGTTCGGGGTTGGCTCGAACCTCTCGCGGTTATCGATCCGCAGACCGTCTCCGTCCGAATGAAGCGGCCGGATCGCCGCCCGAACGCAGATGCCCTCGGGCCGCTGCCGTGACTCGCTCGCGCCGTCCCACCAAGACCGATGCCGCAACCGCTCCCCCCCGCCGCCGAGCTGATCGGCATCCGCAAGGCCTACGTCCGCCCCGACGGATCGGTGCTCGTCGAGGCGCTCAAGGGCGTCGACCTGCGGATCGATCGGGGCGAGTACGTGGCGATCATGGGTGCTTCGGGTTCGGGGAAGTCCACCCTCATGAACATCCTCGGCTGTCTCGACCGACCGACGAACGGCCGGTATCGACTCGACGGCGAGGAGGTGGCGGACCTCGAGGACGGGGCACTCAGCCGGATCCGCGGCCGGCGGATTGGATTCGTCTTCCAGGCCTTCAACCTCATCCCGGAACTCACGATCGCGGAAAACGTGGAGGTCCCGCTCTTCTACCAAGGGGTCTCTCGGCTCGATCGCCGGGAGCGGGCGATCGCCATGCTCGACCGCGTGGGACTTGGCGACCGCACCGGGCATCGGCCGGGGCAGCTGAGCGGCGGGCAGCAGCAGCGCGTCGCGATTGCGCGAGCCCTCGTCACCGATCCCGCGATCCTCATGGCCGACGAGCCGACCGGCAACCTCGACTCGTCGACCGGCTTCGCCATCCTCGGACTCATCGACGAGCTGCACGCAAGCGGCCTGACCATCATCATGGTGACGCACGACGAACGGATCGCCGATCGTTGCGAGCGGGTGGTGCGGCTTCGCGACGGCCTGATCGAGCGCGACGAACCCGGCGGCGGCGCCGGTCGGCGGAAGGATCGCGAAGCGATGCTCGCCGAGGACGCCTCCTCCTGGTTCGCCCTCTCCGCAACCCGCGAGCGACGAAACGCCGATTGACGCGAAGTCGCCGCCGCCGCGACCTCAGGGAAAGGACGCGACCCCTCGCATGCGGATCCTCGGAATCGACCCCGGACTCGGCATCACCGGCTACGCGGTGATCGAGAGCGTCTCCTTCCGGGAGACCCGGGTCGTCGAGGCCGGCGCGATCCGACCGGGCCGGGGCACCGACCTGCCGACTCGGCTTCAGGCGCTTCACGAGGATCTCTCCTCGATCATCGCGGAGTTCTCGCCGCGACGCATCGCGGTCGAGCAGGTCTTCGTGCATCGCCGTCACGTCCGCAGCGCCGTGCAGATGGGTCATGCCCGCGGCGTCATCCTGCTCGCCGCAGCGGTCGCCAAACTCGACTTCGACGAGTTCAGCCCGGCGGAGATCAAGAAGTCGCTCACCGGGCACGGTCAGGCGTCCAAGCACCAGATGCAGTCGGCGGTCATGCAGGCGTGCGGGCTCGCCTCGCTGCCCGAGCCGGCCGACGTCGCCGACGCGATCGCCATCGCCTTCTGCGGCGCGACGCGGCTGCATCGGCCGCTCGCGCCGCGCCTCGTCGAAGCGGACGGCGAAGAGGGGCGAGATTCGTCGCGGCGCCGACGAGCCTCACGCGAGGATGTGCTCGCGACGCTCCGCCTCCGCGGCGTCACCGTGCCGGAGGACGCCTGACGACCAGGGTCGTCGGCGTGCCGGGCGGCGGCGGGGCGCCGCGGCGCACGAGGAATCCCGCCGCTTCGACCTCGACCCGATCGGATCGCACCTCCTCGAAGGCGATCACCTCGTCGCCGAAGGTGACGAGCCCGACGATCGAACCGGCGAAGTCCGCGGCATAGATCTCGCCGCCGTCCTTCGTCGGCTCGAGCCTCGATCCGGCGAATCGCCAAGGGTGCGGAGGCAACGATCCGCCGTCGGCGGTCTCGACCCAGGCCGACAGCGGTTCGAGGCGCCTCGAGCCGTCCGGCGCCTCGTACTCCACGAGCAGTTCGATCGCGTCGCCGGTCGGCGGCTCTCGACGGACCGTGACGCCGTCATCCGCGAGCAGCCACGCACCGGGACGTCCCGGTTCGAGACCGATCAGGAGCATCGCCGCATGCACGAGCCTCGGCGGGGCTTCGATGACGAGCAGCGACTCGTGCTCGCGCGTTCCCGCGAGACAGACCGCCTGCTCAAGCCAACCTTCGTCGAGCGCCGCCTGCGCCGCGATCCGCACCTCGCGATGCGCGAGATCGACTTCGATTCCCGGAGCGAGACGAATCGTTTCGCGCGTTGGGGCCTTCCCGTCCGCGTTGGACTTCTCGCCCGCGTCCGACGCCGCCGGCTCGACGCGAACCGATTCCGACTCGAACTTCGCCCGCTCGGTGTCGATCGAGATCGAGGGGCCGGCCATCGCGGCGGTCGGGATCGGCTCGCTCTCGCGTTTCGGGGTCTCGCATCCGGCCAGAAATCCAGCCGCCGAGAGCAGCCACGCGCCTGCGGCGGCGAGACCGGCACGACGCAGACGGTTCGCCTGGAGGTTCATGGCTTGAGCATTCCCGGAGGGACCCCGCGAACGGTTCGACGCAGCGGCAAGAAAAAAGGCCCGGCAGCGACCGAAGCCAGCTGCCGAGCCCTTCCGGGGGCAAGTGAGATGTCGGAAGAGTATCCATCTCGGCTCCCCTGACAAGGGGGGCGACGCGAAATCTTCCAAGAATGGTGACATTCGGTGACACGATCGCATCAAGTTCCCCGGATTGCCCCTTCAGCGACACCGCGTCCGTCGACGGCACCGTTCCGCCAAAGACACCGCCCCGAGCGGAAGCTCGGGGCGGGAGTCGAGTGGGCCATACTGGATTCGAACCAGTGACCTCTTGCGTGTCATGCAAGCGCGCTAGCCAACTGCGCCAATGGCCCATGTCGTCCGGGATCGCACCTACCCGAACACTGGGTCGCGAAGGATAGCGGTCGCCCCCTGCTCCCGCAACGGATTCCGTGGGGAGAGCAACGCTTCGGCAGGCTCGCGGGTCGGCCCGCCTCGGTGTGCGTCGTCCGCGATGACATCGAATGACCGCAACGAACCAGAACCGACCGGTGATTGACGCAAATGCCGGGAATCGTGGCGTGGCGACGGCGGAATCTCGCTTTCCTTCCGGGGCGATGCCTTCGCATCCGGCTTCCGACCCCGGTCTCGTGGCGAGCCGTCGTTCATTGGGAACGTTCTCGATGGGGGCGGTGGGGCCGGGGTCGGGAGCCGGGTGCGATCGCGAAGGTCGTCGGTTCTCGCAAGGCACGGCTCGGTCGAGGGGTTGGCGGTCGTAGGATCGGTCGATGCTCGCCGCCGACCTGCCCCCCCCGCCCGCGATCGTCGCCGTGGCTTCGGCCCTCCCCGCGCAGGCGCCCGCGCCGATCGTGGAGCGGGGCGACCCCCGTCTCAACGAGGTCAACTACCAGGTCACGATCACCGGGTTCTCAGGCTCGGACTGGAGTCCTGCGGCGTTGGGCTTTCCTGCAGCCGAACTCGCCTTGTCGCTCATCAGCGACGGCCCGCTCGCCCGGGTCAATCGCGACTCGCTGGCGGTCTCGGTCTGGCTCGACAACCAGCCGTTCCCGCAGGCCAACGCCGCGGGTCGGATCGAGCCCGGGATCGCCCCGGGCAACACCCTCGCGGTGGTGCCGCTGCCGGCCTTCAACGGCCAGTCGATCCGCTGGCAGACCGTCTTCCTCGCCGAGAGCTTCGAGGTCTCCGTCGACGAAGCGCGAGCCGCGGCGATCACCTGGCCGCGGGAGTGGCCGGAAGAGGTCCGGCGCTTTCTCGAACCCGAGACGCTGATCGACTCGGCGTCACCGGCCGTGCAGGCGTTCGTCGCCCAGACCAGCGGCGGCCGGCTTCGCGAGGTGACGCCGTACGTCGCCGCCAAGGAACTCGTGCGAGCCGCCACGCTCGTGGCCCGCAACGTGACCGGGACGGGCGTGGTGCGTCAGGGCTACGGCGCGATCAACGGCCTCGACGTCTACGGCGCGCTGTCGCTGCTCTCCTCGGGCAACGGCACACCCTCCGATGTGACCTGCCTCGCGGTCGCCTCGCTGCGGGCAGCAGGAATCCCCGCCAGGCCGGTGCTCGGCGTGACGCGCTACAACGATCCCAATCGCAAGTTCCTCGCCAACGGCGGCTGCGGCCCGTGGGTGTGGGGCGAGTTCTTCCTGCCCGACGCCGGCTGGATTCCCTTCGATCCGATGATGATGCGCCGCGCTGCGCTTCGTCAGGCCAAGATCGAGCGACCGTGGAAGGGCTTCGCCAACGTGCCGGATCTCAACATGGTCGTGCCCATGTCGTGGACCTTCGCGCCGCCGCGAGCGCCGTTCGTCGTCTCGGGCTATCCCGCCATGTGGTGGTCGAACGTGGTCGGGCTCGTCTGGACAGGTCCCGTCGGAACGAACATCCCGCAGAACGGCAACGGGGCGTACCTCAACATCACGATGACCAATCGCGGTCGCGGCGGTCCGAACTGAAGCCGGTCGCTACCGCGACGCCATCGCCGCCGCCACGACCTGCGGCCAGGCCGCTCGCAGCGACCCGAACGCCTTGGCGATCTCCCAGCGTTGTCGCGCCCGATCGCCGGTCGTGTTGCTGATCGACCGCACCTCGATCGCCGGCACGCCGAGTCGCCGCGCCGCATGCAGCACCGCCGCGCCCTCCATCGCCTCGGCGATCGCGCCGGTGCGACGGACGATCTCCTGCGCGAGGCGGTCGCATCCCGAGCAGGTCGCCACCGTCGCGATCGCGCCGACGCGACCGAGCGGCGTCAGCCGCGCGAGCAGATCGGGATCGGCCGGCACGCGGTTGCCTTCGAAGTCGCCGAGCGGGAAGCCGAGCGCCTGCATGTCGCCGAAGCCTTCGGGCGTCTCGAGGCCTTCCTCCGCGTAGACCGACTCGCTCGCGACGACGAGGTCGCCAAGCTCAAGCGAGGATCCCGGAAGCGCTCCGGCGATCCCGAGCGAAATCGCCGCCAAGAACGGCCCGCGTTCGAGGATCGCCTGCGTCGTCGCCGCGGCGGCGTTGGTTCGCCCGATGCCGGCGACGACGATCTCGGCGCCCGCGGACTCGCCGAGCGCCTTCGCCTCGGCCTCGACCGCAACCACCGCGAGCACGCGAGCGGTGCGGCTCATGCGAGCACGCTCATGAATCACCGGCCTCGGCCAGACGCACCCGCAACTCCTCCGAGAGGCTCGCGATCGGCACATCGACCTGACCGCCACTCGCGAGGTCCTTGAGCGTGGCGCGTCCTTCCGCAACGCCCGCATCGAGGATCACCGCGAAGCGAGCGCGGGCCTTGTTCGCGTCGGCGAGCAGCTTGCCGAGGTTGCGAGACGCGCGATGGCTCGAGCGAGCATGGAGGCCCGCCTGGCGAAGCGCTCGCAGCAGCGACGGCGCGACCTCGGAAGCTTGGTCGGCGAGCGCCACGAGAAACGCATCGGGCCGCGGCAGCAGCGACTCGCCCTCGTCCTCGCCGAGCAGGCCGCGATCCTTGAGGACGAGCGCGAGCACGACGTCGCCCATGCCCATCCCGCAAGCCGCAAGGTCCGGTCCACCGACGAGCGAGATCAGGCCGTCGTAGCGGCCGCCGCCGGCGATCGCCCGCTCGGCCCCGCCGGTCTCGTGGATCTCGAAGACGATGCCCTTGTAGTAGGCAAGTCCGCGCACGATGCCCGGGTCGAAGGTGCACCACTCGAGCAGATCCGAACGCCGCAACCTTTCCTGCAGCGGCTCGATCGAGGCGAGCTGACCCGGATCCACGCCCATCGCGGCGGCGATGGCGGCGGAAGACTCCGACATCGGCCGCGCCGCGACGATCGACTCGCGCAGCTTCGCGATCGCGTCGGCGGCAAGCCCGAGGGCCTCGCCTCGACGCGCGAACTCCTCCGGCGGGAGTCGATCGAACCGATCGAGCAGTTCGAACGCGCCGGGCACGCTCGCCTCGGGCGTGCCGAGCGATCGCAGGAGCGACGCCACCGCATCGCGATGGCTCAGACGCACCTGCACGTCGCGGGGCGTGAGCCCGAATCGCTCGAGCGCAAGCACCGCCGCCTCGATCACCTCGACCTCGCCGTCGGGCTCGCCGAGACCGACGACGTCGACGTTCCACTGGAAGAACTCGCGAAGCCGCCCCCGCTGCGGCCGCTCGGCGCGGAAGTGCGAGGGGATCGCGAACCACTTGGTGGGCAGCGGAAGCGAGGAGCCCTTCGCCGCGGCCATGCGGGCGAGGGTCGGCGTGAACTCGGGACGCAGGGCATAGTCGTCCTCCCCGCCGGCGCGGCGGAACGAGAACAGTTCCGAGACGATCCCTTCGCCGCTCTTGACCGTGTACAGGTCGAGGTGTTCGAACGTCGGACCGTCGATCTCCTCGAAGCCGCAGTCGATCGATGCCGTGCGCCACACCTCGTCGATGCGGCGACGCACCGCCATCTGCGGCGGGTAGAAGTCTCGGGTGCCCTTGGGGCCTTGGAAGGTTCGCGATCCGCTCATCGAGTCGTCACGCTCCGACCGGAGACCGCGAGCGCACGATCGCGGCCATGAAGAGGGTGCCAAGCGTCCATCCGATGATCTGGTCCGCCGCCATCGCGGTGCTCCACGCGTCGGGGAACTGGAACCAGTTCCAGTACATGCCGTGGCCGGTGATCGCGGCGAAGACCGCCATGCCCAGGCCTACCGCGAATCGCCGCCCGTATCCGCCGCCCACCGCGACCATCACCACCGAGACCAGCAGTGCCGCCACGAAGTCCATCGCGACACCGGTCCCCATGATCGACGGCGCCATCGGCTCGAAGCCCTCCTGCTGGAAGATCACCATCGCGATCGGTCCTTCGCGGTGCTCGGCCATCCACGAGTCCATCGCCTGCTGCTGGACTTCCGCGGAGGCGTCGGCCGCGTGCTCGGGTGCCGAGGGAGCAAAGTAGACGCCGGTCTCCTCGAGCACCGCGTCGAGACCTTCGACCATCCTCGTCTCGGCCTCGTCGCTGAGCGTCGCCGCGGCGCCGCCCCAGAGATCGAGCGCCGCCCACGAGATCGCACCCCAGAAGAAGACGACCAGCGCGCCGACGGCGCTCGAGACGAGGATTCGCATGGCGAAGACTCCGCGGCTTCCGCACCGCCGGAGTCGGTCGGCCGCGGAGCCGCCGGAATGCTAACGGCACGAACTCGCGATCACGCCGCCGAGGCGATCGGCCCGCCCGCGCGGATCACCACTCCGGGCCTCCCGAGTAGCGGCCGTAGACGTCCGCCATCGCCTGCACCATCTCGCCGAGGGTGCAGCCGACATCGGCGCCCTCGACGAGCGCCGGCATGGCGTTCTGCCCCTGTCGGCAGGCGCTGCGGATCGCGTCGAGCGAGGACTTCACCTTGTCCGCATCGCGGCGACGGCGGAAGTCCGCGAGCCGCGAGCACTGGTCGGTCTCGACCTCGTGCGGGATCTGCAGGATCTCGACCGGCCGTTCGTCGTTGCCCTCGGGGTAGGCGTTGACGCCGACGATGATCCGATCGCCCGCCTCCATCTCCTGTCCGAAGCGGTAGCTCGCCTCGGCGATCGATCGGCGGAAGTAGCCCTTGTGGATGCCCGAGACGACGCCGCCCATCTCGTCGATCTCCCGGATGATCGCGTCGCCGTCGGCCTCCATCTGATCGGTGAGCGCCTCGACGAACCAGCTGCCGCCGAGCGGATCGACGGTGCGATGCACGCCGGTCTCGTGGGCGAGGATCTGCTGGGTCCGCAGCGCGAGCCGCACCGCGTTCTCGGTGGGAAGCCCGAGCGTCTCGTCCATCGAGTCGGTGTGCAGGCTCTGGCAGCCGCCGAGCACGCCCGCAAGCGCCTGGTAGGCGACCCGCACGACGTTGTTGTAGGGCTGCTGCTCGGTCAGCGAGCAGCCGGCGGTCTGCACGTGGGTCCGCATGAGCCAGGACCGCTCGTGCTTCGCGCCGAAGCGGTCGCGCATCGCCTTCGCCCAGATCCGCCGCGCCGCGCGGAGCTTGCAGATCTCCTCGAAGAACTCGTTGTGGCTGTTGAAGAAGAAGGAGAGACGCGGCCCGAAGGAGTCGACGTCGAGTCCGCGCTTGACGCACGCCTCGACGTACTCCATGCCGTCCCGCAGGGTGAACGCGAGCTCCTGCGTCGCGGTCGACCCCGCTTCGCGGATGTGGTAGCCGCTGATCGAGACGCTGTTCCACTTCGGCAGATGCTGCGACGCGAACTCGATCGTGTCGACCACGAGCTTCACGCTCGGCTCGGGCGGATAGATGAACTCGTTCTGGCTGTGGAACTCCTTCAGGATGTCGTTCTGCAGCGTGCCGCCGAGCGTCTCCCAGCCGATCCCCCGCTGCCGCGCCATCGCGAGATACATCGCCCAGATCACCGCGGCGGGACCGTTGATGGTCTGGCTGACCGTGACCTCGCCGATCGGGATGTCCGCGTAGAGGCGGTGCATGTCCTCGATCGTGTCGATCGCGACGCCGCAGCGGCCGACCTCGCCGGCGGAGAGCGCGTCGTCGGAGTCGCGGCCCATCAGGGTCGGCAGGTCGAACGCGGTCGAGAGGCCGGTGTTGGCCTTGGTGCCCTTGGCGTTCTCGAGGAGGTACTTGAAGCGCCGGTTGGTGTCGTCGGCGCTGCCGAAGCCCGCGAACTGGCGCATCGTCCAGAGGCGGCTGCGGTACATGGTCGAGTGCACGCCGCGGGTGAACGGGAACTGCCCGGGCTCGCCGATCCGCGGATGCGGCTTCGAGGCGTCGCGGGGATCCTGCGTCTCGACGGTGTCGGGGCCGTAGAGCCGATCGACCGCATACCCCGACAGGGTGACCGTCTCCGGATCGACCTTCGAGGGCGCGGGGGCGTTTCCGGCGGCGGCGCGTTGGTCGAGGCTGCTCATGCGAGGCTCCCGTGGGAATGCCGGCATCCGCCGGCGAAGAGGGTCATCGTACGGTTCGAAGGGTTCGGATCGAAGATGCGACCGGAACGCGTCCGGCCATCCCGCCAAAGCGGGCGAGACTCCCGCTGTCCACCGAAGATGCCGAACCAAACGGCACCCACCGGTGGACCTCGGGCCGCTGGCCCGCTGGAGGTCCGACGACTCGAAGGCCCCGAAGCGGGCGAGAAGCCCGCGGCCCGTCGAATCGGGCGATCGCACTCATGCCAACCAAGTGGACCTGGGGCCTCTGGTCCGCTGGAGGTCCGACGACTCGAAGGCCCCCAAGCGGGCGGGAAGCCCGCGGTCCACCGTGCGATGAACCGCGACGCCCCCCTACTTCCCGTGGTCGTAGACGCCGCGACCGGTCTTGTCGCCGAGGCGCCCCGCGGTCACGAGCTGCCGCAGCAGCGGGCACGGGAAGAACTTCGGATCGCCGAGTTCCCGGTGGAGCACCATCATGATGTCGTGGCAGACGTCGAGACCGATGAAGTCCGCGAGCCGCAGCGGTCCCATCGGGAAGTTGCAGCCGAGCTTCATGATCTCGTCGATGTCCTCGGGCTTCGCCACGCCCTCCATCCACGCGAAGAACGCCTCGTTGATCAGCGGCATCAGCACGCGGTTCGAGACGAATCCGGCGCGGTCGTTCGCGGGGATCGGGGTCTTGCCCATCGCCTTTGCGAGCGCGATGGTCCGCTCGACGGTCGCCTCGCTCGTCGCGAGGCCCTTGATCACCTCGACGAGCTTCATGACCGGCACCGGATTGAAGAAGTGCATGCCGATCACGCGATCGGCGTGGGCGCCGACGGCCGAGGCGATCTCGGTGATCGAGATGCTCGACGTGTTGGTCGCGAGGATCGCGTCCGGCGCGGCGAGCCCGGCCATCGTCTTGAAGAGCTGCTTCTTGAGATCGACCCGCTCGCTCGCGGCCTCCACGATGAACGAGGCGCCCTTGGCGGCCTTGTCGAGGTCGGGCTCGTAGGCGACGCGGCCAAGGAGCGCCTTCGCGTCGGGCTCGAGCATGCGGCCCTTCTCGACGCTTCGCGCGGCGGTCTTCTCGTGGTAGCCGCGAGCCTTGTCGAGGGCCGGCTGGTGCACGTCGACCACGGTGGCGGCGATGCCCGCACCCGCGGCGGCGTAGGCGATGCCGGAGCCCATGGTTCCGGCCCCGATGACGACGATCGAATCGGCGTGGCTCATGCGTGGATGCTCCGAAGGAGGCGATCGATGGTCCGATCGCGAGGGTCTTCAAGTGAAACGGCGGCGGTCGAGATCGGCCGCCGCCGCAGCGGGTTCGGGTCGTGTGGAGGGCCGTGGTCGCGAGGCGCCGCGGACCTCCGGCGGTTCAGCCGTTCCAGGTTCGGAGCGGCGCGCCGATGTAGTTCGCGAGCGGCCGGATGATCCGGTTGTCCGCGTGCTGCTCCATGACGTGGGCGCTCCAGCCGACCACGCGGGCCGCGACGAAGATCGGGGTGTACTGCGGGACGGGAATGCCCATCACGAAGTAGGTCATGCCGCAGGGGAAATCCACGTTCGGATGGATGTTCTTCTCCTTGAGCATGATCGCCTGCACCTCGTCGCCGAGATCGAACCACTTGGTGGCGTCGGGGCCGAGCTGCTGGGCGAGCTTGAGGCCCCAGGTCCGGAGGATGCCCGCGCGATGGTCGCCGTTCTTGTAGACGCGGTGGCCGAAGCCCATGAGCTTCCGCTTGCTGGTGAACGCCGCGTGCATCCAGTCGAGGACCGACTGGCCGCTCTTGGCGGTGTCGACGTCGATCTCCTTGAGCATCTCCATCGCCATCTCGTTCGCACCGCCGTGCAGCTGACCCTTGAGGGCGCCGATGCCGCCGCAGATCGCCGAATGCAGGTCGCTCTCGGTCGAGGCGATGACGCGGCACGTGAAGGTGCTCGCGTTGAAGTCGTGCTCGGCGTAGAGGATCAGGCTCACGTCCATGATCCGCGCCGCGAGCTCGCTCGGCTTCTTGCCGGTGAGCATGAGCATGAGGTAGGCCGCGTGCGACATCGACGGGTCGTTCGCGGGAACCGCACGACCGTCGAGCGCCGCCTGGCAGATGCCGATCAGGGTCGGGATCTTGGCGAGGAGCCGCTTGCTCTTCCGCATCTCGGCTTCGGGCGAGTTGTCCTCGCACTCTGGATCAAGGTGCGACAGCAGCGACACGCCGGTCCGCAGCACCGACATGGGATGGGTCGCAGGGTTCCCCTTGACGACCGCGGTCACCATCTCCGCGACCGAGGCCGGCACATCCCGCATCCCGGCGAGTTCGGAGTGGAACGCCTTCGCCTGCGCGGCGGTCGGCTTCTCACCGTGGAAGAGGAGCCACGCCACCTCCTCGAAGGTCGCGTTCTCCGCGAGATCGGCGATCTCGTAGCCGCGGTAGATGAGCTGGGTCTGGTTGACCGAGCAGATCGAGGTGTCGCCCGCGGTCTGTCCCGCGAGTCCGCGGGTGTCGGGGGCCTTGGCGGGCTTCATGTCGGAGGGGGTCTCGATGCTTGCGGACATGGCTTGGACTCGGTCGAACGGGTTGAACGGAAGGCTTGAAACGAACGATCCCGGCGGAAGGCGAGCGACCGTGGTCGGACCTTCCTCCGGAATCGAAGACGAGCGGGTCATGCTAGCGGATCCACCCGTCCCGTCGCGGTGCTGGAAAGTTCCCGACCGAGGTTTCGCAGGACGCGTGCGACCGATTCGATCCCGCCACGGGATATCTTCGCGGCATGCCGA
>CAZTMB010000031.1:0-1780 GCA_964614695.1 uncultured Isosphaeraceae bacterium | reverse complement strand
AACTTCCGCTCGATCGACCTGCACATGACCGAGATCTGGACCGACCGCGTCGACGGACCGTGGCTCTACGTCGAGCAGGCGGTCTCCGAGATGCCCGAACGCCCCTATCGCCAGCGGATCTACCGCCTGCAGCCGGGCACCGGGGATGGCGGGGTGCCGGTCGTCTTCAGCTTCGTCTACACGCTGCCCGGCGATCCGCTCACGTTCGCGGGCGCCTGGAAGGACGTCACGCGGTTCGAGTCGATCGTCCCGGGACTGCTCTCGATCCTCGAGGGCTGCACGGTCACGCTTCGTGGCGACGGCGCCGAGAAGCTGGTCGGCGGCACCTACGGTTCCGGCTGCGTCTCGACCATGAACGGCGCCGCGTACACGACGAGCGAGGTGACGCTCACGCCCGACCTGATCGAGACCCTCGACCGCGGCTACGACAGCGCCGGCACGCAGGTGTGGGGTTCCGAGCACGGGCCGTACCGGTTCGCGCGAGTGCCGCGGTAGCCGCCGAGGTCGGTCGACGCTCGACGCGATCCCAGCGTCCGGACCTGGATCCCGCGAAGCGGTCCGCGGCCCGCCGCAACAGTTCCCAGAGGCAGAGGGCGTCCACGTCGCCGAGGACGTCGGTCGGGCCGGGGGCGCGGAGGTCGAGGTGGGCGGAGGAGGGGCCGTCATCGTTTGTTCTCGCCTCACTCGGGACGGACCGGACGCGTAGCCAGGGTCGGGACTTTCGGAAGCCACGCCCGGTCGGCACTCGGCGAACCGGGTGACGCGGCGGCGGAAACCTCAGGATGCGCGGAAAATCTGTTTGATCGTGACGCGGGCCGGCGTCAGACTCCGCCACTCATTCCCGACCGGAGTTCGCCCAACGCGGATCGGCAGTCACCGCCAAGGCCCGCGTTCCACACCCGCCGGCGTCCTGATGGTTCCTGTCCAGACGCGCCGGCCGCTTGCGACTTCCCACCATGAAGAACCCCCTCGCCGCGTACCTCGCCGTCGCCCTCGCTGCCGCCATGCTCGCACCCGTCGCCGCGGCGGATGTGACGGTTACGTTGACGAACCGGTCGTTCAGCGCAGGAGGGTCCGTCGTGGTTCCGTCGCTGTCGGGCACGCTGACGGGCGTGAGCGTCAATCTGACGGGCGTGAGCGGTGATCCGTACTCTTCCGACCTGACCGTGGTCGTCACGCCTGGTTCATCCCCGCCGAACGGAGGAACTCCGAAGATCGGTCTTGCGCAGGTCGGTGGCTGGTGGGGCGACTTCGTCCTCAACTCGAACGCGAACACCAGGCTCTACTGGGGAGTCAGGGCCACGTCGGAGACCGCGGTGCCTCTGGTTCGCGGTCCGGTCAACTTCACCTCCTCGTTCAATCTCACCACGAACTCCGCGTATCGCGTGTGGATCACGAATGGATACACCGCGGGGGCCGGCGCCTTCACGGCCACGGTCACCCTCCACGGCGTGAGCGGACCGTCGTACTACGCGGATAACGATGGTGACGGCTTCGGCGCGGGCGCGGCCACCGTGCTCTCGAGCGCGTCGAGCAGCGGCACGGCGGCCATCACGTACAGCGGCATTCCTTCCGGACATGTGACCAACAACTCCGACTGCGACGACACGAATCCGTCGATCGGTGTCGCCGCGGCCGGGCTCGCCGTCGCCACGCAACCGAATGGCGCGCAGAGCGGCGTCGCCTTCACCACCCAGCCGGTGGTGCGGGTGGTCGACTGCGGGGCCAACCCGTACTCCGCTTCCGGCGTCTCGGTCACCGCGACGCTTGCGGCCGGCGG
>CAZTMB010000030.1:0-28637 GCA_964614695.1 uncultured Isosphaeraceae bacterium | reverse complement strand
CTGCTGCAGTCGCCGAGGCCGCAACCGTCGATCACCGGGTTGTACTGGTCGATGTCGTGCGTGTGGAGGGTGCCGAGGTTGTGGCCGAGTTCATGCGCGAAGACGATGATGTCCCAGTTCTGCGAACTGTGATCGACGAGCGGCGTCGGGAAGAAGCCGTCGAAGTTGGCGGAGACCGCGTAGCCGTAGGCGCTGCACGCGGCGCTCACATACGCGATGCCGCCGCCGAGACTTCGGCCCGAGACGAGGTGGGCCAGATCCCGCGACACCGAGCCCATGTTGGAGATCCAGTAGTTGCGGAACTGGGTCAGTTGGTTCGAGGTGCTCGTCGAGGTCCACGGATCGGTGGTCTCCCAGAGCCGCGTGTAGACGAGGGAGAACTGGACGCCGGTGTCGCGGCGGTAGATCTCGCTCGTCGCGCCGACGAGCGTCTCGAGGTACGCCTGCGCCTGCGCGGTGCTTCCGTTGAAGAGCGCCAGGAACTCCTGATCGGTATCGACGGCCAGCTCGACGGTCCGGCAGACGTCGCCGGCGAGGCCGCCCTGCGGCGGATCGCCCATCGCGTCGCGCATCGGCTGCTCGATCTCGTCGAAGCCGCACTGCCAAGGCGTCCAGACGATGTGTTCGCCAGCGGGGCCCTGCAGGTCGTAGACGACCGGCACGCGCTCGCCCTTGGGATCGCCGCTCGAGATCACGTACTCACGGCCATCGGTGAGAACCCAGCCGAAGAGGCCGGCGGGCGAGTCGGAGATGAAGACGCTCGACTCCGGATCGCCCTCCACCGTGCCTCGCCACATGCGGGCGAGCCGCGGCACGTTGCGCTCTCGTCCGTCGTCGCCGACGACGATCGACCTTGCGGAGCGCGGCATCACCGAGATCGGCGCGACGAGCAGATCCGCGTCGCCGGCAAGCCCGAGCGGAAAGCCTTCGAGTCGCGAACCGCCCGGCGCCGTCATGCGATGCAGTTCCATCTCGTCGACCGAGATGGGCTGCGCGTCGACCGAGAGCGCATCGAACCGAAGCGTCCGCTCGAACGGGCGAACGACCGGCGGCTCCAACACCGGCGTGGAAGCAGGCGGCGCGGCGATCGCGACCGTGCTCGCAAAGAGGATCGAAGTGAAGACGCTGGCGAAGGGGCGAAGGTTCAGGCTCACGTCCAAGACTCCAAGCCGCGGGCAGGGATCGATCACTTGCTCGAACCGACCGCGAAGATCACGAGTTTCTTCTCGGCAGGAGTGTGTCACGCTCTTCCGTCAAGGCCGGGGACGACGGGTCGAGAATCCACCCCAAACGCCCGGGCCCCGAGGCTTCGCCTCCAGGCGATGAGCCACCGCCACGCGACGAAATGGTGCATGTCCGCCGATTCCGCAACCGTCGAGCGCGCTGCGGCGCTGCGAAGAAACACGCTCGATTCAGCGACGATCTTGCAGCGCACGCCGACAACTTGAGGTAGACGCTTCAGTCCCCGCCTCAACCGCGAGGTCGGTTCGCGGCGGCCCGAAGCATCTCGAGGGCCTCGCGGCCGAGGGCGCTGTCGCTGCGGTAGATGCCGCGTCGCGCGGTGGTCGTCATGCGGGCCTCCGCGGCCCGCACGCCCCGCATCCGCATGCAGAGATGCTCCGCTTCGACCATGACCACGCAGCCCATCGGCTGCAGATGCTCGTGGACCGCTTCGGCGATCTGCTCGGTCAGCCGCTCCTGAAGCTGCGGGCGGCGTGCGAAGACCTCGACGGTGCGAGCGAGCTTCGACAGTCCGACCACCTTGCCGTTGCCCGGCAGGTACGCAATGTGAGCCTGCCCGTGAAACGGCAGCAGATGATGCTCGCAGACGCTGAAGAATCCGATGTTGCTGACGGCGATCGGCTCCTCTGCAGCCTGCTCGAAGACGCGACCCAGATGGTCCGCGGGCGACTGCCGGAGTCCCGCGAAGACCTCGCGGTAGGCACGCGCGACGCGACGAGGCGTCTCGAGAAGCCCTTCGCGATCCGGGTCCTCGCCGATCGCAAAGAGGATCTCCCGCACCGCCCGCTCGATCCGAGCCTGGTCGAACGGCCTCGCGTCGGCGGCAGGCGACTCCTGCTCGATCGGTGTCTCGAGGTCGTGAAGGTCGTCGCAGCAGCAGGAGGATGGAGCGATCATGGGCGACTCGCGATAGGGTTCGGGAAGACTCGGCAAGGCCTCGACGGACTCGCCGACGAGCATTCGATGCGACCGAGCAGGGTGGCAGCGGAGTCAATCGCTCGATGCAAGGCCGCAGATTCAGCCGGTGGCGGGATGGATCGATCGGGAGCCGCGCGCGGCGATCGAGCAGTCCCCCTCGAACTCCATACTCGAGTCGAAGCCCGCGAGAGGGGCCGGACGACCGGTCTACTTCTCGGCTTCGTCGATCACCTTCTGCTGATAGTCGGCGATCCGCTGCTCGAGTCGGTCGTAGGCCTGCTTCGTGGTCCGAGCGCTCGTCGATCCGGGCGTCGGGTCGGAGTACGCGGGCGTGCCCTGCGGCGGCGGGCTGCTCGGCTCCTCGCGGGTGGGGTCGTCCTCGTACTCGGTGCAGCCGGCGAGGAGCGATCCAGCAAGCATCGTCGCGAGCAGGGTTCGCGAGATTGCGACACGAACGCCACTGGTGAAGCGATCCGCAGGCATCTTGAAATGCTAGCGGTCCGCAGAGGATCCGCGTCGCGATGCCGATACGATTTCGCCCTCGCTTGACGGAGATTCCTGTTCGTTTGCCGCCAAGCGATCGACCTGCACCGGCCCCATCCCAAGGAGCATCCATGATCGAACCGACCTCCCTCGCCGCCCTCGCCTTGTCGGGCGCCATCGCCATGCCTCCCGACTTCGCGACGATTCCGCCCGAGCCCGCCGAGATCGAGCAGGCCCTCACCGCCGCCCGCGTCACCATGGATCAGGCGATCGCGGAGGCCGAGAAGTACGCCGGCGGCACGGCGGTCGCCGCCTCGGCCTCGATCGCCGGCGACGCGGTGAGCTACGAGGTCATGGTCGCCTCGGGCGGGATGCTCCGGCGCGTCATGGTCGATGGCGCCACCGGCGCCTGCGTCGGCGCGAAGATGACCCTCGCCGAGGGCATTCGCCTTGCGTACTCGAAGGTCCCTGGCGTCATCGAGCGCGTGTCGCTCGATCCCTCCTCAGAGCCGCCGACGATGAGCGTCACGGTCTATCACGACCACGTCATCCATACTCTGGTCATGAACGCGACGGACGGCTCGCTGGTCTCCGAGTCGATGCGTGGGCGCTTCCCCGGCGCGATGGCCTCGGGCGAGATCCTCGAGAGCGATTCGGGCCTCAAGTGGATCGAACTCGAGGAAGGCGAGGGCGTCATGCCCGCGGGCCCGCAGAGCCGCGTGACCGTCCACTACACGGGCTATCTCCTCGACGGCACCAAGTTCGACTCGAGCGTCGATCGCGGCGAGCCCACGAGCTTCGGCCTCGGCCAGGTGATCAAGGGCTGGACCGAAGGCGTCGGCTCGATGAAGGTCGGCGGCAAGCGCAAGCTGATCATCCCCGCCGAGATCGCCTACGGCCCCCGCGGCCGTCCGCCGGTGATCCCGCCGAACGCGACGCTCGTCTTCGACGTCGAGCTGATCGAAGTCGCGGACTGACGCGACGAGTCGTGCTGATCGACCCAAGACGAGGCCCGAGCCGCACGGCTCGGGCCTTTCGTCGTGAAGGGGACTTCGCCGCGCGACGTCGCGAGCCGCCGTCGGTCACGAACCGAGCGGCTCGGTCAGGGGCTGTACTGGAACGGCATCCACCGAGAGGTCGCTCGAGAGGTGTCGAGCGACCAGATGCGGCCGAAGCTGTCGAGGGCGAGCATCGTCGAGCTCCAACGACCGGAGCTTCGGCTCGGATCGAGGACCACGGCAACCAGCTTCGGCGAAGCATCCTGGCCTGCGGCCGGCGCTCCGCCGGCCGAGGGCGCCTGCGTCGAGGGGCTCGAGGTGGCCCCGATCGTGCCGCCGATCCCCGCGAGCAGGCTCACGAGGCAGCAAGCGGCGAGCCGCCAACGCCCGACCTGACGTCGAAGCACCTCTTCGCGCGCGGCGGGATCGTCGATCGCATCACAGGATCGAAGCGAAGTCATGCGAGTCTCCTGACGGGGAACATGGGGGATCGCCGAGGTCCGGTCCTCGGTCGACGAGTTCAGCCGGTGCGGGCGGAGTCCGCCGCCGCAAGCACCGCGGCGGGATCCCGCTCGATCGCGTGCACCTTCTCGAGACGCCGCACGTGACGAGGC
Organism: uncultured Isosphaeraceae bacterium; assembly: GCA_964614695.1. Classification (GTDB taxonomy): domain Bacteria; phylum Planctomycetota; class Phycisphaerae; order Phycisphaerales; family SM1A02; genus VGXO01. The sequence continues at coordinate 24,382 of CAZTMB010000030.1, read as the reverse complement.
TCGCCGGTGAACTTCGCGGCGAGAAACGCCCCGCACATCTCGATGGCCGGCATCGGACCGATGATGCGTCCCCCGAGCACGAGCACGTTCATGTCGTCGTGCTCCACGCCCTGATGCGCGGAGTAGTGGTCCTCGCAATTGCCCGCGCGAATGCCGGGAATCTTGTTGGCCGCGACGCTCGCGCCGATGCCGCTGCCACAGAGCAGGATGCCGCGCTCGGCGCGCCCCGAGAGGATCTCCGCCGCGAGCTTCACCGCGTAGTCGGGATAGTCGACCGATTCGGTCGAGAAGGTCCCGACGTCGATCACCTCGTGCCCGAGTCCCTTCACGGTCTCGACAAGGGTCTGCTTGAGGTCGAAGCCGGCGTGGTCGGAGGCCATCACGATCTTCATGGGACGCGGATCCTGTTCGGGCGAGGCGGCAATGGAGGACGGTCGAGCGGTCAGAGCAGTCTGCGAACGGTCTCGGCGATCGCGTGCGGATCGAAGCCGAACTTGCGCATGAGTTCCTTGATCGGAGCGCTCGCACCGAAGGTGTGCATGCCGATCACCGCGCCGCCGTCGCCCACGAATCGGTGCCATCCGAGCGTCGACGCCTCCTCGACGCTGACCCGCACCTTGACGGCCTTGGGCAGCACCGACTCGCGGTACGCCTCGTCCTGGCGATCGAAGAGCGGCACGCACGGCATGCTGACGACCCGCGTCGGCACGCCCGAGGCTTCGAGTTCATCCCGGGCCGCGAGGCAGAGATTCACTTCGCTGCCCGTCGCGATGAGGATCGCCTTCGGCGCTCCGCCGCTCGCTTCGGCGAGCACGTAGGCGCCCTTCGCGACGCCTTCGGCCGAGCCGAACTTGGTGCGGTCGAGGGTCGGCAGGTCCTGACGCGAGAGGACCATCACCGAGGGCTCGCCGAGCGAAAGCGCCGTGCGCCAGCACATCGAGGCCTCGTTCGCATCGGCAGGCCGGAAGACCAGGAGCCCGGGCACCGCGCGAAGCGAGACGAGCTGCTCGACCGGCTGGTGTGTCGGACCGTCCTCGCCAAGCCCGATCGAGTCGTGGGTGAAGACGTGGACGACGGGAAGCTCCATCAATGCGCTGAGCCGAATCGAGCCGCGGGCGTAGTCGGAGAAGATCAGGAACCCCGCACCGAACGGACGAAGGCCTGAGACCGCCATGCCATTGCAGATCGCGGCCATGGCGTGCTCGCGGATCCCGAAGTGCACGTTGCGCCCTGCGGGCGAACACACCGTCGACTTCGGATCGATGCCCTCGGGCACGGCGCTCGACCAGATCGGTCCCTGCTGGTCGCCGGCGCCTTCGAAGTCGAGCCGGGTCTTGGTCGAAGGCGTCAAGTCCGCGGCGCCGCCGACGATCCACGGAATCGCCTTCGCCGCCGCGAGCAGGCTCTTGCCGCCGGAGACCCGCGTCGCCATGCCCTTGGCATCGGGCGGGAAGACCGGCATCGCCTGCTCCCAGCCTTCCGGCAACGTGCCTGCGAAGAGATGGCCGAGTTCCTTCGCCTCGGCGGGGAACTGCGCGCGGTACTTCGCGAAGAGCGCCTCCCACGCCTTCCGCTTCTCGCTGCCACGCGCCCCCATCACCTCGGCGAATCGCTTCGGAACCTCCGGCGGCACGAGGAACTTCGCGTCCTCCGGCCAGTCGTAGAAGCGCTTGGTGAGCTTGATCTCATCCTCGCCGAGCGGCTCGCCGTGCGCCGCGCTCGTGTCCTGCCGATGCGGCGAACCCCAACCGATGTGGCTGTCGACGATGACGAGGGTCGGCCGCTTCGACTCCGCGATCGCCGCGCGATACGCGTCGCCGAGCCGATCGAGGTCGTTCGCGTCGCCGACCCGCAACACGTTCCACCCGTATCCGGTGAAGCGCACCGCGACGTCCTCGGTGAAGGCGAGGTCGGTGTGTCCTTCGATCGAGATGTGGTTGTGGTCGTAGATCCAGCAGAGGTTCGAGAGCTCGAGGTGTCCCGCGAGCGACGCCGCCTCGGAGCTGAGGCCCTCCATCAGGCAGCCGTCGCCGCAGATCGCCCAGGTCCGCCAGGAGAACAGCTCGAAGCCGGGCCGGTTGTAGCGAGCCGCAAGCCAGCGCGAGGCGAGCGCCATGCCGACCGAGGTCGCGACGCCCTGCCCGAGCGGGCCCGTCGTCGTCTCGACGCCCGTCGTCCAACCGTGCTCGGGGTGCCCCGGACAGCGACTATCCAGTTGACGAAACCGCTTGATGTCCTCGAGCCGCACGGCAAGTTCCCCGGTCGGTGCGCCAGCCGCGTCGAGCTGCCTTACGCCGGCGAGATGCAGAAGCGAGTACAGCAGCATGGAAGCGTGCCCGTTCGACAGGACGAAGCGATCGCGTCCCGGCCAGTGCGGCGCCTCGGGGTCGTAGTCGAGCACCTGCTGCCAAAGCGCATAGGCCACCGGCGCGAGCGCCATCGGCGTGCCCGGATGACCGCTGTTGGCCGCCTGCACCGCGTCCATCGACAGCGTGCGGATCGTGTTGACCGCGAGGGCATCGACCTCGGGAACGTCGCCGGGCGTGCCGGCCTCGGGCTTGGGCAGTCGAATCGCGGTCGCCGAAAGCGTGCTCATGAGGTCCACTCCGAGGGTCACCGGGGAAAGCGTCGCATGCTACCGATCGAGCCCTCGAGGTCCGGGAACTGCGAGGACGGATGGCGCTAGGCTCCTGTTCACCGATCGCCGCCGCTGCATCGCCGCTGCGGCCTCGAGTCGCAGGACGGCCGACGGCTCGGCCGGCAGACAGGTCGAGCCACGCGTCGAGTCCAGAGAGCGCTCGCCAAGGCTCGCGCGTCCGAGAAGAGTCCTTCCCCGCCGCGGTGTCGCGCGATCGCTCGTGTGACCGATACACCGCGTTCCGTCCGTCTTCTGAACTCGGAGGTTCATCGATGCTTGCCCGCTCCGCTCCCGTCCTCGGTTCGCTCTCGGCCAGCCTGCTTCTCGGTGCCTGTGCCTCCTCGCCGACCGCCTCGCCGCGGCAGGTCGCCCCCGGCATGGTCGCGGGCGTGGTGCAGGATCAGTCGTACGAGGTCCCGGGCAAGCCGCAGCCGGTCGACGAGCAAGAGACGCCATCCGGTGTCGGCTTCAACCAGATGGGCGGCGAGATGAACCCCTACGCGAGCGAGAGCGAGGCGATCAACCGCGTCAACTACCACTTCCACTTCTATGGCGCACCCCCGAGCGGCGCCCCCGGCTCGAACGCTCCCGCCGCGGCGAACGCTCCCGACGGCGCCGAGGTCCCGGGGCCGCCCGGACCGAGCAGCCCGCCCGCGGGATATGCACCTCCGGTGTGGTCGACGCCCATGGCCTTGGCCAACTACGGCGGAGGTGGCGGCGGCTACCACTTCCACTTCTATCACGGCGGCTACGGGATGCCGGCCAGCCAGGGCAACGCGACCGGCGCGGGCGCCGGCTGGCAAGGCGGCTACAGCCAGAACCGCGGCGCCTACGACCTGCCGGCAAGCCAGGGCAACGCGACCGGTGCTGGCGCCGGCGTCGCGGGCGGCTACAACGAGTCGGGCACCAACTACAACCTGCCGAGCAGTCAGGGCAACGCGGCCGGGGCGGGCGGCGGGTACGGCGGCGGCGTGAACTACCACTTCCACTTCTACGGAGCGCCGCCGGCGGGCAACCCTGGCGGGTTCGCGCCCTGAGCCGAGCGCGAGGCCTTCAGGAAGGATTCGGGAGACCGCGCGGCGCCGATCGAACGGCGCCGCGTCTTCGTTCACCCTCGGACGACGGACGCGACCGTCGCGACGCCGTCGCCCGCCCGCGGACTGGCGTGCCTTCGCTAGTCTGTCGCTCCGCGAGGCGACCGAGACTCGCGTCGCCCACGACTCGGGAGGCCGCGTGCAAGAACCATCTCCTCGCGTCGGCGTGATCATGGGCTCCCAGTCCGACTGGGAGACCATGCGGCACGCTTCCGAGACGCTTGCGGCCCTCGGCATCCAACACGAGTGCCGCGTGGTCTCGGCGCATCGAACGCCCGATCTGCTCTTCGAGTACGCCGCAAGCGCCTCGCCTCGCGGCCTCGCCGCGATCATCGCCGGCGCTGGCGGTGCTGCCCATCTTCCCGGCATGGCGGCCTCGAAGACCTCCGTGCCGGTGCTCGGCGTCCCGGTCGAGAGCAAGGCGCTCCACGGCGTCGACTCGCTGCTGTCGATCGTCCAGATGCCCGCAGGCGTGCCGGTGGCGACCTTCGCGATCGGACGGGCCGGCGCGGTCAACGCGGCGCTCTTCGCGGCGGCGATCCTCGCGGTCGAGGACGCGGAGGTTCGCGAGCGGCTCGAACTCTTCCGGCGCGAGCAGACCGCAAAGGTGCTCGCGAGCCCGGATCCTGCCGCGGGATCCGCTTCGTGAAGATCGGCGTCCTCGGCGGCGGGCAGCTGGGACTGATGCTCGCGGAGGCGGGCGAGCCGCTCGGCTTCGAGTTTCGCTTCCTCGATCCATCTCCAGAGGCACCTGCGGGTCGGCGACGCGAGCACGTCCGCGCCGCGTTCGACGACCTCGCCGCGATCGAACGGTTCGCCGAGGGTCTCGACGTCGCGACCTTCGAGTTCGAGAACGTGGGGCCGGCGCCGCTCGCGCATCTTGCCTCGCTGGTGCCGCTGCGGCCGGGCGCGACGTCGCTCGAGATGAAGCACGATCGACTCGTCGAGAAGGAGTTCCTCCGCTCGTGCGGCATCGACGTGCCGCGCTTCGCTTCGATCGAGCGAGCCCCGGATCTCGACGCCGCGATCGAGTCGGTCGGCATGCCCGCGATCCTCAAGACTCGTCGCTTCGGCTACGACGGCAAGGGGCAGTGCTTGATCGAGCGGGATGTCGATCTCGAGCCCGCGTGGCGTTCGCTCGGCGAAGCGTCGTGCATCCTCGAGGCGAAGGTCCCGTTCGTGCGCGAGCTGTCGGCGCTGGTGGTGCGAGGACTCGACGGCGAGATCTCGTCGTGGCCGCTCGCGGAGAACCTCCACCGGGGCGGGATCCTTCGACGCACGCTCGCCCCAGCGCCGGGGGAACCCGACACGACCACCGCCAACCGCTGGGCGATCACGCTCGCCGAGCGGCTCGACCATGTCGGCGTGCTCGCGTTGGAACTGTTCGAGTGCGCGGACGGGACGCTTCTGGCGAACGAGTTCGCCCCGCGGGTCCACAACAGCGGGCACTGGACGATCGAAGGCGCCCGGACCAGCCAGTTCGAGAACCACCTCCGCGCGATTGCCGGCCTCCCGCTCGGAGACTGCCGACCGCTCGGGCACTCCGCCATGGTGAACCTGATCGGGCACGCCCCGATCGCGGCCGACCTGCTCGCGGTCCGGGGCGCCCGGATCCATCTCTACGGCAAGGCGCCTCGGGAGGGCCGCAAGCTCGGCCATGCCACCGCAGTCGCCTCGCATGGCGACGAAGCGATCGTCGCCGCTCGCCAACTGCTCGCCCTCGCCGAGGCGTCCGAAGCCGCAGCGCACTCGTCCGCTCGCGGACGCTGAGCCCCGCCGACGGCTGTGGACAACTTGTCTTCCTCCCGCATCGGCGGCGCCTGCAGCAGTAGGTTTTCCGCCCATTCGCGGTCGATCGACCCGCTTCGAGGAGATTCGAGATGGCTGGCTTCCTGCAGGAGTTCCGCGACTTCGCCGTCAAGGGCAACGCCATCGACATGGCGGTCGGCATCGTGGTCGGCACCGCGTTCAACAAGATCGTCAACTCGATCGTGAGCGACCTGATCATGCCGCCGATCGGCCTTCTGATCGGCGGCGTGAACTTCAAGGACCTGAAGCTGGTGATCCAGTCGCCGGAACCGGCGACCGACTCGTCGCCGGCGGTCGCCGAGGTCGCCATCGCCTACGGGAACTTCCTCGACAACTGCATCCAGTTCGTGATCATCGCCTTCAGCGCGTTCATCGTCGTGAAGGCCATGAACAAGCTGATCGCGTTGCGTCCCGGAGGTTCGCCCGCCGCGTCGTGACGAGGCGATCCCCCGCTTCGCATCCAACGATTCCCCCTATTGCCGGAGAGAGTTCGACGATGAATCTCGCCACCGCGCTGCTGCTCGGCGCTTCGCTGCAGGACGTTCCCCCGATCGAGGATCCCTCCGTCACGGCACCGCCGCCGCCGGCGAAGATCACCCTCACCACCGGCGAGGTGCTCGAAGCGGTCGTCGTCGAGGAGACCCCCGGCTCCTACAAGGTCCAGCACCCGGTGCTCGGCGAGATCGTGCTCGAACGCACCGACGTCACGAGCGTCGAGACGCCGTCTCTCGAGCCGGAAGCGCCCAAGAGCCCGTGGTCCGGTTCGTTCTCATTCGCGATCGCCGGCTACGACAACGTGAACTCGAACGTCGAACTTCGCGTCGGAGGCGAGCTGAAGAGAGTCACCGACGTCGATCAGCTCACCATCTCGGCCCGCTACTTCTTCGGCGTGCAGAACGCCCAGACGCAGAACAACAACTTCCTCGCGACCATCGACTACCGTCGAGACCTCGAGAACAAGCTCTGGTACGTCTTCGGCACCGGGCAGTTCCAGTACGACGAGTTCCAGTCCTGGGAACAGCGGCTCAGCGCCTGGGGCGGCATCGGCCATTGGTTCGTCAAGGAGGAGCAGCTCGACGTCAACGCCCGCATCGGCTTCGGCGTGAGCTACGAGTTCGGCCCCGATCGCGTGCTTCCCGAAGCGCTCGCGGGCATCGAGGTCGAGTGGCGGCCCACGAAGAACAACAAGCTGGTGGCGTTCTTCACCTTCTTCCCCGACGTCGGCGACATCCAGGAGTTCCGGTTCACGACCGGCGCGAAGTGGGTGATGAAGATCGAAGGCGTCGAAGGCCTCTCCTTCGAGGCGGGCGTCAGCGACGACTACCAGTCGCAGATCACCTCGGGCACCCGCAACGACTTCCGCTACTTCGCCGGGCTCAAGTACGACTTCTGATCACGCGCTCGCCGCGAGTCGCGGAGCGACGCGAGCCAGCCGCGAGGACGCCAGCGCGACCGCATCGGCGTTCGCGTCGAAGCCGACGGCGAGCCGCCCCGTCTCGACCGCGGCCACGAGCGTGGTGCCGCTTCCGCAGCAGGGGTCGAGCACTCGGCCGCCTGGCGGGCAGCAGGCATCGACCAGCATGCGAAGCAGCGCCAGCGGCTTCTGCGTGGGCCAGCCGCACCGCTCGTCCGACATGTTGTTGATCGCGGGCACGTCGAGCACGTCGGTCGCCTTCTTCATGAGGCCCTTCATGCGCACGCTCGTCGCGGGCACGCGGGGCGGTTCGAAGAAGTAGTCCGGCCCCTTCGCGAAGAAGAGGATGTCGTCGTGCTTGCGGGCGAACCGGCGCGGCGAACTTCCGCCGAGGCCGTAGCTCCACACGAGATGGTTCACGAAGCCGTCCTCGCCGAAGGCCTCCTCGAGCCAGAGGCGAAGCCGATGCGAGTGCCGCCAGTCGGCGTGCAGGAGGATCGAGCCGTGCGGTCCGAGCACGCGATGGATCTCGCGGATCCACGGACGGATCATCGCGGCGAACTCCGCGGCCGACGCGGCCCGATCCTCGAAGGCGCCTGCGGCGCCCGAGAATCGTCGTCCCGTCCCGAAGGGAGGGTCGAGGTAGCAGAGGTCGAAGGAGGCGTCCGGAAGCGTCGCGAGCAGGCTCGCCGCGTCGCCTTCGACGATCGACCAGCCCGGCCCCCGGGTTTCCGGATGCGGCGATCGCGAGTGGACGGGTCCGATCACGCGAAGGTCAGGACGCCTCCGCCCGCGGATGGGCGCGGTCGTAGGCCTCGCGCATCCGGGCGGTCGTGAGATGCGTGTAGACCTGCGTGCTCGACAGCGACTGGTGGCCGAGGAGCTCCTGCACCGACCGCAGATCGGCGCCGTTGTCGAGGAGGTGCGTGGCGAAGCTGTGGCGGATGGTGTGCGGGCTGATGTTGGGGTCGAGCCCGACCTGCGCGAGGTACTTCGACACCTTGCGGCGCACCGAACGGCTGCTCAGCCGGCTGCCGTGCTTGTTGACGAAGAGCGGCGAGTTCGGCGGCGCGACCGTGCCGGCCCGAGCGAGTTCCGCGTCGAGCATGTCGAGGTAGTGCCGCAATGCCGCAAGCGCGTGCGATCCGAGCGGCACGATCCGCTCGCGGCGGCCCTTGCCGCGAATGACGATCGCCTCGCCCGCCTCGTTGAGGTCGCCACGGTTGATGCCGACCACCTCGCTGACACGGATGCCGGTGGAGTAGAGCGTCTCGAGGATCGCGCGATCGCGAGCCCCGAGCAGTTCGTTCGGATCGGGCGCGGAGAGAAGACGTTCGATCTCGTCGACGCTGATCGCCCGCGGAAGCCTCTTGGACTGCTTGGGCGTGCGGATCAGGACCATGGGATTGGTCCGCACCAGACCGCGACGCTCGGCCCACTTGTGGAAGGAGCGGAGCGTGGCGATCTTCCGCGCCATCGTGGCGGCGGAGTAGTTCTGGTCGCTCATGCGGACGAGGAACGCCCGGACCGTCTCGGGATCGGCCGCCATGAGCCTTCCCGTGGCGGTGTGCATGAATCGGCTCGAGGCCTCGGGACCCGCATCGAGCGCAGACTGTTCGGCGGAGGGATCGTGGTCGATCCCGAACTCGCTCGACATGAACTCGATGTACTGCCTCAGATCGAGCCCGTAGCAGCGGCTCGTGTAGGGGCTGAAGTGACGCTCGTCGATCAGGTAGGTCAGGAAGCGGTCGACGAGGGGCAGATGGTCGCTCATGGTTCGCCTCGGCACGTGCGGGTCCGTCGAGTGCCGGTCGCGTCCTGCGAACCGGCTTCGGACTCGTGGGCATTCGCCCTTCCCGCCATCGGTCCATCTCGGACCGAGGTTGAGTCCACTTATCGGGCAAGTCGAGTTTCCGGCACAAGAATCCGTGACGGGAGTCGATCGGACGGGGATCGGCACCGACGCCCTCGCACCGGACGCCCGCCCGGATCGGCGTGGGCGACGCCGCTTGGACCCGCGGGCCGTGGCGATCGACGCCGCGAACGAACGGGTCGATGCTCGGCTCGATCGGACGCGACTCGCGACGGATCGTCGCTCCGAATCGCCCGAGCCGGTCGTCCCGACGCGATTCCCCCCTACACTCGTCGTTTCGCGATTGCGTAGCTCAGTCGGTAGAGCAAGCGACTTTTAATCGCTAGGTCCTGGGTTCGAGCCCCAGCGCAATCACTCGAATCGACCGACGCCCTGCCCGAGCCCGGCCTCCTTCTCTCCATGATCCTGCACGCCGTTTGGACACGCCGCCGTCTGCATCTTTGGGCGGAAGGCACTTCCCGCGAGACTTCGAACGGTTCCGGCGCTTCCGAGGGCGGGGAGCATCCGTTCGCGATCGATGCCGCGACGCTTCGACCGGCGCTCGGCTCCTCCGCGGCCGGCTTCGAGTCGGACGCCATCGAACTGACCCTGCCGTGCGGCTCGGACGGGCGCCCGTGGGCGAGCCCGCGGCTGCTCGCGGTCCTCGGCGAGGAGCCGGAGGAGCGGCATGTTCCGACGCTCGAGCGGATTCGGGTGCCGAGCGTGGTCCCGAGCGAGACGAACGTCGTCGCCTGGCTCCTGGAACTCGAGGCGGCCGAGCCCGCCGGAATCCGCTTCGGGCACGAGCTCCGATTCTGGTTCGCGATGGCTCGCGAGGTGGCGGAGTGGCTGGCGGACCAGCGGGTCGTTCCCTCCCTCGTCGCGGACCCGCGCGGTTTCGGCGAGGCGAGATGGCTGCTGTGGACCGGTGACGCGGACGCGCGAAGCCGCATCGACCGACTCATCGCGGCGATGCCCGCGGCCGCTCGTTGCGGCGCGGAGAGTCCGAGCGATCCGGCCGCGGCGATCGAGCAGGCGACCGCGGCCTGGACCGACGCCATCGTTCGAGGCACGCTGCGCGACGAGGACTACGAGGACTCGATCGATTCCTGGGACGATTCCGACGATCCGCACGTGGTCTGGCTGGGCGGGCTCCTTCGGGAGCGGGCGCAGATCGATTGCGGCGCGGGCCGCGACCTGGAGTTGCCCCGGCGGGTGCGATCGTGGCTCTCGCGGCTCGAGGAGGAGCGGGCCCTCGGCAAGATGCGGCTGCGGTTCCTGCTGGTCGAGCCGGACGATGCTGCGGATCCGACGGGGCCGATCGATCGCACCCGCAGCGTCTGGACCCTGCGGTTCGGCCTGACCGAGGGCTCCGGACCGGAGGCGCCATGGTTCGAGCCGGCGGACATCGTCGCGGGGCTGGCGATCGCGCCGGGCGGCGCGGCCGCGGGCGCCGATCTCGAAGAGACGCTGCTCACGGAACTCGCCAAGGCCGCACGGATCTGGCCACGACTGGAAGCGGCGCTTCGTGATCCGGGAGCCGGGTCGATTCCGATCTCGACCGCGGAGACCTACGCGCTCCTCCGCGAGCATCGGCCGATCCTCGAGGAATCGGGCATCCTGCTTGAAGTCCCCGCGTGGTGGGGCGATCCCTCGAGCCGGCTCGCCGCTCGACTGCGGCTCGATCCGATCGAGGCGGGCCCGGGCCTTGAAGGACCCGTCTCCGGAAGCGGGCTCGATCGGGTCGTCGGGTATCGCTGGGAACTGGTGCTCGGCGGCGAGAGCGTCTCGTTCGACCAGTTCCGTCGCCTCGCCGCGGACGGCGTGCCGCTTGTTCGCATCGAGAACCGCTGGGTCGAGATCCGCCCGGAGGATCTCGTGGCCGCGCGGCGATTCCTCGAGGGCGAGGTCGCCGGCGAGACGACCCTTCGCGACGCCCTTCGGATGGCGCACGGTCTCGACGCGAGCGACGGGGGCCTGATGCGGGCGGGAATCGAAGCGAGCGGATGGATCGCGGACCTCATCGACGGGACCTCGGAGGCGAAGGTCGAGTCGATCGAGCCGCCGCAACTCTTCCGCGGCACGCTTCGCCCGTACCAGCAGTCGGGCCTCTCGTGGCTCGCCTTCCTCGATCGCGTCGGAATCGGCGCGTGCCTCGCGGACGACATGGGCCTCGGCAAGACGGTCCAGCTCATCGCGCTCCTGCAGCACGAACGGGAGCGGAACGAGAACCCGCCCGGTCCGACGCTGATCGTCGCGCCGATGAGCGTGGTCGGAAACTGGCAGCGCGAACTCGAGCGGTTCGCGCCGGAGCTCGTGGTGCACCGCCACCACGGACTCGATCGCCCGATCGGCGACCGATTCGTCGAGATCGCACAGCGAAGCGATGTGGTGCTCACGACCTACGGGCTCGTGGGCCGCGACCTCGACTTCCTGCAGCGGCTGCACTGGCGTCGCGTGGTGCTCGACGAGGCGCAGCACGTCAAGAACCCTCCCACCAAGCAGGCCACCGCGATCCGCACGCTTCGCTGCGACCAGCGGATCGCCCTCACCGGAACGCCGGTCGAGAATCGCCTCGCCGAACTGTGGTCGATCCTCGAGTTCTGCTGCCCGGGATACCTCGGCACGGCGGCGGAGTTCCGACGCCGCTTCGCGATGCCGATCGAGCGGCATCGGGATCGCGCGCAGGCCGAACGACTGCGAGCGCTGGTCCGGCCGTTCGTCCTTCGCAGGCTCAAGACCGATCCCACCGTCATCTCCGACCTGCCGCCTCTCGTCGAAAGCCGGCAGCACGTTCCTCTCACCGAAGAGCAGGCGTCGCTCTACGAGACGACCGTCGCGAGCATGCTGAGGAGCATCGAGTCGAGCGACGGCATGCGAAGGCGCGGACTCGTGCTCGCTGGACTGGTGCGTCTCAAGCAGATCTGCAACCACCCGGCGCAGTTCCTCGGCGAGGAGCCGGGCGACGGCGTCGCGGCGGACGCCTTCATCGCCCGATCCGGCAAGGCGGCCCGCCTCGTCGAACTGCTCGAGGAACTCATCGCCGCAGGCGACCGAGCCCTGGTGTTCACGCAGTACCGGCAGATGGGCCATCTGCTCGCGTGGCTGGTGCGTCGCGTCTTCGACGTGGATCCGATCTTCCTGCATGGCGGCACGCCGAGCGGACGCCGCGAGCAGCTGATCGATCGATTCCAGTCGGGCGATCCTTCCTGCCCGGTGTTCATCCTGTCGCTGCGGGCAGGCGGCGTGGGTCTCAACCTCACCGCCGCGCGGCACGTGGTCCACTACGACCGCTGGTGGAATCCGGCGGTCGAGAACCAGGCGACGGACCGGGCGTTCCGCATCGGCCAGACCCGCACGGTGCACGTCCACAAGATGGTCTCGACCGGAACGCTCGAGGAGCGCATCGACCGCATGATCGAGCAGAAGACCGAACTCGCCGAGCAGGTCGTCGGCTCCGGCGAGTCGTGGATCACCGAACTCTCCACCGGCCAGCTGCGGGATCTGCTCGAGCTTCGCCGCAGTTCGTTCGAGGAGGCCGCGTCGAGATGAGCGAAGGCCCCGCACGACCGGTCGTTCGTCGCAGCGAGAATCCGCGCCGAGTGGTCGGCGGCCAGCGGCTTCTTCGCGCCGACACCTTCGGTCCGTGGCCTTGGCCCGCCGAGGGATGGCTGCGAGCCCGTCCCGCCGTGAACGACGAAGAGGATGCGGAAGGCCACGCCTACGCCAGAAGCGGACAGGTCGCGTCGCTGTCGATCACTCCGGGAAGCGTGACGGCGGCCGTCCAGGGACGCATGCCTCGCCCGCACGCGGTCGTGATTCAATGGTCGCCGGTGGAGCCGACGGCGATCGAGGCGATCCTGCGAAGCCTCGCCGCCGATCCGGCCGCTGCCGCGAGCGTGCTGCTCGGCGACGTGCCGCGGTCGATCGAGGCGATCTTCCGCGAGCATGGGTTGCCGTTGACGCCGACGAGTTCGGACGCACCACGCTTCGCGTGTTCCTGCGGTCGTCCACCGGGATGCCGTCACGAACTCGCCGTCGCATGGGTCCTGCAGGATCGCGTCGCGAGCGACCCGTGGATGCTGCTGCGTCTTCGCGGGCTGATCCAGGAGGATGTGCAGGATCGGGTTCGACTCGCTCGACGTTCCGGTGAGGAGTCGCCGAGCGTGGGGCTCGCGGCGCCGGGCACGCCGTTCGACGGGCCGATCGAGGAGTTCTGGCGTCCCGGCTCGGCGCTTTCGCAACTCGAGAGCATGCCGCCGGCGCATCACGCGCCGATGGCGCTGCTGCGACGCCTCGGGCCTTCGCCGCTCGAAGGTCGCTTTCCGTTGGTTGGACTGCTCGCGAGCGCGTACGAGTCGATCAGCCGACGCGGGGCAGCGCTCGCTTCGAGCGGCGATGCGATCGACCTTGGCGAGGCGACCGAACCTGGCGATTCGCAGGAAAGCGAACCTCGTCGAGAAGACCTCGAAGCGCCGCCGGTCGCCGAGACGATGCCAATCGCCTCGCCGGAACCCGTTGCCTCGACGCCTCGCCCGCTTGGACGTGCCGTCGCGAAGCGGAAGAGTTCGGCGACGGGCGGCTGATCCGGATTCGGTCACGCGAGCCGATCGAACGCCATCAACGCGTCAACGCATCGATCGCCGCTTCCACACGCCGCCGAGCGACGGGATGCCGGCGGACTCACTTCCCGAGACGATCGTCATCTCGAGGGAGCCGTCGAACTCGAACCGAAACGCCGCATCGATCGGACGCTCGGAGGTCGCGCCGCTGCCGAGCGCATCCGGCGTGAACACCACGTCGTCGGTTCCGGTCGCGAAGACGCCCTTTCGGACAGCGATGCCCGCGCCATCGATCATCTCGAAGATGCCCGAGGGCATGAGCTTCAACTCGACCTTCGCGTCGCCCTCCTCCCGCCACCACGCGCCCACGAGCGGCGACCAGTCGGGGAAACTCTGGTCCTTCACGACCCAGCGGTCGCCTTGGCGAATCCAATCGTGCGCGACGCGCTCCACGACGACCTCTTCGCCGAAGCGACGGATCACTTCGCTCACCGTTCGGACCTTGCCGGGCCGCTCGGAGACGAGCACCGTCTCGCCGAACTTGAACGGGACGACCTGCCGAGCCGACGACACGCTGTCGAGGAACTGCTTCTTCGATCCGTAGCCGAGCAGGCTCGCCGACTGGATCGAGGCCCGCTCATCGAAGAGCGGCATGAGATCGGCCACGCTGCGGCGGTTCGTCGCGGCCTCGATCGCCGCGAGCTGGCTGACGATCTCGGGCGGAACCGCGGCGACCGTGGGATCGGCGGCGACCGAAGAGTCGTCGCCACATCCCGCGACCGAACCGAGCACCAACGCCACGCCAAGCACTGCGGAAAGACGGTGCAGTGCGCTCACGACCCTTCCGGGCCGCCATTCATCTTTCCTGATCTTCAACGCCCGACTCCCCTGATTCCACCACCGCGGCGAGCCGGACAGAGTATCGCTTCGACCCTTCAAGGCAATGGCGATCCTCGGCATTCATCCGCAATAGGGCACCCCAACCCAGCCGATCGGCCCCAGGGTGACGTCCGTTGGCGTCAGGGCGTTTCGGCAGGCGTCCCCGAGGAGACAGGCAACCTCGACTGCAGATCCTCCACCGCAGCCTTGAGTTGCGCGTCGAAGCCGACCGACTCGTCCTCCGGCGTCTGCGGCACGATGAGATCGGGCGTGGCGCCGTGGTTCTCCATGTCGGTCCCGTCGAGCAGATACCAGCCGCGGAACGGCATGCGGATCGTGCTTCCGTCGAGCAGGCGATGGCTGCCGGTCGAGATCACGCCGCCGTAGGTGGGCATGCCGACGAGCGTGCCTCGATCGAGCGTCTTGAACGCATGCGACACGATCTCGGCGTTCGAGAAGCTCTTCTCGTTGCAGAGCATGTTGATCGGAAGCACGTAGCGCTGGATGAAGAGGCGGTCGCGCGGATAGCCGCTGGTGACCGACGGATCGGCTCCCCGCGGCACGGTGTAGGCGTGCGGCTGCACCATGATCGAGGCGAGCAGCCGGTCGGCGGTGAATCCTCCGCCGTTGTTGCGCACGTCGATGAGCAGTCCGTCGCGTCCCTCCGCGGCCGCGTGCAGATCGCCTTCGAACTCCTCCAGCGATCGGGTGTCCATCGACCGCACGTGGGTGTAGCCGAGTCGCCCGCCCGACCATGCATCGACCTGCTCGGCAGCTCTTCGCTGCGTCTCGCGGTAGACGAGATCTCGCAACTCTCCCGACGAGACCGGCACGATCAGGCAGTCGAGTTCGATCGGCTCGTCGCCCTCGCGCGGACGACGAACGCCGACGATCGTCTCCTTGCCGACCCGGTCGCGCAGGCGGCGCTCGACGGTGTCGTCCTCGGCGAGCGGCTCGAACTCGATCGCGACGATGACGTCGCCGACCTCGAGCGGCGTCGGCGAGTTCTGCGCGGGCGAACCCTCGAGCACCTCGACCACCTCGAAGCCGCCTTCGACCGGACGGAGGACCGTGCCGAGTCGGCCCTGGCTCCTTCGCGGCGGCGCGGTCGGATCGTTCGCCCGCATGCCGAGGTGCGACGCGTTCAGTTCGCCGAACAGTCGGTTCACCACCCACTCGATTTCGTCGGGCGTGCGGCTCGCTTCGGCCAGCTCGCGATAGCGTGCGCTGGTCTCCGCCCAGTCGAGCCCCTTCTCCGAGGGATCGAGATAGAAGCCCTCGCCCAGGATCCTCGCCGCCTCGTCGAAGAGCGCGAGGTTCCATTCGCCTCGATCGATCTCGATCCGCTCGGGCAGTTCGATCGACTTCATCGATCCGCCGGCGGACGGCATGGTTCGAGCCTGCCCCCCGGAGACGAGCGAGAGCGTCGCTCCATCGAGCGAGATGCCCTGCAGGTCGGCGGCGGATCCGAGCTTCTTGAGGTCGGTGCCGTCCCAGTCGATCGAGTACAGCCCGCGCCCCTCGCCCGGGCCGCCGGCGGCCGAGAACACCAGCCGGTCGCCCGACGGCAGCATGCCGAGTCCAGACTCGCCTCCGTCGATCGTCGTCACGCGCCGAAGCCGACGCCACGCGTCGGCAAGATCGTCGCGAGTGAAGGGCGGCTTGGCGTCGGCCTTGGGCTTGGCGGGCGACGCAGCTTCGCCCTCTGCAAGCTCCTCCGCGGAGGGGTCTTCGGAGACCGGCTTGGCGGCGGCGGCATCGAAGACGACCGGATCGATCGGCTTGCGCTTCTTGACCGCCTTGCCGGCCTCCTCGAAGTAGGCGTCGAGATCGCGGCGAGACATTCGCTCGAGCTCGCGATCCAGGAACACCATCCACACGTCGCTCTCGTCGCCCGTTCGATCGGAGACGAATGCGAGGATCTTGCCGTCGGCGGAGAACCGGGGCTGCGCATCGGTATCGGGATGGCGCGTGATGTTCACCCCGGCCTCGGATCCGTCGGCGGGCAGGAGATGGATGTCGCGGTTGAAGTCCCGGTCGGACACCGCGACCGCGAGCCACTTCGAGTCGGGGCTCCATACGGCGTCGAGCGAGGCATCCCAGCCCGATCGAAGCGTGCGGATCTCGCCGCTTGCAAGATCGAGGACGCAGAGGTCTCCGCGACCGCGTCGGAACGCGATCGAACGTCCGTCGGGCGAGGGCACCGCACGGCGATCCTCGTCCGCCCCGGACACCACCGGTTCGATCACGAAGGTGACCGCATCCTGCCATCGGGCGGGATCGAGGGCCGGGTCCTTCGGCTTCTTCGAGGATGCCTTGGCTTCGTCGTCCTTCTTCTCGTCGCTCGAATCGGCGGCCGCCTCCGCCGACGTGGTGCTGCCGTCATCGCCAGACGCGTCCTCGGCCTTGGCGGCGTCAGCCGCGTCCTTCATCTCCGGCTCCGCCTCGGCGTCGGCCGACTTCATCTCGCGACGTTCGCGATACCCGTCGCGAATCTCCGAACGCGTCATCTTGACGCGGGCCATCTCGATTCCGTCGCTGCCTTCTCGATCGCTCGTGAAGTAGAGGCGAAGTCCGTCCGGGCTCCATGCCAGATCCTGCTCCCTCGCGATCGTCGAGGTGACGCGCCGCGGCGGACGGCCGTCCTCGAGCGGTCGCACCCACACGTCGCCGAAGGCGATCATCGCCATCGTCTTGCCGTCGGGGCTCAGCGCGGCTTCGCTGACTTCCCGGGCGAGGTCGATCGACACGACCTGGTCGGCCAGATCGGCGGGAGCCAGGATCTCCAGTCGCTGTGGCGACGCGTGCGGGTTCGCGAGTTCGAGTCGATGGAGCCCGTCCCAGTTCGCCACGACGGCGACGCTCCCGTCCCTGCTCAGGTCGAACCCGTGGATGTCTCGCCCCGAGAAGCGCGTCAGCGGCGTGACCGTCGGCATCGCCTCGCCATCGGTCTCGTCGAGTCGAAGCAGATGCAGGTTGACGGTGTCGCCTTCCCGGTCGGAGAGGAACGCGATCGCATCCTCGCCGACCCATCGGGCCCGGCCGTCGTTGCCGGCCCAGTCGGTGATGCGCTCGAATGCGTTCGACTCGGGGTCGAAGGTCCACAGTTCGCGCTGATCCGAACCGCGGTAGTGGCGACGCATCCAGGAGGAACCGCCTCGCGTGAACGCGACGATCGATCCATCGGGCGAAGGCGACGCCTCGTCGCCAAAGGCGTCGTGCACACGAATCGGCGCGCCGCCGTCGATCGGGATGCGATACGGCCGCGGCGAGCGATAGAGATCGCCCTCCATCGAGGCCGAGACGAACACCGCCGGCTTGCCGCTGGGATCGGGTCCGAAGTCCGTCAGCGAGAAGGAGAGATCGGAGTGGGTCAGTTGGCGAAGACCGCTGCCGTCGGGCGCCATCAGGTGGATGTTGCGGAAGCCGTCTCGTTCGCTCTCGAAGGCGATCAGCGCTCCGTCGGGGCTCCACGCCGAGGCCCCTTCGATCGCAGGATGACTCGTCAACCGAATCGCCGAGCCGCCTTCGGCGGGCACTCGCCAGAGATCGCCGCGCCAGGAGAAGACGATCTGCGTGCCGTCCGGGGAGATGCTCGGGTAGCGAGGCAGGTCGACCTCGACGCCGCCCATGGCCGCCGATCCGACGAGCGTCGAGGCAGCGAAACCAACGCGAATGACGGCTGAACGAAGTCCGGGAACGCTGGCGAGTCGGGCCTCGGGCACTGGGCGATCTCCTTCGGATGGGCTGGGAAACCCGAGTGTATCGGTACCTCCGATGGCCGAGTCCGCATGGGCGATCGAGTCGCGCGAAACGGAAGGCCGCATGGAAGGCCCGCAATCGAGGGGTTCCGCCGAAGTCGCCTCATCCGATCGCCGATCGACTCCCGCAAGGAGCAGACCCATGATCCGAGACCCTCGCGAGTCCCAGCAGCGTCTTCAGAACCTCCGTGCGATTCTTCGCACGATGGAGCGTGCCGTCGACGAGGCGAAGGTCCGGCGAACCGCCCCGCTGATGCCGGAGTTGCCCGAGTCGGCGAGCAACGCAACGGTCCAGACCTCGCAGGATCCGGATCGCGCGGCGTTCAGTCCGCTCGGTCGAGGCCGGGACATTCCGGGCCCGGAGTCGCTTCCGCGAGCCAAGGCGAAGCCCAAGTCCTTCGGAGGCTTCGGCGACCCGCGCTCGACGTTCGGCCGCACCGGCTGACGGCTGCTCGGTTCCCCATTCGAACTTCCATCGACGCCCCGCTGCAAGGCGGGGCGTTTCCATTCCATACAATCCGCGGATTCCCGTTGGATTCGTGGTGACTCTCCGCCACGCTCGCCTCCCGACTCTTCTTCGCAGCATGCTCACCTTCGTCAGCCAGGCGGTTCGGAACTTTCATCACGTCGGGTCGGTCTGGCCGTCCTCGCCGCTGCTCGCGAAGGCTCTCGTGGAGCCTCTGAGGAGGCGCCACCGCGCCGCCGACGCGACGACCATCAAGGTGCTTGAAGTGGGTGCCGGCACGGGCGCGGTGACGAAGGCGCTGCTTGCCGCGCTCGAATCCGGCGATTCCGCCGACATCGTCGAACTGAACCCGGTCTTCTGCAAGTCGCTCGAGAAGCTCGCCGCCCGCCGGATGTCGGAGGCGTCGGGCCTCGTGGCGCGGGTCCATGCGAATCCGATCGAGGAGGCCAACCTCGAGGGGCCGTACGACTTCATCATCTGCGGGCTCCCTTTCAACAACTTCCCGCCGGCACTCATGCGACGCATCTTTCGCCGCATGCTGTCGATGCTTGCCGACGGCGGCACGCTGACCTACTTCGAGTACGCGGGAGTGCGGGTGGCGCGGTCCGGAATCAGCAAGGGCGAAACCCGACGGCGTCTGCGACGGATCGAAGCGGTGGGCAAGCTGCTGCATCGCCGGCTCTCCGGTCGACGCGAACTCATCCTCGGCAACTTCCCGCCGGCGATCGCGATTCGCCTGGAGCGCCGCGGCAACCTGCCGTCCAAGTTCGTGGATGCCACGCTCGCGAGCGAGCCAATCGCCGCTATCCGCGACCGCCCCTGATCGTCGCGCGTCGCGATTGAGACGCCTCGATCCCCCTCGGACCGCATCGACCATGCCCCTTCTCAACGAGCACTTTCGCAAGCTTCCCGGCCAGTACCTCTTTCCCGAGATCGAACGGCGAGTCGCCGATCGCATCGCGACCAATCCGTCGATCGCCGAGCGGCTCATTCGAGCCGGGATCGGCGACGTGACCGAGCCGCTTCCCTCCGCTTGCATCGCGGCGCTTCACGAAGCCGCGGACGAACTGTCGCGACGCGAGACCTTCCGCGGCTACGGTCCCTCCGCCGGCCACGGCTTCCTTCGCGAAGCGATCGTCGAAGGCGAGTATCCAGGACTCGGCATCGACCCGTCGGAGATCTTCGTCTCCGATGGTTCCAAGGGCGATGCGGGGCATGCGCTAGAGATCTTCGCCGCCGGCAATCGGGTCGGCATCGCGGATCCGGTGTACCCGGTCTACGTCGACACGAACGTGCTCGCCGGGAGGACGGGCGGGCTTGGCGCGAACGGATTCTTCGAAGGGCTCCGTCCACTCCGCGCGAACGAGGCGAACGCCTTCGTCCCGGAGATTCCCGCTGAACCGCTCGATCTGGTCTACCTGTGCTTCCCCAACAATCCGACCGGCGCGATGATCGATCGCGACTCGCTCGCGAAGTGGGTCGCTTGGGCCAGCGAGCACGACGCCATCATCCTCTACGACGGCGCCTACGCCGACTACGTCGATGATCCGTCGCTGCCGCGCACGATCTACGAGATCCCGGACGCCCGACGCTGCGCCATGGAGTTCCGGAGCCTCTCGAAGAGCGCCGGATTCACCGGCCTCCGCTGCGGTTGGACGGTCTGCCCTCGCGAGCTCGAAGGGCGGCTGGCCGATGGATCGCGGGCGAACGTGCACCCGATGTGGTCGCGACGATGGTCGACCCGCTCCAACGGCGTGAGTTGGCCCGTCCAGCGTGCGGCGGCCGCCGCGTACTCGCCCCAAGGACGTGCCGAGGTGGCCGCGCTGATCGATCTCTATCGAGGCAATGCACGGATTCTGCGCGAGGGCGCGATCGCCTCCGGCCTGCGGGTCTGGGGCGGCGTGCACGCGCCGTACGTCTGGGTCGGATGCCCGGAAGGGCTCTCGAGCTGGGCGTTCTTCGATCGAGTGCTCGACGAGGCCGCGATCGTCGTCACGCCCGGCTCCGGGTTCGGTCCGGGAGGCGAAGGCTACGTGCGCATCTCGGGCTTCAACAGTCGCCGCAACGCCGAGGAGATCGTTCGACGGATCGAAGCGATCTCGCGGGCGGCGGTCTGATTCGGTTCGCCGTGTTCGTCCAGCGCGGCATCGAGCGGCGCAAGTCCGCCGTCATCACGCTCGGGATCTTGATTCCCAAAGCGATACCCACTGTGCATTCGACAGCGACTCGGGGCGGGCCGTCGGATCGATGCCGGGAGGAAGCGGCGTCGATCGTCCGACGATCGACCCCAACTGCTTCCGCCGCTTGCCGAAGATCGACTGGACGAACCGACCAAACCCGTCGAGCTCGGCAAGCGGAACCGCCGGCGCCGCGCGCGGCCTCATCGCCACCATGGCGCTCGTGACCTTGGGGGGCGGCCAGAAGCAGCCCGGCGGGAGATCGGCGAGTCGCGATACCTCGAAGCGGGCCTGCACGACGACGCTGAGCGGACCGTAGTCGGCGGACTCCGCGGATGCGCCGAGCCGATCGGCGACTTCCCGCTGCACGGTCACGAAACACCCTTGGCAACGCGGCTCGCCCGCGAGCATCGCCAGCAAGGGTGAAGCGATCTGGTACGGGAGGTTGGCGACGAGCTTGAAGTCGCGCTCGCCGATCGCCTCGAGCACCGGAGCCGAGATCGATCGCTTCGCGGCAAGGACGTCGCCCTCCACCAGTTCGATCGACGTGCCGAGACGATCCCGCAGGAGCGAGGCGAGGTCCCGATCGATCTCGCTCGCGACCACCTTCGCGCCGACCGCAAGCAACTCCTCGGTGAGCGTTCCCGTTCCGGGACCGACTTCGAGCACCGTGTCGCCCGTCGAGACCGCCGCCGCTTCAAGCAGTCGCCGCAAGTGCACCGGCTCGACGAGAAAGTTCTGCCCGAACCGATGGCGTGGGCGCAGGCCGCGCTCGGAGAGGATCGACTTGATCTCGGAGAGTGGCTGCATGCGGCGGGAGACCCGCGTCCAAAACGTGACGCGGGCGCGTCACCAGCTGTAGTCGACCCGATATCGGATGGTGCGCCTGGCCTCGGCGGGCACGTCGATGGTCCACTCGATGGTCGAGGCGTCCAGCTTGCGGAAGTCCGGGGAACTCTCCGCGACCTTCCAGTTTCGCCAGCGATAGAGCCTCTCGCGCACGATCACCGCCTGGGCCGCCTCCTTCTGATTCCGGATCTCGACCTCGATCGTCTCGCTCATCGTCTTGCGCGAGGTGTCGATCGAGAAGTCGACCACCTTGCGTTCACCGACGACATCGAAGGCCTCGCCGAGGCGGAGGCGCACCGTCTCGTTTCGCGGCGTGTGGTCGATCATGTCCTCGCCGATGAACTCGAGCGTTCCGTCCTTCGGATCCTGCTTGAAGACGCGGACCTTTCCTGCGGGAAGCGGCATGCCGAGGCGGTTCGCAGCCTTGTTCACGAAACTCACAAAGACCGATGCCTTGCTCTCGCCGCTCGGCGCGACGCCCCGCTCGGTCATCGGCTGCCCCCATCCACCCATGGCGAGGGTCGGCGCGTAGAGCAGCTCCTTGTCCACGTCGAAGCCCGAGACCGGGGGGAACAGCGTCAGCTGCTGCGTGCTGTTGGCCGGCAGATCCGTCCTTCGCGGAAGCGTGTAGAGGTGGTACTCGAAGAACGCCTGCTCTTCGAAACCCGCAGCCGCGGAGTCCGCCATCGCCTGGAGCATGCGACCTCGCATCATCGGGGCCTGCGGCTGGACTCGCTGCACATCGCCAGCGACGAGCTTGAGCCTCGCGTTCTCGAACGAGATTCCCGAGAGGTTCATCAGGCTGACCCAGGCGGTGAGATCCGCCGACGAGTCGTCGGAACCGAGGACGAGGTTGTAGTCGCTGCGCCAAGTCATGCCCGCGGTCTGGTAGGTCGCGCGGATGCGATGCTCGCCACCCTTGCCGGCCTGCAACTTCCAGAGCAGTGCCGGCTTGGTGAGCAGGCCGCCCGGCAGTTCCGGCAGCGAGACCTGGGAGCCCTCCATCGGGACGATCCGAACGCCCGCCGTGGTCGAGAGCACGATCGAGGACTGGTTCGCGGAAAGCAGCACCCCTTCGATGCGTTCGTCTCGCTGCGGCCCGGACCGCATCACGACGATTTCGCGATCGAGATAGCGATCAAGCAACTTCGATGGACTCACCAGATCGAATCGGAACGACTGCTCGAGCACTGCGGTCGCCGGGTCCGTGAGGTCGGTGAACCCGACACTGGTCGGATCGATGAACGCGGCCACGTCGGTGAAGACCACCTCGTTGCTTCCCTCGGCAAGCGAAATGGTTCGCTCGGTCTTCACCACCCCGAAGCCTGGCACGCCCCACGCGAAGTTGGGGTCGAAGCCGGCCCGTTGCTGGGACACGTATCGCTGCGGATCGAAGCCGGCGGGGTCAGCCGACGAGTAGACCGTCAAGGAGACGTCATCCGCGTCGGTGGGAACCGCTGCGGCAGTTCCGGTGAGCGAAAGCACGACCAAGGCAAGCAGTGTCATCGATCCTCCATTCGAACCCGCGGCGAGAGCCCACCTGATTCATGGGCGATCGACCGTGGACGCATGAGCGTAGATGAAGTCCGCACGAACCCCGGCGGTTCAACCGGTTCACGTGATTCCCACGGAACCGGGGGACTTTTCCGAACCGCCGGCGGCAGTCGGATCCGTGTCCGAGTCGGACCGACTGGCGTCCCGGTCTTCCGCAAACCGAGCGAAGAGCCCATCGAGCGAACCGAGCCGATCCGCTCCACGGGGATCTCGGAAAGAGTCCTCGTCGGAGACAAGGCAGTCTCCCGAGGCAAGAGTCTCGGGGCGGCTCGACGAGCCGAGCCTTCGCCTTGCTGGCTGTCGCCTCGCCTGCCGACCTCGACGCTCGAACGCGAAGGTCTCACGATCCAGCCGCGCGGCGATCGAGAAGTCACCGCCGGCCGAACGAGGTCAGTCCTCGATCCGGAAGTCCTCCCGTGACCGCCCCCCATCGACCGCTTCCGCCATCCAGCGAGGCATTCGGCCGCGACCGGACCAGGTCGCTCCCGACGCGGGATCGCGGTACTTGGGAGCCACCACGCTCCGCCGATCGGATCCAGAACTGCGCGACTTGGCTCGGCCCCGACCCGATGCCAACTCCGCGGCGGTGAATCCCAGGTCCGAGATCCCCAGACCGTAGCGGTCCATCCTCTCGCGAATATCCGCGATGACGGCGGCGACCTCTTCGACTCGCCGCTTCTCCATCTCCGACTTCATGCGTTCGATCGCCGACTTCAGTTCGGCCATCGACATGCTTTCGACCTTCATGGCGACATCTCCTGAGATTGGATTTCAAGCCCGGCGGAGAATATCGATTGATGCCGATCCCGAAAGAGGCCACATCCCGAGTCTGCGAATATCAGGATTTCCGCTCCGGTCTCCGGGACCCGAACAGAATGCAGGCCATCCGATCGATTCTCTTCCGAGCAACCCGTCGGCACTCGGTGAAGCAAAAATGAACAACCCCGGCTTGCGCCGGGGTTGTCCTTTATATCAAGGAACAGTCGGGAGGCCTTCGCCGTGCGTCGCCGCACGGCTATCCGCCTGCCAAGGCAGGCGAACGAGGTAGTGTTGACGATTTCGGCCGCAGATCGCTCTGCGAGCCGTCTAAGTATCCCTTAGAAAGGAGGTGATCCAGCCGCAGGTTCCCCTACGGCTACCTTGTTACGACTTAGTCCCAGTCACCAGCCTCGCCGTGGGCACCCTTGAATTAGGGCGACTTCGGGCGCTGCCAGCTCCCATGACTTGACGGGCGGTGTGTACAAGGCTCAGGAACGTATTCACCGCGGCGTAGCTGATCCGCGATTACTAGCGATTCCGACTTCATGCAGGCGAGTTGCAGCCTGCA
>CAZTMB010000029.1:12024-29276 GCA_964614695.1 uncultured Isosphaeraceae bacterium | reverse complement strand
CGCAGAACATGCCGCAGGCCGATCGGGCGATCGTGCGGGCGGTGGTCGGCGGCACCGGCCGCTTCATCGGAGCGCGGGGCGAAGTCGTCTCGACGCCGATCGGCAACGGCTGGTACGAGCATCGCGTGCGGCTCGTCGAGTGAGGCGCTGGCCTCGCGCCGATTCATGCCACGACGCGCGAGGTCGGGCGGTCCGAATCGGAGTGTCGTTCCGTCGCACCGCCGAACGCTTTGCAAGAGCAGTCGGGGATTGCAACGAGCCGCGTCGCCCGCCGGCATGACGCGGTGGGCCCGATCGCGGCACGACCTGCGGCCGGAGCGTGGCACGCTGCCCTTCTACCTTCGTGGGTTCCTACCGATCCGCCGCGAGCAGCCGCAGTTCGACGCGCGGCGTCGGGCCGTCGATGCGGCGCAGGATCGCCGGAAGGCGAGCCTCGTCGAGCACGGCGAAGAGCGCCTCGTCGTCGAGCATGACGATCGCCGGACGCGGTCTCGCCGGCGGCGCGAGACGTCCGGCGAGTCCCGCCTCGACGAGGTGCACCGTCGGGCGAGTGGAGCGAGCGGGCGATCGCGGGCTCGGCCGATCGGGCGAAGGTTCCGTCGGCGCCGCTTCGAACGAGGCGGGTTCGTGCGCGGGATCGGAGTCGTCGAACTCCTCGACGTCGGGGGCCGGCTCGTCCTGCGCCAGCAGGTCGGTTGGGCTCGGGGCTTGCAGCGGACGCGGCAGCGGACGCGGCCAGGCCAGCCAGCCGGCGCCGAGCACGAGCAGAACGAAGCCCGCGAAGCGCCGCCGACGCCGCGCGGCCTTGGCGTACTGCATCGCGCGAAGCGCCCGTCCAAGTCCATCCGCCTTGACCGCGTCGTCGGCCGATGTCGCGGGCTCGTCGTGGAACGCGAGGTCGAGCGGTCGGGAATCGTTCGCGTCGTGCCGATCGTGGGCGTCCTTCATGAGTCTCCGCGTCCTTCCGTTGGCGCGTCTTCATCGACGTCACGTCGAAGCCGCGCAAGCAGGCGCCGCAGGCGGCCATCGACGGCGCCGGGTTTCAGCCCGATCTCCCGGGCAATGCGTTCGAGCGTCCAGCCGAGCGAGAAGCGCTTTCGCAGCAGATCGGCCGCCTCGAGTTCGAGGCGGGCGAGCCGCCGGGCGAGCGAGGCGATCTCGGCCGAGTCGTCCACGGCTTCCACCGCGGCGGCCGACCGCCGCTCCCGCATCGACCGCGCTTCGCGGGTCCGTCGTCGCAGTTCGGCGCGAAGCCGATCGCGGGCTGCATTGACGAGCACCCGGCGAAGCCATCGTTCGCCATCGAGATCGGTGTCGAAGGTCGGCATCGAGCGGGCGAGCCGCACCATGGTGTCCTGCACGACATCGAGGCTGCTCGCGTGGTCGAGCCCGGTCGCCCGTCGCACCAGCCCCGCGCAGCGATCGAACCAGCATCGATAGAAGACGGCAAACGCCTCGGGGTCGCCCGAGGCGATGCGCTGGGAGAGTTCGGCGAGCGATTCCGCCGTCGACACGGTGACTCCGAAGCGGTCGAGGTCGCGGGACCGGACACGCGGGTCGGCTTCGGGTCAAGGCGTCGCGGGCTTCGGCCTCGACGGGTCGGTCAGCATCTGGAGTTGCGTCCGAAGCATCGCGATCTCGCCCTTGAGCTCGAGGATCGTGTCCTCGCGATGGGCAAGCACCGTTCTCAGTTCGACGACCTCGTCCTGAAGACGCTGGAGCGCCGCTTCGGTGGCAAGCCTTGCCGCGTTCGCACCGGTCGCCTCCGAAGAACCTCGCATTCGCTGCTGCACGACGATGGCGGCGACCAACTGCTCGATCACTTCGCGGCCGGGGGCGGTCGTCCGCACGATCAGCATGCCGCTCGGGGGGTGGAGCATGAGTTCGGTCTCCTCGCCGAGGCCGGCGAGCTCGATCGCGGCCGCGACCGCATCGAGCACCGTGTCCCCGTCGGCGGTGCCGATCGGGAAGACCGAAGTCGTGCGCTCCGCGGCCGGCTTCGAGGCGGGGCCGGGAGCCGCGAGCATCGACCACTGCGCCAGCGAGATGGGCACGTGGGCGCCGGAGTTCTTCCCGGATTGGAAGAACCGTGGAGCCACCACGACGATGCGCTCTCCGGCAAGGGTGATGTCGATCATCGCGAACGCGTCGCCCCAACCATCGATCTCGATGCCATCGAAGAGCCCGATCAGCGAGCTCTCGATCGATTCGAGATCCTCCGGGGCCCGCACCCGGGCGTCGATCGTCATCGCCGGCACCGGCACCAGGTCGAGGCCCTGCATGAGGACGATGTTGGGTGCGGCGACATCACCCTCGACGGCGGCGGAAACCTTGGCTGACCAGTCCTTGAGGGTCTCCTCGACCTTGCGGAAGTACTGCTCAGCCGTGCCGCCGTCGAAGCGGAACCGGAGGCTCTGGGAATCGCGGTCCTGCGGCGATGCAGCCGTCGCATCGAGGCGATGGCCCTCGCGACGCGCCACGGTCTGCTGGGACTCGCGGTCCTGCGGCGATGCAGTCGCCGCACTCGGCACGGCCGAGGCTGCCGCAGCGATCGAGACGCCGGCGACGCAGCCGGCGAGCATCGAGACGGGGACCGAAGCACGGAACGGGGCGCGATGGTTCGTCATGGGCAGTCTCCACAGGAATGGGAAGCGGAGGCCGGGCGTCCGCGGGTCGTCCGCGTGGCGTTCCGCGAGATGGAATGCACCCGACCAACGTCGCCGCCGACGATCCTTCGCGCGAACCCAGTCGAAATCGTCGCGATCGCCACCGGTCCGCGTCGCCGGTGCGGTGCTTCGCCGCGGCGAAGCGCCGCCCGCTCACGCCCGGGTCGGCAGCCGCCAGCGAACCGAGACCGTCGAGCCGAGCGGCGGATCGGTGATCACGATCCGATGGGCCGTGAACTCGGCGAGATCGGCGCGAAGGCGGGTGGCGGCGCGATCGAGCATCGATCGTCTCGCCGCGGCTGCGTCGTCGGTGCCTCGAACGAGCGAACCGATCGGCACGGGCGCGAACTCGGCATCGAGCGGAAGCCGCAGCGGCTTCTCGAACGGCCGACGCGTGGCGGGATCGATCGTCATGAAGCCGAGCGCCGTGGGATCGCTCGCCGGCGGCGTCACGTCGCGGTGAAACAGGATCTCGATCGCGAGCGTCGCGACCGGCGTGATCACCCGCGAGTTCACCATCGCCAGTTCGCCGGGCGAGGCGGACTCCATCTCTCCGAGCCGAGGCGTGAACTCGCCGGCGGCGACCCGGAACGGCTCGCCGAGCGGCACGGCGCTGCGATCGATGTAGAGATGCCGAGTGCCGCTCGTGGGGTGACGCACGACGGCGCGGCGGCCGATCTCGTCGCAGAGCGATGAAAGCAGCGGCTCCACAGGATCGGATCGGTCGAGCGGGCCGCCGGCTTCGGGCGACTTCGCGATGACTTCCGAGCCCGGCGGTGGCGCTTCGAGCTCCGAGGGCGGCGTCTCGAAGTTGACCCCGGGCGCCAGCAGGCACCACGGCTCGCCGCGTCGGAGGACCCGCAGCCCCTCGACCATGGCGACAAGCACCATGTCGAGCATCCCGTCGGTGCGCGACGGCGCGAACAGGTAGGTGTTCGTGCGGCGTGCGGCGCCGACGCCGAAGAGCCGCTCCTGGCTCGCGCGAAGCGTTCGGCGATCGCGTCGCCGAGCGCGGATCTCCTCGGCGGAATCGAGTCCGCCCGCGGCTAGCGCCGAGAGCGTCGGGCGGTCGACGTGCGCTTCCTTCAGCCGGTCCCACAGCCCGATCGCCGCGTGCTCGAACGCCGCGATCGGCCCCTCGGCGCAGCCGCCCGATCGCAGGCGCCGCGCGATGACGTGGATGCCGCTTCGCCCCGGCAGATGCCCGAGGACGCCCGACACCTCGGTCGCGTCGCGGATCTGCAGGAGTTTCCAGGCCAGCATCTTGTCGATGCCGTAGACGCGGGTCCACGAGCGGGTCGAGTGCGGATGCGGCAGGGCGGTGCGAACGAGTTCGTCCGTGGCGGCGGCCAGCGCGAGCGCCGGCGGCGACAGCGATTCGCGAAGGCGATCGAAGGCCGGCGGAGCATCTCGTTGGATCGGACGGCGAGGCATCGCGAGGATGCTAGCGATCCGCCCAAGTCACCCTCCACGCGGGGGTCAGGACCAGCGCAGCGGCTTGGGACGGCGCGAGCGGTTGAGGCCGAGGTAGCCCTTCGCCTCGACGCGCACGGGTCCGCCTTCAGATCGAGGCGTCAGCAGGCACTTGAGGTGCGCGACCACGCGGTTGCATCCGCCGTTCGCATCGACCTCGTCCCAGCCTTGCGACGCGAGGAACGCCTCGGCGCGCGATGCATCGGCGGCACCGTGGGCGACGATCGCCTCGGCAAGCCGTTCGAGCGAGGGGGTCACGCCCGCCTGACGCGATCGGTGGAACTCGAGGCCGAGCCGGCTCGACAACCGTCCCTTGACGAAATCCACGCACGGCGAGGTTCGGAATCCGCAGCGGCGGGCGATCGCTTCGAGGATGCGGGCCTCCGCCGCCACCGCGGGATCGAGCCCCGCCGCGGCGAGCGACTCGATCAGGCGGTCGAACGCCTCGGCCTCGCGGTCGACGAAGCAGAGCCGAAGCGGGGCGCCGGGCCGCGGAAGCATGATCCCGGTCTGGAAGACGTAGAGATCCTCCGGAAGCGCCTCGATCGCCGCGATCGACGCGCGCAGCGCCGCCGCGACGTCGCCGTCGAGGCCGAACGACCGCGCGATGCGCGAGAGCGTCTCCGCCACCACGCGGGGACCGTGCCGGCCTTCGACGCGCTCCAATTGCCGCTCGCTCGGGCCGAAGAAGAAGCAGGGCGGCGTCGCCGGCGGCAGATCGGCATCGAGATCGAACTCGAACCAGATCGAGTCGATCAGCGCGATCGGCGGACTCGTCTCGCCCGGCTCGATCGACCAGAGGCTCTTCAGTCGCCCCGCGCGAAAGGACTCGTCGGGCAGGTCATGCAGGCTCGCGAGGTTGTGGTACGCCCGCGCGGCGCACCAGAGGAAGTCGATCCGGTCGTCGCCGTCGTGAAGCCGGACCTCGACGCCGAAGGTCGAGGCGCCGACCGCTTCGTCGGCGACCTCGGAGATCGAGGCGAGCACCCGCGCTTCGGCCTCGGGCGAGACGAGCCGCGGGCCGAGCCGCCGCATCGTCGAGCGCATCGCCTCGACGAGCGTGCAGCGCCGCGCGGCGACGATGCCCGGTCCGCCGAATCGAGACGGCTCGGGCGGCGGCTCGACGTAGGGCCGCACGTGGCGAAGCGCCGCGGCGATCGGCGACTCGACATGATCGAGCGACACGCGAAAGGGACCCGCGCCAGACGCTTCGAGTCGGCCCTTGATCGACGGATCGGCGTCGGCGTGAAGCGCCAGGCACGCGACCGCCGCGACCACGAGCCGATGCGGATCCTCGTAGACGCTCGCCTGATGTCGCCGGCCGTGGAGGTCTTCCGAGGCCGGCAGCGCCGACTGCCGGATGACATCCTCGATCGTCGCGGGCGGGAGATGCGCGATCGTCGAGTGAAACGGCGTCTCGACGCCGCGGGGCGCTTCCCAGCCCTCGAGCACGCGAAGCTGCGCGGCGGCCGCGATGCGGTCAAGAAGGCCGAGTTCCTCGATCGCCAGCACCGCGAAGCCGTTCGACAGGACCGGATCGAAGCGCCCGAAGCCGCCGTGGTGGCGGTGGGCGAGGAGCGTCGTGCGCAGCACCTCGCGGAGTTCGTCGAGATCGAACGGGCGCGAGGTCGCGGCGGCCTCGGGCTCCGCAGGCTTCGAACGGCTCCAGCGCTCGAGTCGCGAGGCGAACCGCGCCATCGCCCAGAGACCAAGCGTTGGGGTGGTGAAGTAGAGCCCGCCCCAGCGGGGATACCGCGCGAGGAACCATCGCGCATCGACGCGCGGCGGATCGCCGTCTTCGAGTCGAAGTGCCTCGAGCAGGGCGGTGGTGGGGACGTCCTCTTCCTCCCAGTGGAACGTCGCGGGCGAGCGCTTCATCGTGCCGCGGCCGCCCGCATCGCTCACGCGCTGCGGCACGAACCCGTCCGACGCGCCTCGGAACGCTTCGAGCGAGGCTCGATCCGGCGCGACTCCCGCCAGCGAGACGAGCGCCGTGTCGGTCGAGGTCGCGATCGATCCGCGGGCGTACGCCCAGCAGCCGTCGCTGCGGTTCGCCTCGAGATGCCGGCGAAGCCGCGCGAGCGCTTCGCTCGCCGCGGCGGCGGACGAACCTCCCGCGTTCGACACGCGGTCGAGCGCCATCCCGAGGAATCCAAGCGGGACGAGATCGCCGTAGGGCTTCGTCGTCACGCTTCCGGGAGCACGCATCGCGAGCGAGAGCCCGTCGTCGATGACGCGATGGGCCAGCTCGACGACCGCCGAGGCGAGGCGTTCGCGTCCCGCGGCGATCCGCACTCGCGTCGCGGCTTCGAGGCCCTGTTCGAGGTCGCCGCTTGCCGACCCGTGCATCAGGAAGAAGCGGTTGCAGTTCGTGGTCCGGCGGTAGTCGGACAGTCGTGCCGCATCGAAGTGCGCGGCGAGCCGATTCTCGACCGCGACGCGCACCCGTCCGTCGCCGAGCGGCTCGACCGCGCCGAAGCGGGCGCCGACCGCAGCGAGGAGTTCAAGGCCTTCGCCCCGCGGTTCGCGGGCGAAGATCGCGGCGCCCCGCGCGACGCCGCCGTGGGGACGGTCCTCGTAGTCGAGGGCAAGCGCGACCGGTGGCAGCGATCCGATCGAGCCGATGCCGATGCAAAGCGAGCCGAGGTCGCCAAGGGCGTCGAGTTCGCGGGCGTGCGCGGCCAGCAGGCTCGCGCCGCGCGAGGCTGCGAAGGGGCACTGCGGCGGAAGGTCGACCCGGCCGTCGGTGCGGAGGACCGCCGCGCCGCCGGGCACCATCGCGATCGCGTCGATCGTGTCGAGGTCTTCGTCGGGACGAAGGAAGAACATCCCCCGCACCTGGTCGTCCGAGGCGACCCGCCGCACCGAAGGCAGATGGAACGCGACCGCGACCGCCGCGCGGGGATCGACCGCTTCGAGCAGGCGTCGCGTGGCGTGGGACGTCGCGGGCGGCGAGCCGCTCATGCCGGCGGCTCCGCGTGGGCGGCGAGCGTCTCGAGGGCGGCGTCCACCCACGAACGCTGCGCGATCTCGGCAAGGCCGTCGGCGGCGAGCGTGCGGAGGATCGCGAGGCGCGGCGTGTCGGGAGGAAGTGCTGCCGCGAGGCGCTCGACGTTCGTGGCGGCGTCGGCGAGCAGCCCGCGAAGCGCCGGCAGGTCGTGCTCGTCGAGTCCGCCGAGATAGTGCCGGACGCGAGACCCATCGCGCACCCGGGCGCCGTGCGACTCGGGGAGCCCGAGCGCTTCGAGGAAGAGCGCTGCGTCGAAGGTGCCCAAGGCCTTCGAGAAGCCCATGAAGTCGGCGATCAGTTCGTCGTGCAGATGGAGCCGGTGCGACCCGAAGAGCCGGTGCGTCGCGTGATGGGCGAGTTCGTGCTCGATCCGGATCGCCATCGAGGCGTCGAGCCATGCGGGCTCGCTCGCGACGTGGCGCTGCCAGCCGTCGCGCACCTCGCCGTAGCCGCCGGGCTCGACCAGCACGATCCGGTCGTGGAACCACGTTCGGTCAAGCGCCGCGAGGCGGGCCATCTCGGCCGGCCACGCGGCCGGGTCGTTGCCGCCCTCAAGCCACGCGCCGCGAAGCGCGCGCAGCCTTCCCGGATTGGGAAGACCCGAGACGTAGAGGGCATGCACGCCGTGCGGCACGTCGATCGGCTCGCCCCGCGCCCCGAGCGCCCGGTAGCACCGCAGGAAGTCGTCGCGATCGGGAATCGAGAGGATCGGCAGAGCGCCTGCCGGATGCTCGGCGATCGCGAGTTCGATCGCCTCGGGTTGCCTGAACGGTCCGCCGAGCGGGATCTCGATCGAGCGATCGCTCGCCACCTCGTCGAAGGATCGCGCCTGTCGAACCAAGGCGTCGTAGGCCGGCTGCGCCGAGGCTCCGGCGGCGACCGCGAGGCGCAGGGTCGGAAGCGCGTCGTGCAGTTGCGACAGCAGCGCGGTGCCACGCGGAGTGGCCGATGCGATCGGCCGCCACCACGCAAGATGCGCTTCCTCCGTCACGGGCGCGTGCCGGGCGATCGCCGCATCGCGCATGGGGTTCTCGAGATAGGAATCGAGCGAGGCCATCGTCGCGGAGCGCGTCAGGGCTGCGGGGCCTCGGAGGACGGGGTCGTCGCGGGAGCGGTCGCCGCGGTGCCCGCCTCCACCGCCTGCTCCGGCGAGGTGGCCTGTTCGACGAGCGGCCAGACGAAGCGATCGGGCAGCGGCGACGCGGGATCGGCGCCGGGAGCTTCGAGCCGCGGCTCGTCGAGCGCCTCCGACCACTCGACGCCGGCGTGGCCGAGCAGGCAGCCGGCGGCCTGCGCGAGCTTCGCCAGCACGATCTGGTAGTCGGTCTCGGCGCGGGCGCGGTTGATGCCGGCGTTGTTCACCGCCTGCAGCGCCTGGGTGAGGTTGGCGCTGGCGATCTGCCCGCGATCGAAGAGCGTCTTGTAGGCGTCGAAGAAGCGGTTCGCCGCCTCCTCCTGATAGCGAGACGTCAGGATGCGGTCCCACTGCACCTCGAGCGCGTCGAGGGCGTCGAGCACCTCGCCGGTCACGGTGATCTGCCGATTGCGCAGCGTCGCCACCGCCTGCAGGCGCCGCAGCATCGCGGCCTGGTAGGCGGCGAGCCGGATCTCGTTGCCGATCGGCACGCTCGCGTTGAAGCCGATCGCCCAGCCCGAGGGGTTGCCGTCGCCGAGATTGCTCGTCGCGTCGGCGAGCGAACGCCCGGTGAAGTCGAAGCCGTTGAAGGTCCACGCCGCGATGAGATCGACCTCGGGCAGCGTCTCGTTGTCGCGCATCAGGACGTCGACGGTGCGCTGGATCTCCTGGTACTCGAACTGCAGCAGGTCGGCGCGGTTCCGCAGGGCGAACTCGACGAGGACCTTGGGGTTCACCTCGTAGGCGACGAGCCTCGGCGGCGTCGTCGGCTCGAGCGAGACCGAGCCGTCGAGGCTGAGGTCGGGCTCCTGCATCACGACCTTGAGGCTTCGCACCGCGAGCCGCAGTCGCCGCTCGGCTTCGAGCACCTGGTCGAAGGCGACCGAGAGGGCGACCTCGAAGTTGTAGACGTTCGCGATCGAGCCCGCGCCGCGCTCGACGAGGATCCGCTGGTTGTCGAGGAGCGACCGCGAGGTCTCGTAGGTCGCGATCGCGATGTCGAGTTCGCGGCGCGCGACGTTCACGCTCCAGTAGGCGACCTCCGCGGCGACGAGCTGGTTGATCACCGCGAGCTGCGCCGCGGCCTTCTCGAGGCCGAGCTGCGCTTCGGCGAGCACGATCGACGCCTCGTTGTACTCGATGCCCGCGCCGCGAAGGAGCGGCTGTTCGAGCGAGATGGTCGGCTGGCTGTAGGCGAAGCTCTGGTCGCCGATCGTGTCGTCGCTCGTCGAGAAGCGCTGCGTGGCGAGGGTCCAGTCGAGGGAGACGGTGCCGCCGGTCTGCAGCGGGACGGTGAGACCCGGCACGATCGCGAGGGTCTCCGACTCGGTGTTGATCGGCGGTCCGCCGTAGTAGGCCGGCGAGACGGTGCGCTGGTCGATCACGCTCGCGGTGAAGGTCGACTCGAACTTCGCCTGCTCGGCGCGGAGCCGCTGCGCGGCGATCTCGGGCGAGAGCAGCGTCGCCTGGATGCCGAGGTTGTTGACGAGCGTGCGCTCGCGGACCTGGGCGAGGGTCAGCGGCTGCGGGGCGCCTTGACGCAAGAGCGCGATGAACTGGTCGGCCTCGGCCTGCGCGGCGGCTCCGGGAACCGTCGCCGGCTCGCCGGAGGCCCGCAGCGAACGCGTCGAGTCGAGCGAGGCGATCTCGCGGGTGCGGGCCTCGAGGTCCTCGATGCGGAATCGCTGGCGATCGAGCGTCGGCGTGCAGGCGGCGAGCGTCGCCGCGAGCAGGACCGGCAGAGCGCGGGTCGTCTTCATGAGAGCTGCCCCGCCATGAGTTCGTGGAAGTGGCCCGTCGGGTCCGCGGCGAGCTCGTCGAACGATCCCTGCTGCACGACCCGGCCCTCGCGGAGGACGTAGATCCGATCGGCGCTGCGGATCGTGGTGAGCCGGTGGGCGATGACGATGCGGGTCGCCCCGAGCGACTCGATCGTCGCGGTGATCGATGCCTGCGTCTGGTTGTCGAGCGAGCTGGTGGCCTCGTCGAGGAAGAGGATCTCCGGCCGCGACACGAGGGCCCGCGCAATCAGCAGCCGCTGCACCTGGCTCTGCGAGTGCGAGTTCGCGGTGATGAGGGTGAGCATGCCCATCGGCATGGCGTCGATCTCCGCCTCCATGCCCACGAGCCGCGCCGCCGCCCAGGCGTCGTCGATCGAGCGCCTCGATCCGATGCCGAGGATCGTCGACATCACGTTGCCCGAGACGACCTCGCTCGACTGCATCACCACGCCGATCTGCGAGCGCACGAGCGTCGGGTCGAGGCTGTCGAGCGGCAGGTCGTCGTAGAGGACCGCCCCCGACTCGGGGCGCTCGAGCCCGAGCAGGATGCGCAGCAGCGTCGACTTCCCGCAGCCGGTGCGCCCGACGATCGCGACGAACTCGCCGGGATTCGCCTCGATCGAGACGCCGTCGAGGATCGCCGGCCCCTCGGGCGAGTAGCGGAAGACGATGTCCCGCACCTCGACCTTGCCGGCGAGGATCGCGGACTCCCCTTGGCCCTCGACGACCTCGGGGACCGCCTCGAGGAGCGGCTTCAGCCGGTGGTACTGCGGCACGATCGACGCGGCCGCGGTGATCGCGGGCCCGAGCATCGCGGTCGCGCCGAGGAACGCGACGACCGCGGTGATGAAGGCGACGAACGAGCCCTCGTCCATCACGCCCTGCCCGGAGGCGTCGAGCGACGCGACGTAGCGCATGAAGACGAGCGCCGGCACGAGCGTCGAGAAGGCCAGCAGCACCGCGGAGTTCGCGAGGCTCGCGAGGCCGGTGCGGTAGCTCGCCGCGCCGACCGGCGCGAGGCGGCCGATGAGCTGGGCGAGCACCCGCGAGGTCGAGCCCTGGATGCGGATCTGCCGGATGCCGCTCAGCATGTCGACGCCGAAGCCGTCGAGCCGGCCCTTCGCCGTCGCGAGGCGATAGTCGTTCCTCGCGAGCAGGATCGAGATCGCGACGACGAGCGAGATCTGGATCGCGACGAGCCCGACGACCGGCAGCGCGATCGACGGCGCATAGAGGAACAGCACCGCGAGGTTCGAGAAGCCCGCGAAGAAGGCGAGCATCGCCGAGAGCACCGACTGCGTGAGCGAGGCGCGGACCTGCTCGATCGCCATGACCCGCTGGGTGAGGTCGCCCGAGGAGCGGTCGCGGTAGAAGGACGCCGGCAGCTGCAGCAGCCGGTCGACGAAGCCCGCGGTGAGGGCGAGTCCCGCGCGGGTCTGGATGCGCAGGAACGCGATGCTCGAGACGACGCCAAGCAGCCCGCGTCCGATCGCGATCGACGCGAGCACGATCCCGACGAAGACGAGCATGTTGAGCTTGACGAGCGGGATCACCTCGCCGACCACGCGGCCGGTCAGCACCGGCACGAGCGCCGTGAGCGAAGAGACCGCGATCGTCGCAAGCGCGACGACCGCCGCGTCGCCGAGGTTGCCGCGGCCGATCGGCGGCAGCAGGTCGCGCAGGCGCAGCGTCCGCAGCGGCAGGCCGCGGTAGAGCATCTCCGCGTGGGGATCGAGCGACGCGGCGAAGGCCCCGTCGACCCGTTCGACCACTTCGTCTCCGTCCGGGCCGGCGACGAGCGCGCGGTACCGCGAACCGGAGGGCAGCAGGGCGACCGGCGCCTGATCCTGCGTGCGCATGGCGAGCAGCGGGCCGCCTTCGCTTCGCCACCAGCCGTCGGAAAGAAGCACCGAGCGGTGCTGCAGATGGAGCGTGCGGCAGAACTGCTCGAAGGGCGAGAGCGACGATCGAGGGTTGGCGGCGATCGTCTGGGGGACGGTGCCGCCGAGGCTCGCCACGACCGCGCGCAGCGCTCGCAGCGTCGCGTCGCCGCCAAGCGATGGGTCGGAGGCGCGGGCAAGCCGTGCCGAACCCGCCGCGTGCTGCACCGACTGCAGCAGCAGCGAATCGTCGAGCGATTCGATCGCCGCGATCCGCGCCAGAAACTGCGCATCGGCGTCGGCGACGCGACCCTGGGCGTTCTCGCGCACGTGGGCGAAGAGCGCTTC
Source organism: uncultured Isosphaeraceae bacterium (assembly GCA_964614695.1). GTDB lineage: Bacteria > Planctomycetota > Phycisphaerae > Phycisphaerales > SM1A02 > VGXO01. Next base: position 16,983 of record CAZTMB010000029.1, on the reverse strand, counting down.
GAGGCGGTGCCGCCACGAGGGATCCTCGCGTGCGACGCCAGCCAGCCAATCGGCGGCCTGCTGCGGGCCGTCGAAGTGCCCGGCGGCAAGCCGATCGAAGGCCTCGGGAGCCGGAAGCGTCGAGTCGGCCGCGAGCGCGAGCGCTTCGAGCGCCGCGTCGCCGCGCACTTCAAGCGTCATGCCCGGCGGATCGGCGGGCACCGCAAGCAGCGAGCCCGGGTCGGCGCGGGCGATCGCGATCGGCGGTCCGAGCGTGCCGCCTGCGCGGATCGCCCGGGCGAGCAGCACGAGCGAACCCGATGCGACGCCGATCGCCAGATCGCGGTCTCTCGCGCGGGCCCGGAGTGCCGCGGCATCGAGCCGCCGCTCCGAGGCGATCGCCGTCCACGCGAAGTTCGTGGCGAGGGCGCTCATGCGATCGCTCCGAACTCCTTGGCGAACCACGGGCTTCGCTCGCGAAGTTCCTCGGGGGTGCCGCGTTCGGCGATGCGGCCCGCCTCGACGATCGCGACCTCGTCGACGAAGTCGAGCGACGAGCGTCGGCCCGTCACAAGCAGCACCGTCGCGCCTCGGGCGCGGATCCGCGAGAGCACCCGCGCCTCGGTGCGGCCGTCGAGGGCGGAGGTCGCGCCGTCGAGGACGACCACGCTCGGGTTCCGCGCGAGGGTCCGGGCGATCTCGAGCCGCTGCCGCTGCCCGCCGGAGAGGTTGCGTCCGCCCTCGCTGATCGGCGCATCGAGCCCGCCGGGCCGATCGAGCAGTTCGAGGCAGTCCGCATCGCGGAGCGCCGCGACGAGCTGCTCGTCGCCAAGGGTCGGGTCCCACATCGAGACGTTCTCGCGAAGCGTGCCCGCGAAGGCGGTGACGCTGCCGGAAGCACCCGAGAGCGAGTCGGCGAGGACATGCGGCTCGACGCGCCCGCGCGGCACGCCGTCGAGCAGGATCTCGCCGGACCAGGGGCGCTCGATCCCGAGCAGCAGGTTGAGGATCGTCGACTTGCCGCTTCCGGAAGGGCCCACGACGCCGATCACCTCGCCGGGCCGGATCGAGAAGGAGAGCGCGTCGATCAGGGGCGCTGCGGATCGATCGAAGCCGAAGGCGATCTCCTTCAGTTCGACCGCGCCGCCGAGCCGGCCGCCGAGCGCCGCCGGGGCGAGCATCGGCTGTCCGTCGTCGGCGTCGCGGGGATACTCGAAGACGTCGAGCACGCGGGCCATCTGCGCCTGGGTCGTCTGCAGCACGCGGGCGAGCATGACAAGCTGCGTGACCGGCGCGAGCAGCAGGCCCGCGAGCATCTGCATCGCGACGAGTTCGCCGATCCCGAGCCGGCCCTGCATGACCTCCCACCCGCCGAGGCAGAGGACCAGGACCGTCACCACGAGCCCGCTTGCGACGGTCGGCAGCGCGTCGAGCCAGGAGGTGGTGCCGGCGACCGACTGCTGCGCGTTGAGGCCCTTGGTCTGGTAGCCGGCCCACTGGTTGAACGCCTCGCCCTCGCGGCTCGTCGCCTTGATCTCGGGAAGCGCCCGCAGCATCGCCATCAGCACGCCGTACTGCCGGCCGACCTCGCGCTGCATCGCGGTCGAGCGGTCGACCACGCGGTTGTTGGTCGCGCGGATCGCCGCCAGCATGCCGATCGTCGCGAGCACCGCGATCGCGCCGATCACGGGGCTCATCGCGATGAGCGCGGCGGCGTAGACCGTCGCGGTCGCGACGTTCGCGAGGCCGAGGAGGATCTGGTTGCCGAGGCTCGCGGCGATCTGCTGGTTCGAGGTGAAGCGCGAGACGAGGTCGCCGACGCTCCGCTGCTGATGGAAGCGCATCGGCAGCGACAGCAGCTGCTCGGCCATGCGGATCGACTGGACGAGGAACATCCGCAGCACGAGCCGGTTGAGCACCACGCCCTGCAGCAGCGTCACGGCAAGCTGGAGCGCGAGCATGAGGAGCATGCCGCCGACGATCCAGGCCGCCCACGACGAGGAGCCCTCCTGCACCACGCCGTCGATGAAGGTGGCGACGAGGCCCGGGATGATCGCCGCGGGCACGCTTGCGATCGCGCCGCAGGCGACCGCGAAGGCGCCCGCGGCGAAGTTGCCGCGCATCCACGACTTCACGCCCCGCAGCAGGCTCGGCGGGCTTCCGCTGCGGCGGAACTCGGGGCCGGGCTTCATCTCGATCACGATGCCGGTGAAGGCCTTCGAGAACTCGCGCTCGTCGACCCAGCGGCGTCCGCCCGCGGGATCGTTCAGGCGATAGCGCCCGCCTCGGTAGCCCTCGAAGACGACGAAGTGCCCGAAGCCCCAGAAGAGGATGCAGGGCCGCGGGGCGTTGTTGCGGAGGGTCTCGATCTCGTGACGGCGTCCCTGCGCCTCGAGGCCGTGGCGCCGCGCGGCCTTCGCGAGCTGCGCCGCGTTCGAGCCGTCGCGCGACACCCCGCAGTCGACGCGAAGCTGTTCGAGCGGGATCCAACGCCCGTAGTGGGCGAGCACCATCGCAAGGCTCGCCGCGCCGCACTCGACCGCCTCCATCTGGAGGATCGTCGGGGTCTTCGCAAGCCCCCGCGGCCCGCGGCTCGGACGTCGCGCGGTCATGGAGCGGCCTGCGTCCCCGGGATCGGCGGCGCCTGGTCGATGCCGAGGAGGTCCTTGACCCACGGCAGCAGCAGGTCGATCGGGCGGTCCTCGCGGGTGGCGATCTGCACGCCGCAGAGAAGCGGGAACTCGACCGGCTCGGGATAGCCCTCGCGGCTCGTCCACTTGAGGCCGGTCGGCGTCGAAGGATCCGCGTCGATCTGCACGACGAGTTCGATCATCGCTCCGAGCGATCGCGAGAGCGTCTGCGCGAGTTCGGCGCTGCCGAGATAGACCGCCGCGGAGCCCTCCGCGACGTACTCGCTCACCCACGTCACCTCGCCGGTCACGTAGCCGTAGCGCGAGGGCGGGGCGAAGGGCAGGCTGATCCGCACCGGCATGCCGATCCGCACCTGCTTGCCCGCGCCGAAGGGCACGTAGCAGGTCGCGACGATCGGCACCTTCTCCGCGTCGACCCGCGGGCGAATGCGGGCGATCGCCTCGCCGGCGCGGATCGACGAACCGGTGTCGGCCATCAGCGCGATCACCACGCCGTCGATCGGCGCATGCACGACGGTCGATTGCCGCAGCCGCGTCTCGGCGGCCTTGAGCGAGCCCTCCGCGGCGAGGATCGACTGCCGCCGCTGCAGGCGGCCCTGCTGCACGGTGGACTGCATCTGCTGGAACGACGCGCTGGCCTGCGCGACCATCGACTCCTGCTGGGCCATCTGCTGCAGCGAGGAGAAGAGCACCGACCGCGCCTGCACGAGCTGCGAGCGGGGAATGAGCTGCTGCTGCACGAGTTCATCGAGATCCTTGAGTTCCCGCTCGAGGTACTCGACGAGCTGGCCGGTCAGCCGCTTGGACTCCTCCGCGGAGGCGATCTGCCGGTCGGTCGCCTCGCGCTGCTTCGCGAGCAGCGCATCCTCTTCGATGGCCAGGGCCGCATCCTGCGCCTCGAGCGAGGCGAGCACTTCGCTCGCGTTGCGGATCGCATCCTCGATCTCGGGGTTGCGGATGCGGACCATGGGGTCGCCGGCGCGGACCTTCATGTCCTCCTCGACGAGGATGTCGACCACGCCGCCGAAGGCGAAGGGGCTGTCGACCTCGACCGGCTGGGCGCCCGCGGGCACGATCACGCCCTGTCCGTCGACGAATCGGGGGACCCGACCGAGGAAGCCCCAGGCGATCGCGATCGCCAGCGCCGCGGTCGCCATCAGCAGGAAGATCCACGCGCGGCTGCGCACGACGACGAGCCGCTGGTCGAGCTGTTCGGCGGAGGCGAAGTTCTGGACCGCGTCCGCGCGGGCAAGGCTTTGGAGATTGCGTTGCGACACGCGATCGGCTTCCTTCCTCGTTCGTCACGACCGCGTGCGAACGTCGCCGTGGACTCGTGACGCCGACGCGACCTGCGGACGAGTCATAGCAGCATCCGACCGATCTGTGGTCGAGCGGTGCGCAGGGGCGCCAACGCGAACGATCCGCGGCGCCGCCGGGATGGGCAGGCACCGCGGATCGACTTCACGTTCGATCGCCGCACCGCGATCCGTCGCACTCGAACGGATCGATGAAAGACCCGCCGTGAGGATGGGCTCGCGCGGCGTCGCGATCGGTCATCAACCCCCGTGGCAGCAGCACGTGGTGCTGGTCTCGGTGTCGTAGGGATTCCAGCCGCCCGCCGCCGACGCGAGTTCCTCGTCGGAGAGCTTGCCGGTGCCCGCGGCGGTGTTCGGCAGGACGAGGTGGAAGACCTTCGAGGTGTTCTCGACGACCTTCACGGTCATGCCGGCGGGGATCTTGACGCCGTGCTCGGAGAGGACCGAGGCGGGATTGGCGATCAACTTCGCCTTGAGCGCGGGGTCCTTGAGGCAGGTCTGGATGACGTGTGCGAGGTTGGCCATTCGAGGCGCTCCTGTGGATGGGTGGCGAGGCCGACGGTTCCATGACGCATGGATCGGCGGGGCCTCGACCGGCGAGCGGGAACCTACGCCCGAAGGAAGCAGAAGTGCGACGCGGAAGACCAAGTGCTGTCTTCCGAAGACAGCCCCGGTCCGGACCGGTGGAACGGTCGGTGTTCGGTTCGCCGACGCGAACCGCCCCGTCCGCTCGAGCGGCTTGCTCTACGCCGGGCATCCGCCGCCGGTGCAGCGCTGCGCGGGTGCGTGATTCGATGGGCCTGATGCGCCGCATGGGCCTCATAGGCACTCCATGGGACACGGACCGAAACGGGCGGCGTCCGGTTCGCGCCCCGTGGCGTCCGAACGGTGTGCGTGGCGTTGACGCCGACGGCCCTCGCGGTGCACACGCGAAGCATCCGCCGCAGCCGCAGCGCTTCGCGGTGTGGAGTCCAACCGATCCAGCAAGGCGATCTCGTCCAAACGACCGCCTG
>CAZTMB010000029.1:1588-11924 GCA_964614695.1 uncultured Isosphaeraceae bacterium | reverse complement strand
CGCGGTGTGGAGTCCAACCGATCCAGCAAGGCGATCTCGTCCAAACGACCGCCTGCCGAGCGAAGCGAGCGCCAACCGCGTGACGTGGCCCGCGTCCGAAGCACCGCCGACCGGCTGAACTCAGTGGCCGCCGGGGTGGCAGCCGACCGACTCGCCACCAAGCCAGCCCCCGCCGCCGGCTGCGGCGGCGAGTTCCTCGTCGGAGAGGCTGCCCGACGCCGAAGTGTTCGGCAGCACGAGATGGAAGACGCTTGCGGTGTTCTCGACGACCTTGATGGTGATGCCGGCGGGAACCTCGAGGCCGTGCTCGGCGAGGAAGGCCGCCGGATCCGCGATCAGCTTCGCCTTGAGCGCGGGGTCCTTGAGGCAGCCGCGGACGACTTCGGGAAGTGTGGTCATGGGTGTCTCCATACGAACCGACCGACGGCAGCAGATCGCCGAAAGGGTCTTGGTTCCAAGCGGGCTTCTCACGCGGGACGGCGAAGATCCGGCCTGGTTGCGGCCGGGATCGCCCCGGCCGTCGACGTCAGCTCAGCAGTCGTAGCCCCACGCACTCACCAGATCACCAATCGGGTCGTCCCAGCCGCCCGCGGCGGCCGCGAGTTCCTCGTCGGAGAGTTCGCCCGACGCGGCCGCCTTGGGCAGCACGAGGTGGAAGACGCTCGGGGTGTTCTCGACGACCTTGACGGTGATGCCGGCGGGAACCTCAAGGCCGTGCTCGGCGAGGAAGGCCGCCGGATCCGCGATCAGCTTCGCCTTGAGCGCGGGGTCCTTGAGGCAGCCGCGGACGACTTCGGGAAGTGTGGTCATGGGTGTCTCCATACGAACCGACCGACGGCAGCAGATCGCCGAAAGGGTCTTGGTTCCAAGCGGGCTTCTCACGCGGGACGGCGAAGATCCGGCCTGGTTGCGGCCGGGATCGCCCCGGCCGTCGACGTCAGCTCAGCAGTCGTAGCCCCACGCACTCACCAGATCACCAATCGGGTCGTCCCAGCCGCCCGCGGCGGCCGCGAGTTCCTCGTCGGAGAGTTCGCCCGACGCGGCCGCCTTGGGCAGCACGAGGTGGAAGACGCTCGGGGTGTTCTCGACGACCTTGACGGTGAAGCCGGCGGGGACCTTGATGCCGTGCTCGGCAAGGACCGCCTTGGGGTCGGCGATCAGCTTCGCCTTGAGTGCGGGGTCCTTGAGGCAGGCGCGGACGATTTCGGGAAGTGTCTTCACGGGTGTCTCCATCGATCCGGCAGACCGCGGCGGGTCGGCGAGAAGGTCTTGGGGTCAAGCAGGTGCATCACGAAGTGACGCGAACCTCCGGCCCGATCACGTCGCGTGCGTCGGCCATCAGCAGGGGGAGCAGAAGGAGTAGCCGGTCTCCCGATCCGGGTCGGACCAGCCACCTCCGGCCGCCGCCGCGAGCTCCTCGTCGGCGACCGCGCCGGACGCCGAGGTGTTCGGGAGGACGAGGTGGAAGACGCTCGCGGTGTTCTCGACGACCTTGACGGTGAAGCCGGCGGGGACCTTCACGCCATGCTCGGCGAGCACCGCCACCGGGTTGGCGATCAGCTTCGCCTTGAGTTCGGGACTCTTGAGGCAGGTGCCGACGATTTGGGCGAGGTTGGCCATGGGAGGCTCCCGTGAAGGGCGGCGAGACCGATGGAAACGGAAGTGCGAAGAGCGTTGGAGAAGCGATGAATCAGTTAGGGACCGTGCAGTGCACGTTGCCGCTCCCATCCGTCCCCCCGTCCACCCAGCCACCCGCGGCCGAGGCGAGTTCGTCGTCGGAGAGTTCACCGGTGGTCGCCGGGGTGTGCGGCAGGACGAGGTGGAAGACGCTCGGGGTGTTCTCGACGACCTTGATGGTCATGCCGGCGGGGACCTTCACGCCATGCTCGGCGAGGACCGCCACGGGGTTGGCGATCAGCTTCGCCTTGAGGGACGGGTCCTTGAGAATCGCGGCGAGGATGGTGTCGAGTTGGTGCATGGCAGTTCCGGGAATGGAAGTCGCTGTTCAAGTCGCGCCCGGCGTACCCGCTGAGACGCGATCGTCGTTAGGCAAGTCCTACGCCGCGAGAGTCCGTCGGTGCAAGTCAGGTTGCAATGGACTGTCTTCGGGAGACACCCGATCGCGGCGGGCCGGTCCGGCCCGGGGCTACCGTCCGCGGCTTCCGCCGCCCCCGCGCCCCATCCGAGCTCCGATGCACCGCACCGCCGACCGATCGACCGCGCCGCCCGCCGGCCACGCCCTGAACGACCTCGCGGCCGAAGTCGTCGCGGGCTCGCTCACCGTGCCCGAGCGGATCGCGCTCCATCGCCGCAGTCCGGCGTCGTTTCGCCCGAACCCGACCCGTGCCGAGGCGAGGATCCGCGCCTGGCGACGGGCGATCGGCGCCGACGATGCGGCGTTCGCGACGCGGCTCGCGCAGTTGGGCGTCGCCGAATCGGAACTGCCGGCGATCCTGGGCGACCTTGATCGGGTCGAGGGGCCGCCGCCGTCGTGGTGGTCGATCTGCGAGGGCGTGCTGGCGCAGCGGATCGAGCGCGATGACGCAGGCTGGCCGGTCCTGCCGGATGGATCCGCAAAGGGCGGGGGCACCGATGCCAGCGGCCGCGAGCCGATGCGCTTCGCCCATGCAGTGGTGCCGTGGGTCGAGTTCGCGACGAGCGAGCTGCGCCGGCAGTCGCCGAAGATCGACCACGTGCTCGGCGCGGCGGTCCTGCAGACCGAGCGCCACGGGCTCACCGCCGACCTCGTGCGGTGCGTGCGGGCCACGCTCGAAGCGGCGTTCGAAGCGCGACGCGCCGAGACCTACTCGACCAACGAGCAGTTCCTGCGGCTGCTCGAGGATCCGCCGCCGCGCGAGGCCTATGCCGCGGTCGTCGAAGAGGCGCTCGCCGAGGGCGGCGCGGCGTTCATGCGTCGCCATCCAGCGCTCGCGCGGCTGGTCGCGACGCGGGTGATCTTCTGGATCGGCGCGCTTCGTGAACTGGCCGAGCGGCTCGAGGCCGATCGCGCTGCGATCGAGCAGGCCTTCAACGGCGGACGCCCGCTCGGCGCCCTCGTTGGCGGCGGGCGCGGCATCTCCGACAGCCACAACGGTGGTCGCGCCGTCATGGTCTGCCGCTTCGAGCACGGCGTGGCGGTCTACAAGCCGCGCTCGATGTCGATCGACGCGGGCTGGTGCCGGATCGTCGAAGCGTTCAACGGCGCGGTCGAGCCGGAGTTCAGGCTTCGTGCGGCGAAGGTCCTCGATCGCGGCACGCATGGCTGGATGGAGTTCGTGCCGCGTCGAGCGTGCCGCGATCTCGCGGAGCTTCGCACCTTCCATCGCCGCACCGGCGCGACGCTCGCGATCGTGCACGCGCTGCAGGGCAACGACTTCCACTCGGAGAACCTCGTCGCGGCCGGTCCGGAACCGGTCGCGATCGATCTCGAGACGATCACCGTGGGCGAACCGATCTCGGCCGATCCGGCGACCGCGCGGGAGCCGGCGGTCGAACTGGTCGCCCGCTCGGTGACGCGGACGCTGCTCCTGCCGCAGGTCTTTGCGCGGCGCGACGGCCGCGGCGGCCTGCGGAACATCGGAGCGCTCGGCGGCGGCGCCGCCACGGCCGGATCGCGTCGCCTCGCCCACGCCTGCACCGACTTCCCGCGCTGGGAGGACGAACCGGCGGAAGCGCCATCCGACGACGATCCCGAGACGCAATCGCGGCCGACGCTCGCCGACGGCAGCGCGATCGATCCGATGGCCCATCGCGGCGAGGTGGTCGAGGGCTACCGCGCGGGCTACCGCGCGATTCTCGCGCTTCGCGGCTCGTGGGCCGAGCGAGCCGATCTCGGCGGAGCGATCGCGTCGGCGTGGGCCCGCGCGATCAATCGCCCGACCAACGTCTATGTGCGGCTCGGCTTCGAGACCTGCGATGCGAAGGTGGCGAGTTCGGGCGTCGATCGCTGGATCCGCGCCGAGCGGCTGCGGGTCGGCTCGAGCCAGTGGGAGACGATGCCGACGCGCACGGTCGAGATCGTCGAAGCGATCTGCGATGTCGAGAGCGACGCGATCCTCCGCGGCGACGTGCCCTACTTCGTCGCGCGGGTGGGCGAGACGCGCTACCACGAGCTCGATCCGGTGGACGGATCGCCGCGGCCGATCGAGCCGGCGGACCTCGCGAGCTCGGCGGCGGAGACCTCGAAGAGGCAGCTCGATGCGATGGGCGAGGACGACCTCGCGCAGCAGGTCCGCCTGATCGAGTCGAGCTACGTCTCGGCGCATCTCTCGATGCAGGAGCTGCTGCTCGTGCGCGGGGGCCGGGCCGAGGCGACCGCGGAGACGCTCGCGAAGCGGCCGGCGGGCGAGGCGGAGATCGACGCATTCGTCGTCGCGATGCTCGATCGTCTCGAGTCCTCGGCGATCCGCAGCGGGACCGATCAGGCGAGCTGGATCGACGCGGTGCTCGATCCGACGACCGGAGCGATCAAGCCGACCGCGCTGCGGCCGGGTCTCTATTCGGGCCGCGGCGGGATCGTGCTCCTGCTCGAAGCGGCCTACCGCCGCTTCGGCCGCCGCGAACTGCTCGAGCTGGCGAGGGCGAGCGTCGGCTGGCACGCCGAGCTGATGCGACGGGATCCGCGACGCATCGCCTCGATCTTCGAACTGGAGCCGGTCTCGGGCATGGGCGAGCGCTGCGGGCTGCTCGCGGCGTGCTGGGCGCTTGGACGCCACGAGGGCGGCGGCGGGTATCGCGATCTCGCGCGGCGGATCGTCGAGTCGATCTCGCCGCGGGCGATCGAGCGCGACCGGTCGCTCGATGTGGTCAACGGCGGCGCGGGCGCCATGCTTCTGTTGATGTCGCTCCTCCGCGAGGATCCGTCGATCGCGGTCCGCGACGTCGTCGTCGCGATCGGCGAACACCTTGTCGCGAACGTCTCGCAGACCGACGGCGTCGGCTGGACCTCCTCGCGCTGGTCTCGCTCGCTCAACGGCCTCGGCCACGGCCGCGCGGGGATCGCGATGGCGCTCGTCGAGGCGGGCGTGCGCTTCGATCGCCCGGACTTCCGCGAACTCGCGATCGAAGCGCTCCGCGTCGAGCACGCGATGCACTCAAGTGACGGTCCAGGCGGTTGGCCGGACCTGCGGTCATGCGGACCCGGCGATCCGATCCCGACGCCTTCGGGCTTCGATGCCTGGTGCGCCGGCGCCGACGGCATCGCGCTCTCCCGCGCCGCGGTGCTCAAGCATGTCGACGAGCCGTTCCTGCGCGAGGACCTCGACTTCGCGCTCGCGCGGATCACCGGGGGCGCGATCTTCAGCGGTCGCCACCATCTCTGCTGCGGCGCCGCGGGAAGGATCGAGACCCTGCGGGTGCTCGCGCGGCTGCTCGAGCGCCCGGATCTTCGCGAGCAGGCGCGGCATCTCGCAGCGCAGGCGACCGCGCCGGCGTGGCCCGATCGCGTCGAGAGCGGCGTGTCGCTCCTGCAGGGCTATCCCGGCCAGGCGTGGATGCACCTCGCGCTCGCGATGGACGAGCCGACGTCGGTTCTCATGCTTGAGGTGTGATGCGAACCTGCGATTGATCTCAAGGATTGCTTGGTCCCGCGAGTGCGCCGACCACCGATGGCGGCCCGGGCGCGAGGACCGGGGGCACGCAGAAGGCTTCATGCCGCCAACAGCGCGCGATCATCGTCGGCCGTGCCAGTTCGGCGCTCGATCAACGAAGCGGTCCGCCGTGAACGGTGCGGCGGCGCCGATCAGGGATCGCGCGCGACGCGGAAGCCGACGTCGTGTCGCTGCTGCTGCGGCTCGAACTCGTAGCGCCGCGCGGGGCGGCTGAGCGTGCGGAAGTACCAGCTGCCTCCACGCACGACGCGGCCGGTGCCGTCTTCCGAGCCCTGCGGGTCGACGAGGTCCGTCGCGTCGTAGGGGCCGTACCAGTCGGCGACCCACTCGAAGGCGTTGCCGAGCATGTCGTGGAGGCCGAAGCCGTTGGCGAGGCGTGTCGCGACGGGCTGCGAGGACCCGCCGGAGATCGGCCAGTGCCAGGCGAACGCGGAGAGCTCCTCGCGGCTCGGGCCTTCGCCACCGGCGCGGCAGGCGTACTCCCATTCGGCCTCGGTCGGCAGCCGCAGGCCATGCCGCGTCGCGAAGGCCATCGCCTCGATCCACGAGACGCCTTCGATCGGATGCTGGTCGAGGTCGGTCGCGACGTCCGGTGCCGTGGCCTGCGGATTCCACTGGCCGCGCGTCACCTCGGTGCGGCCGAGATAGAACGGCCGGGTGATCGCGACGGTGCGGACCGGGGACTCGTCCGGGAACGCGTTCGGGTCGTCGCTTGGCGATCCCATCGCGAACGAGCCCGGCGGCACCAGCAGCAGTTCGATGCCGGTCGTCTTGTCGCGCACTCGCCACGGAAGCCCGGTCGCCTCGATCGCCGAGCGAAGCGCCGGATCGACGACGACCTCGGGGTCTGGCGCGGTTTCGATCGTCTCGGCCCAGGCGAGGTTCGCATCGAGATGGCGGAAGCCCGCCGGAAGGGATGCGGTCCCGGTCGGCGTCGTCACCAGGATCTCCTTCGGCCCGGGCTCCGACGAGGGCGCGACGACCACGCGCAGCGACTGCGGTGCGATCGCTTCGATCGACGCGGCGGCCACGCCGCCGATCGTCACGCTCGTCGCGCCGCCGAGGGCGAGGCCTTCGATCGTGATGGTCGACGCTTCGCCGAGGGCGCCGACCGACGGCGTGATCGCGTCGATCCGCGGCGGGCAGGTTCGGCCGAGCTGGCGGCGCACGATCTCGATGTCGGCCTCGTCGACGAGGCCGTTGCCGTCGAGGTCGGCGGTCGGGCACTCCTGCGGCGCCGCGAAGGCGCTCGCCGAGCAGAGCGCCATCGCCGTGGCGCACGCGAGGCGAGAAAGAGCTTCGAGGCGAGCCGCCCGCATCGGGCTACAGCGTGTCTTCGAGGTCGCGTCGGTCGATCCCATGCGGCAAGACTCCGGTCCGCGGCGAACGCTGCGGAGCGGGGACGATAGGAGATCCGGCACGGCGCGCCCGCCCGCGATTCGGCGAGTTATCTTCCCGCCCGCTCGACCGGCGTCGGCTGCCGTCACGCCAAGCTCGTCGGGCATCGGCGGCCGGCGCAAGTCGGAAAGGGCGCCGAGCACCTCGTCGCGTCGCGCACCAGGCCACGCCATCCGGCACCGCCTCAGGATCGCCATGACCCCATCCGAACCCACGCCTCTCTCGCCCGCCGTCGCCACCGTCCGCATGGCGATCGCGAAACTGCACGCGGTCACCGTGACGCAGGCGGATCTCCACTACGTCGGCTCGATCACGATCGACGAGGACCTGATCGACGCCGCAGGGCTGGTGCCGCTGCAGATGGTGCAGATCACCAACCAGTCGACCGGCGCGTTCTGGCAGACCTATGTCATCGCTGGACCGAGGGGCAGCGGGATCATCGGGCTCAATGGAGCACCGGCGCGACACTTCCTGCCGGGCGACAAGGCCTACGTCGTCGCGGAGGGGCAGGTCGAGCCGTCGCGGATTCGCGAGCACGTCCTCAACGTCGTGTTCGTCGACGATCGCAACCGCATCGAGCGGGTCGAGCGTCAGCGGGTCGCCGACGCGGGAGGCGATCGTTGAGCGACTCGGGCGCAGGCGAAGGAAGCATCGCGTCGGCGGAGCGGGTCACGCGTCCGCTCGACTGGGCGGACCCCGCGCTCGTCGCCAGCCTCGAGTCCGAGGCGTATCTCGCCTTCGACGGCGGCCGATCCAGTCCGCTTCTTCGCGGCCTTTGGATCTGGGACGACGCGCTGCAGCGGGTGCGCACGCGGGTGCCTGCGGAGGACCAGCGCGGCTGGATCGAGATCGAAGGCGGGCGCGTGCACACGGCGATCCTCGTGAACCTGCGGCTGGCGCTGCTGCAGAGCGCCGCCTACGGCTTCGCCGTGCCGCCCGCGCTGGCCGACGGCCGCAGGCTCTGCGAGTTCACGCTCGCCTACTCGCGGGACGACCACTCGCTCGGGCACTTCCATGCCGCGTGGGACGAGGCGTTCCGCGACTTGCGGGCCGCCGGGTTCGGTGACGGCCTCGCGACCTGCGCGCGGCGGCTGCTGCCGCTTTATCGCCGCATGGGGGCGAAGGTGCTGTCGGAGGTCGAGATCGCCGGCGAGCTCCGCTACTTCCTGCACTTCGAGCTGGTTCGGACCTCGCGCTGGAACCGCCGGCAGATCGAGCGCGCCGACCGCGGGCAGCGCGGCCTGCCCTCGCCGCACGACGATTTCGCGTTGCTGCTCTCCTTCGCGCGGGAGGAGACGGGAATCGCGCTGGCGCGCCTGCTCGTCGCGCTCGAGATCGCGCGAGGCCGGCCCGATCCCGCGGTGGGGCTCGAGGCGCGTCGACGTGGCGCGACCCACGTGCTGGCGATCGCGCGGCAGGCCCTCGCGCACGCCGCGGCCGCGCATCCGCACGAGCCCGCGATCGAATTCGCGCATCGCGACGCCGATGACGTCGAGCGGCTCTGGCATGCGGTCGCGGAGTTCGCGTCGCGGGCGGACGGGCCGGGCCGGACCGACGAGACCTCGCCGGTCTCGATCGTGACGGAGTCGCTCGACCTGTTCCTGCTCACGCTGATCGACGTGTGGGACGGCGATCGCGACGCGCTCGAGATCCTCCGCACCATGACCGCCGAGGACGATGATCGAGCGATCGATCGCATGTCGGAGGCGCTGCGCGAGCGTGGCGAGGTGGAGGTCGCGGATCACGTCGCCCTCCTCGCGGAACCGTTCGCGAGCGCGGTCGGCGCGATCGCCCGGATCGCGGCGAGGCGTCCCGGTCTCGCCGCGCCGATCGTCGATCCGGAGCGGGCCCGATGACCGCCGAGTGCACGAGCCGGCCGATCCCGCCGCTTCGAGGCGTGCTCGTCGATCCGCGCGGCGACTCGAAGCCGCGCGTCGACGACGCGGCGCCGTATTGCGGGATCGGCGAGGCCGATTGGGGGGACGAGGACGCATGAACGACGAGCCGCGAAGCACCGAAGCCGCGATCGAGGAACTGCCCTTCGCGCGAGGCCTGCCCATACTTGGGCACGCCCTCGACCTCGCCCGCGATCCGCTTGCGCTTGCGGTCCGGCTGGCGCGCGAGCATGGCGGCGCGGTGCGGTTCCGGGTCCTCCATCGCGAACTCGTCGCGATCGACGATCCGGTGCTTGCGCGGCACATCCTCGCCGAGAAGGTCGACAACTTCCCGCGGAGCTTCCACTACCGCGAGGCTCGTTCGATCATCGGAGACGGGCTGCTCTCGCAGGAAGGGGAGCCTTGGCAGCGGGCCCGGCGAATGATGCAGCCGGCGTTCCGAAGCGATCCGGTCCGCGAGGTCGCGACGGTGACCGCGCGATGCTGGACGCGGGTGCGAGACCGTTGGGAGGCGGTCGCGCGTCGGGGCGAGGCGATCGACGCGCGGATCGACCTTCAGCGATTCACGCTCGATGGGATCACCGCGGCGCTCTGCGGGATCGAGCCGCCGCTCGAGGTCGCGGATCGGTTCGGCGCGCTGGTGCGCGAAGCGTTGCTCGAGGTCCGCCGGCGCAACAATGCGATCTTGCCGCTCCCCGAGTGGATCCTGACGAGGCGGCGGCGGATCCAGCGGCGGATGCGCGAGGCGTTCGAGGCGTTCCTTGGCCCGGTGGTCGATGCGCGGCTGCGCGATCCGGAGGGCCGCGACATCCTCTCGGCCCTGATGCGGGCCCGCGACGCGGCGGGCGAGGGCTTCTCGCGTTCGGAACTGCTCGACCAGACCAAGACCCTCTTCGCCGCCGGCTTCGAGACGACCGCGACCGGACTGGCGTGGGCGCTCTGCGAGGTGATGGATCAACCCGGCCTCTGCGATGCGATCGGCGAAGAGGCTCGTGCCGCGGGCATCGAGGGCGAGGTGAGCGGGGCGGCGCTCGAGAAGCTCGCGCTGTCCAAGCGTGTGATCGAGGAGACGCTGCGGCTGAACCCGCCGGTCTACAACCTCGGCCGCGAGGTCGTGGCGGACGAAGTGGTCGCGGGGCGCCGCATCCCCAAGGGGACGACGCTTCTCATCTCGATCTGGGGCATGCATCGGACCGCCGTGTGGGGCCCGGATGCCGATCGCTTCGATCCGGATCGATGGCTTCCCGAACGCGAGCCGCCGCGGCACGCCTACATGCCGTTCGCCGCGGGACGGCACACCTGCATCGGCATGCACTTCGCGCTCGTCGAGATGCGGGTCGCCCTCGCGCTGATCTGCCGCGACTTCAGGATCCGCTGGGCGCCAGGTGCTCGTCGCCCGCCGATGCGGCCGCAGGTCACCGCCGCGCCGAACGG
>CAZTMB010000029.1:0-1488 GCA_964614695.1 uncultured Isosphaeraceae bacterium | reverse complement strand
CCGCTTGCCTCACGGCTTCCCGCACGGACCCCAGTTCGACAGCAGGATCGACAGGTCCGCGCCGTTCACCTCGCCGTCGCCGTTCAAGTCGGCCGGCACGATCGCGTTCGGCGGCACCGCGCCCCAGGCGCCGAGCAGCACCGCGATGTCGCTGCCGTCGACCGCGTCGCCGCCGGTGAGGTCGCCGATGCAGGCGGCGGCGATCGAGACCTTGAACATCGTGTTCGAGGCGTAGGTGTTGGGGAAGTTGCCGACGCCTTGCCCCTCCGCGACGATCCCGCCGTGAAGGAGCGCGATGTCGACGGTCCGGCCGGCGGCAAGCAGCGCGTCGAGATCGAACATGTCGTGGCCGTCGGTCTGCACAAGCGGGAAGACGAGCGTCTCGGTGCCGAAGAAGTAGGTCTCGCCGCTGTCGGGCGCGACGATCGTCGGGAACGACGAGTCGAGCAGCAGGTGCTGCGACCACGAGTCGCTCGAAGGCGCGTAGCGAAGCGCGAACGACTCGTTCGAGTAGGGGAGTCCGGTGTCCTCGACGTAGGCGCCGTCCTCGACGACGACGTAGCCGATCCCGCCCATCGCGACGAGCCAGTTCTCGCCGCGCGACGCCGACCACAGCGCGAGCTTCGAGGAGGCGTAGGCCGCGAAGCCCTGCTTGAGGGTCGCGGGATCGTTCGGGTTGTCCATCGTCATCAGGCCGCTCGGCTCGACGACGATCGGCACCGTCCAGATCCCGGGACTCGGCCCGGGCGTGAAGGGGCCCGCCGCGGCGACCGCGCCTTCGCCGCCGGCGACCCGCGCGGGGAAGATGTTGAGGTCGCGTCGCCGCGCCCAACTGGCCTGCGGGCTCGCGCCGCGGAAGGTCGCGACGGGCGTCTTCGCCTCGAGGTCGATCGAGAAGCGGCGGATCTGCCGCGAGTAGGTCTGGTTCGGGAAGCCCGGCATGCAGCCGTAGCCCTGCTGGAAGCTCTGCCCGAGGCAGAGCCAGAACTCGTCGGCCTTCCCGCCGTCGATCCGGATCATCTCGCCGCCGGTGAGCGTGAAGAAGTTCGTCGCGAGTTCGCCGGGCGCGTCGGCGGGCGGCGCGACGAAGCGGAGGTGATCGACGAGTTCGGTCGCGTCGCCCATCGTCCACGCGATCGTTCCGGGCACGTCCATGATCCGCAGGCGGCCGAAGGTCGCGTAGTCGAGGTCCGCATCGAGCCCGTAGCCGCCGACGACGAGCAGACGATCGTCGACCTGCAGGCGAAGCGTGTTGATCGACGCGACCTCGGCGCGCTCGGCGCCGGTGAGACCCGAGGCAGGATCGTCGATCGATCGGGCGAACACCTCGCCGCTCGCGAGGTCGACGACGTAGAGCTCGCGGTTGAAGTGGGCGGCAGGGAAGTTCTGCGCGGGGTCGCAGGTGAAGCCGTGCAGGCCCGAGGTCTTGCCGCCGATGAAGAGGAGCTTGCCGTCGTGGATCGCGGTCGCCGCGGAGTGGATCGCCGG
>CAZTMB010000028.1:0-29347 GCA_964614695.1 uncultured Isosphaeraceae bacterium | reverse complement strand
ACCACCTCGAACCAGCGTGGCCCGAGCGACGCGATCGTGAGCGAGACGCCTTCGACGGTGATCGAGCCCCGCGAGACGAGCAGCGGCTCGAACGCGGCGCTCACCCCGATCCGCACCCGCCACTCGCCGCCTTCGGTCGAGAGCGCAATCACCTCGCCGACTTCGTCGACGTGGCCCTGCACGAGATGGCCGCCGAGCAGGGTCTGCGGCGTCGCCGAGTGCTCAAGGTTCACCATCGCCCCCGCGGAAAGCCCGCCGAGCGTCGTGGCGCGAAGCGTGTGATGCACCGCGTCGAACCGAACCGCCTCGACCGCCTCCCCCGCCATCCGCCGCTCCGCGACCGTCAGGCAGCAGCCCGAGACCGCGATCGACGCGCCGAGATCGGGCCGATGCCCCCATCCGGCCAGATCGACCCAAAGACTCGCTCCCGCCGGGGTGGAGGCGATCCGCTCGAGGCGGCCGAGATGCTGCACGAGTCCGGTGAACACGCGGCAAGCGTACCCGGGTCGGTCGGCTGTCTTGACGCTCCGAAGAGGCGTTCGGATACTCCCCCATTCGCGCGCCGGCCTGCCCGGCGGGCATTCCCGCGGCGCAGCCGTGGGCAGCAGCGACGGGCGGCGGTCGACCTCGGGCCGCCGGTAGCCGGTTCGAGTCCCGAGGCGGAGACGAACTTCATGCCCCACGACGCGCTCCCCCCGAAGGCTCGCCGGCTCGCGTCCGTCGAGACCCTCGCCGCGGCCTCGCTTGCCGCCATCGTCGCGTCGTCCGCCCTCGCCCAGTCGCAAGGCTCCGGCGTCTCGGAGGAGAACCGGCGCCGCTTCGAGGAACTGCGTCAGCGCCTCGATGCAGGATCGCTTGTGCCGCCCTCGCGGCTTGCCGGCTTCGGCTACCGCCCGGACTGGCAGGTCAACGTGGTCCGCTCGCCGGGCTCGGTGCTGGTCGATGGATTCGCGACCGCCGATGCGATCTTCGTCCACGACTCCAACAACCTGCTCACCCGCATCGGGCTCGATCGCGGCGACTCGATCTGGCAGTCGCCGGTCGGCGACGCGACCGACGAGGTGCTCGATGTCTTCCGCGTGAAGGACGAAGGGCGCGACGATGTCCTCGTCGTCGGCCGCCTGGCGATCCATGTCGTCGCCTATTCGAGCGGTGCCGCCGAGTCTCGGCAGAAGGTCGAGCGGACGCTCTACACGCCGGGCACGCTCTTCGGGCCGTACCTCATCTACGGAAGCCGCGACGGTCAGGTGATCTGGCACCAGTACGAGGTCGGCTATCCCTGGCGCGGCCACAGCCTGCCCGGATCGGTCTCCGCCGAGCCGCTGCTCGTGGGGGATCGGCTCTTCGCGGTCGGATCGACCGGCCGCATCCTCGCCCTCGACGCTGCCTCGACCCGACTGGTCTGGGAGAAGCAGCTCGTGACGGGGATCGACGCGCGACCTGCTTCGGCGGACGGACTGCTCTTCGTGGCGGGACGCGATCAGTACCTCTGGGCGTTCGAGGCCGACAGCGGTCGCACCGTCTGGCGGTACTTCACCGAGAGCCCGCTCGTCGACGCTCCGGTCGTCGCGGGCGACGCGGTCTACCAGTGGGTCCCGACCGAGGGTCTCGTGAAGCTTGCGATCCGGCCCGGTGACCGCATCGACGGCAAGGTGCTCTGGAATCAGATGGAGGCCAACGGCGAGATCATCGCCACGCACGCGGGCAGGCTGGTGATCTGGGAGTCCGGATCGAGGAACCTCAAGTTCGTCGACACGATGACCGGCGAGATCGTCGATCGCCTCGAACTGCCTCGCGTCCGATCGGTCGTGACCGAGGGCTTCGAGAGCCCCGCCATGTCGTTCATCTCGGAGGACGGGACGGTCATGCGCATCGTCCCGCAGGGTTGAGCGACGCCGGAATCCAGAGCGGATCGACGCTTGGCCTGGTGCCGGTGCGGCGAGCCCTGCTTTCGGTCAGCGACAAGACCGACCTCGTCCCGTTCGCTCGCGCCCTGTCCGAGTCGGGCGTCGAACTGGTCTCGACCGGCGGCACCGCGACGGCGCTCGCCGCGGCGGGCCTCCGCGTGGTCACGGTGGAGGAACTCACCGGACATCCCGAGATCCTCGACGGCCGCGTGAAGACCCTGCATCCGCGGGTGCACGGGGGCGTGCTGGCGCGTCGCGATCTCGCGACTCACCTCAAGGCGATGGAGACGCACGGCATCCCGGCGATCGATCTCGTCTGCGTCAACCTCTACCCCTTCGAACGCACCGTTCGCGAGGGCGCCGCGAGCGAGGCGGAGACGATCGAGCAGATCGACATCGGCGGTCCGGCGCTCATGCGAAGCGCCGCGAAGAACTTCGACTCCGTCGCGGTGGTCACCGCGCCGACTCAGTACGACCGCGTGGCCTCGGAGCTGGTCGAGCATCGCGGCTGCACCTCGCGGGCGCTTCGCGCCGATCTCGCCGCGGCGGCCTTCGCCCGCACCTGCGAGTACGACGCGGCGATCAGCGCGTGGATGGGACGCCGGCAGGCCCACGCCTTCGCCGACACGGTGCGCCTGACCTTCACCGGCGGCACGCCGCTTCGCTACGGCGAGAACCCGCACCAGCGCGGCGCGGTCTACCGCGACCCCAACGCGGCGGGGCCGTCGCTCGTGTCGGGCGAGGTCCTCGGCGGCAAGGCGATCAGCTTCAACAACATCCTCGATGCGGCCGCGGGTCTCGAACTGGTGCTCGATCTTCGCGACCTCGACGGTTGCCCGGCGGCGGCCGCGGTGATCAAGCACACCAACGCCTGCGGCGCGGCCTGCGGCGCGGATCTTGCCGACGCATTCGAGCGGGCGTGGTCGGGCGATCCGCTTGCGGCCTTCGGTGGCGTCGTCGTGCTTGGTGGCGTCGCCGATCGACGGCTGGCCGAGACGATGGTGTCGGGGTCGCGATTCCTCGAGGTGGTCGTGGCCGATCGATTCGACGAGGACGCGGCGCGAATCCTCGGCGAGCGCTGGCCCAACGCCCGGCTCGTCGCGGTCGGGCCGCCGGGGCCCGATCCGGTGCGAACAGCGCTGCGTTCGGTGCCGGGCGGCCTGCTCGTGCAGGAGCGTGACCTGCATCCGGTGAATCCGTCGGACTTCCGCGTCGCGGCGGGACCGGCGCCGAGCGAGGCGATGCGTCGAGAAGCCGCTTTCGCGTTCACCGTCGTCAAGCACCTCAAGTCGAACGCGGTGGCGATCTCGGGCGGCGGCATGCTGCTCGGGATGGGCGCGGGCTGCGTCGATCGCCTGAACGCCTGCCGCACCGCGGTCGCGAAGGCCGGCGACCGCGCATCCTCGCTCGAGTCGATCGCCGCCTCGGACGCCTTCTTCCCCTTCGCGGACGGACCGGCGGCTCTCATCGACGCAGGCGTGCGCTGCATCGTGCAGCCGGGAGGATCCAAGCGGGACGAGGAGACCTTCGCGCTCTGCGACGAGCGTGGCGTCACCTGCCTGCTCACCGGCGTGCGGCACTTCCGGCACTGAGCGTCACCACGATCAACGGGGCGGGCCCACCGACTTGCCGGTCCGCCCGTTCGGGCGCCGGCGATCAGGCGTCGCGGCCGATCCGCGCTTGCGGAACGACCCCGGCATGCGACTCGGGCGAGTCGCTCTGTCCCCGCCGAGACCGCGTCACGCCGCGAGCGGCGTCTCATCCACCTCGATCACTCGCTTCACGCGGCGGAGGATGAGGATGGTGGGAATCGCGAGGACGAGCGCAACGCCCGCCATGCCGCCCGCGAGCATGCCCGCCCTGCCGATCTGCTCGAGATCGACCGGGCGCGGCTCGAGCAGCGAGTAGGCGACTTTGCCGTCGCGAACCCGATCGCCAAGCACGATCGCCGGAGTCTGATCGGGACGCCGTGCCGCCTGCTCGGCGCTCTCGATCGCCATCGTCGTGGCGACCGTGTCGAGCACGATCGGCAACTGCTGGCGATCGGCACCGCTCATGACCAGTCGCAGGCGTCCCGGCCCGTCGCTGTCGACGGCGACGTTCTCCGAGAGCATCGCCGCAATCGTCGCGGGGTCGTTCGGCTCGAAGCCGCGGGTCGCAAGGCGCTTCGAGACCTCTTCGACGAAGAGCGGATCGGTGAGAAGCGCCGTGTGCCAGGACTTCCAGCCGTCGGCCATCCGCGGATCGAGCGGCTGCCCCTTCGGACCGCGGGCGATCAGGTCGACGCTGGCGGTGCCGGGCGTCGGCCACACGAAGTCTGCGGCGAACCACGCAGCGGCGAAGATCGTGCCGAGGAAGAGGGTGATCGACATCGCGAGGCTCGCACCGCGGCGCATCGCCCAGCGGCGAACCATGCGGACTTCGCTCTCGGCGAGGAACTTCTGGACCTGGCGAAGCTCCTCGCGCTTGGCCTGCACCTGACGAAGTTCATGCAGCATCGCCTGGCTGCTGCCGGAGCCTGCCGCTGCGACGGTCCCTGACGAAGCCGAGGACTCCTGCAGGCGGGCCCGACGCTCCGAGAGCGCCTGACGCACGCGGCGCAGTCGATCCCGACGAAGCCGCAGCATCGTCGCGTAGCGACCGAGTTGCCGGACCTTCTCCTGCAGGCGTTCCGCCTGCTGCCGCTGCGCGTCGCTCTCGACCGGCTCCGCGGGAGCGACCGTTGACGCGGTCGAGGTCGCCGCCTTGGCCGCAGCCTTCGCCGACTCGAGCTCGCCCGCAAGCACCTCGAGGCGAGCGTCGCGCTCGGCGACGGTGGCCGCGAGGTCGCGGATCCTCGCTTCGAGGCGTTCGGTCTCGGCGAGCGTCTTCGGATCGGGCTTGAGTCCGACCGTCGAGGACCTCGCCGACGCAAGCTCGCCCTCGAGCCGCGCGCGATCGGCCTTCGCCTTCTCAAGACCCCCGCGTGACGCCTGCAGTTCGCTCTCGAGCGCGACAGCTCGCTCGCTGGAAGCATCGCACTGCTTCTCGAGCATCGCGATCCGCGACTGCAGCGCCTGCGTCTCGTTGCCGGCCGCCGCCTGCTCGTCGAGCTCGCGCTGCAGCGAGGCCATCTTCTTCGCGTCGCGCTCGAGACCGGCCTTCGCCTCGGCGAGTTCGCGGCGCAGGGACGCCGACTCGCTCTCGGCGCGGTCAAGCCGCGACTTCACGCCCGCGAGTTCCGCGGACAGCTCCTTGGACTTCCGATCGATCTCGCCCTGACGGCTCTGCTCAAGCCGTTTGAGGTCCGCCTTCGCGCGATCGAGCTCGCCGCGCAGCGTCGCCGCCGCGGTGCGCTCGGTCTCGGCCACCTGCCGCTCGGAGGCGTACAGACGCTCGAGTTCCGCGATCCTCGCCTGCGACGCCGCCGCCTTCTCGACCGACGCCGCGCTCTCGGCGACGCTCTTCTGGGCCGAAGCCAGTTCGGCCTTCGAGGCCTCGAGCGCCACCTTCGTCTCGCGAAGCTTCGATTCGACCGCCGCGAGGCGACGATCCGTCTCCGAGGCCCGCCCCGCGGACTCCCGCTGCTCGGCTTCGAGACGCTCGACCTCGGCGGTCTGTTCGGCGAGGCGATCGCGCATCGCCTGCACCACTTCGTCGGCGGCGGCCACGTGCTGGGCCTTCGCCGCCTTCAGCGAGGCCTCGAGCGTCGCGACGGCCTCGGCAAGCCGGCGACGCTCGGCGTCGAGCTCGCCGATTCGCTTGACCAGATCGCGACGCTCCGACTCGGCGCCGTGCTGCAGCGCGTCGAGACGCGCCTGCATCGCGGCGATCGCCTCGCCCGAGGTCGCATGCCGCGCCTCGAGCGCCTCGATCTCGCGCAGACGGCGATCGAGCTCGAGACGATCGAATCCGAACGCGGTCTCCCGGGCCGCAAGGTCGTTGGCACGCCGTTCGATCGCGCCCGCCTGCGAAGCGAGCCACCGCTCGCGCTCCTCGAGCGCCGCGAAGCCCTGCGAGAGCGACGATTCGCGGTCGAAGAGCTCCGACCAGCGCGAACGCATCGCCTCGAACTCGGCGGCCTGACCCGACTGCGCATGACGGATGCGATCGAGCTCCTGCTCGAGGTCGCGAATGAGGCCCATCGTCTGCTCGGCGCAGCCGAAGTCGGGCGTGATCGGGCCGGCGTTGACGGGGTGAATGGTCGGGTTCATGCGAAAGGTCTCCTCGGTCCGGTGGGCACCGGCGGTTATCGACCGGGGTCGGGGGCGACTGAAGCCCGACCCGCGGCATGCCCGGAATCGAGATCGCGTCGAGCGGATCACCCGGATATCGGAACCCCGCGAAGCCGAGCCCGACCGGGCGGCGAAGCCGCGAATCCATCCGCCCATCCCCCTGTCCCCGCTAGATTTCAGAGATGACCGCCCTTCAGGACACGCCCGAACTGGCCCTGCCCGCCTCGCTCCGCCGCCGAGCCGGCGATCCGCGGCTCCTGCCGATCGCCGAGAAGGTGCTCGCCGGACGTCGGCTCTCCCGCGAGGACGGCCGGGTCCTCTTCGAGACACCCGATCTGCATGCGGTCTGCGGACTGGCGGACCTCGTGCGGCGCCGGCTGCACGGCGACCTCGCCTACTACAACGTCAATCGCCACATCAACTACTCGAACGTGTGCGCTCTGCGTTGCAGCTTCTGCGCGTTCAAGCGGCGGCGCGGCGACGACGGCGCCTACGAGATGGACGTGCCTCGCATCGTCGACGAGGCGGTGAAGGCCGCCGAGGCCGGCGCGACCGAACTGCACATCGTGGGCGGCCTGCATCCCTACCTGCCCTTCTCCTTCTACACCGAGATGCTCGCGGCGATCCGCGTCGCGGCGCCGCAGGTGCACCTCAAGGCGTTCACCGCGGTCGAGATCGTGCACCTGCAGCGGATCTCCAAGCGCGGCGGCGAGGGCGAGGCGGGCCTGCGCCGCGTGCTCGAGGATCTCCGCGACGCCGGTCTCGGCTCGCTTCCCGGAGGCGGGGCCGAGGTCTTCGATGATCGCGTCCACGACGAGGCGTTCAAGGGCAAGATCCGCGCCGAGCAGTGGCTCGACGTGCATCGCGTGGCGCACGAGCTCGGTCTCAACAGCAACGCGACGATGCTCTACGGCCACATCGAGACCCGCGAGGATCGCCTCACGCATCTCGAGGTCCTCAGGCAGGAGCAGGATCGCACGCTTCGCAACTGGGCGAACGCCCAAGGCATCGCGACCGACGGCGACGCGGTCGTGCTGACCGGCCCCGAGGCGATGTACCCGCACGCGCGGCAGCCTGAGCCGGGCGCGAAGGGACTCGACGGCGGCTACTTCCAGACGATCATTCCGCTGCCCTTCTTCCCCGACGCGAGCGAGCTCGAGCGGCTGCCCGGCCCGAGCGGTCTCGAGAATCTCCGCACGCTCGCGATCTGCCGGCTGATGCTCGACAACGTGCCGCACGCGAAGTCGTTCTGGATCATGCAGACGCTTCCGATGGCGGAACTGATGCTCCAAAGCGGCGCCGACGACATCGACGGCACGGTGGTCTGGTACGACATCACCCACGTCGGCGGCGCGAGCACGCATCAGGAGGTCGGCGTGCCGGAGCTCGTCAAGGCGATCGGCGAGGCGGGCTTCCGTCCCGTCGAGCGCGACACGCTCTACCGCCGCGTCGAGCGCTTCGGCCCGAAGGGCTCGGACTGGCGGATCGCCTGATCGAAGCGTTCAACGGCCGCTTGATCGGCCGATCGCCCAGGCAAGCTCGGGCATGCGCAAGGCTCGCGAGGCCGCGAACACCGTCGCGCCTCCGGCGAGCACAAGCAGCAGAAGCGTCACAACCGAACCGAGCCAGTCGTCCGTCGGAATCGCGTGCGGCAGCCACGCCGCGAGGCCGCCGACGACGATCGCCATCGCCGCGGTGACCACGAGGCTTCGCGCGGCGCTCGCGCCCACCGAGACGTCGAGCAGCCGCGAGCTCGCCTCGCCTGCGCCGAGTCGCCTCGCAAGCAGGCGAAGCAGCCACAGCGACTGGAGGACCGCGCAGATCGCGGTCGACCATGCCAGCCCCGCGGTGCGCAGCGGCGTCCAGATGAGAACCACGTTGAGAATCAGGTTGAGCCCGACGAGCCCCATCGCGATCCGCACCGGCGCCATGCTGTCGCCCTTCGCGTAGAAGCCCCGCACCAGCACCTGGTTCAGCGAGTACGCCCACACCGCGGGCGCGTAGCCGATCAGGATCCACGCGGTCTCGCGGCTGTCCTCGGCGGTGAATGCGCGGCCCTGCAGGATCGTCGCCGCGAGCGGCGTCGCCACGAGCATGAGCCCGGCGCTCGCGGGCAGCCCGATGAAGAGGACCAGCCGCACGCCGCGGCGCAGGGTGTCCGCGAAGGCCTCGTCGTCGGAGGCGAGCCGCGAGAGCGCCGGGAAGATCGCCGTCGCGACCGCGATCCCGAAGACGCCGAGCGGAAACTCGTAGAGCCGCTGCGCCCAGGAGAGCTTCGCCATCGAGCCCTCCGCGAGCGGATACTCGAAGCCGAGGATCGTCGGCCCGAACATCGTCGGCCAGCTCGCGATGAAGCCGTCGAGCAGCGTGTTGAGCTGCAGCACACCCAGGCCGAGGATCATCGGCAGCGCCAACCTCGCCACGCGGCGGGCCGCCGCGCTCGCCTCGCCGCTTGGCCGCCCCGCGGAGATCGGTGCCACGCGACGCAGCGCGAGCAGCGACCACAGCACCTGCCCAAAGCCGGCCAGCAGCACCGCGACCGCGGCGAGGGTGATCCCCTCCTCGGGCCCGAAGCCGATCGCCGCGATCGAGGCCGCGACGAGCAGCAGGTTGAGGACGATCGGCGCCGCCGCGGTGGGGCCGAAGCGATGGTGCGCCTGCAGCATCGCGCCAAGGAGCGCCGTCAGGCAGACGAGCGGCGCGAAGGGCAGCATGATCGCGAGCAGCCTCGCCGCGAAGGGCTCGAGCGATCCGGAAGCCGCGAGCGCCGCCGCGGCGATCTCCGCGAGGATCACCAAACCCGACACCACGATCGTCGCCCCGCCGACGACGATCCACGCGAGCCGTTGCGCGACCTGGGGATCGCGATCGGTCCACCGCGTGTACTCGGGCAGGAAGGCGGCGCTCAGCGCGCCCTCGCCGAAGAGGCGGCGGAAGAGGTTCGGCGTCATGAACGCGAAGGCGAAGGCGTCCATGAGGGGCCCCGCGCCGAAGACGCGGCTCATCGCGGCGTCGCGGGCGAGACCGCCGAGGCGACTCGCCAGGGTGAGGAGCGTGACGGTTCGGGCGTGCCGTTGGAACTCGCGGGCCATGCGTTCTCGCGACGACTC
The DNA here is from genome assembly GCA_964614695.1 of uncultured Isosphaeraceae bacterium. Lineage (GTDB taxonomy): Bacteria > Planctomycetota > Phycisphaerae > Phycisphaerales > SM1A02 > VGXO01. The sequence goes on along the minus strand of CAZTMB010000028.1, from coordinate 20,116 downwards.
GGCCGGTCGGCTGCGTCAGGTCGCCGGCGTGGAGGGTGCTTCGCTCGGCGCGGCGAGCCGGATCGTGAGTTGCGCGGAGGACATCGGCGGATCGATGCGGCTCGGCGAGATCAGCAGGTCGCAGCGGCGATCGCCCTTCGCGAAGGTCGCCCGCGCCGAGCCGTCGCGGACCTCGCGATCCTCGACCACCCAGCCCGCCGCGGAGAAGAGCCCCACGGTGCGCGAGAGGAGCTTCGAGGCGCTCTCGATCCGACCGCGGTAGACGATCCTTCCGGCGACGAGCATGCCGTCGCGGCGATCGAGCCCTCGGGCGAGCGAGGACTCGAGCCCGGGCACGGCGGGAATGTCGCTGTCGAGCACGTTGGTCGGCGCGGTGCTGCACGACGCCAACGCGAGGAGCATCGTCGCCGCGATCGCGGCGATCGCTCCACGCCGTCGCGGCGTCGGCTGGCTTCGGGCGTCTCGCAGGGGCATCAAGGGCATGCTACGAACCTCCCGCGGGAACGCCCGACCCGGCGAGTCGGGCCGCGACGGCCTCGGCGACGATTCGCCCGCCGCGCATCGCGCCGTTGATGGATCCGTCGGAGAGATGGTCGCCGCAGCGGAAGAGACGCGGCGCGCACTCGAGCGGACGAGGGCTCGCGAGGTCCTCCGGGTGCTGCCGGGGCAGGGCGTGCGGGATCCGAACGATCGTGCGCAGACGCCACAGCGCGACCCTTCGCTCGCCGAACCATCGCTGCATCTGGGCGAGCGATCGCGCGGCGAGTTCCTCGTCGGAGAGGCCAAGCGCCTCGTCGTCGACGACGTTCGCATAGAAGAGACCCCGGCGCGGCGGGGCGTAGGACTCCGCGACCGCGGAGATGAAGCACGCATGGTTGACCGGGCCGAAACCCTCGCCATCGAGGTGCAGGATGCCCGGACCCGCCGCGGTGTCGGGCATGTCGAAGGCGAGCATCGCGGTGCCGCGCCAAGGCCGCGGCGTCGCGCCGGCGCATCGGCCCGCGTCGGGAGCGGTCGACAGCAGGCGTTCGGACTCGCCCATCTCCGCGGCGATCACCACCGCATCGGCGTTCTCTCGGGAACCGTCATGGAAGGTCACGCCCCCCTCGTCGATCGCCTGCACCCGGCTGCCCAGACGGAAGGACCCCGGCGCGACGCCGCCGGCGAGTTGCCGCGGAATCTCCGCCATGCCGCCCGCCGGCACCGCCGCCGGCCCCCCGGCGAACATCCGGAGGCAGAACTCGAACTGCCCGAGGTCGGTCCCGAGCGAGCGATCGAGGAAGACGCCGCCGAAGAAGCTCCGAAGGAAGCCATCGACGAACTCCGGCCGCATGGTTCGGGCGACGGTGTCCGCGACCGAACGCCCGACCGGCCTCGCCGCGTCGGGCCGACGAAGGATCGCCGACAGCGCCCGCGGCAGCACCGCCGCCGCGTCGCGAAGACCGACCGTGCCGGAGAGCAAGGCGCCCACCGCCGCCAGCGGATGTCGCAGTGGATCCGGCACGTGCACGAAGCGACGACCGTCGAAGACCTTCGCGCCCGCGGGAAACCGACGCAGACGCAGTCGCCCGTAGTCGAGACGACGCTTCGCCTCCGGGTAGGCCGTCAGCAGGATCTGAAAGCCGCGATCGATGCGGTATCCGTCGTTGGGCTCGGTGGCGACGCGACCTCCGACGCGGTGCGACGCGTCGCAGACGATCACGGTGTGCCCCAGCTCCTGCAGGCGCAGCGCGCAGCACAGGCCACTCAGGCCGGCGCCGACGATCGCGATTCGCTTGGAGGCTGAAGAGGTCATCCCGGCATCGTCTCGCCGCCGTCGCCTTCGGGCAAACCGACTCGCCCCGTCGAGACAGCAAGGCCCTGCTCGTGCATGAGGCGATCGAGCGTTCGACCCAGTCGCCGTCGCGTCCCGCGAATCGCCCACGCCAGCGCGAGGCCGACGATCATCAGGTCGATCGCGAGAACCGTGATCGGCTCGAAGTTCGCGAAGGGCGCGGTCACGAACGGGACGAGGCTCGCCGCCGCCGCGATCGCGACGAGCGCCGCGGCGGACTGCGACGTGGGAATCAGCGCCGCGCCGACTCGCGCCGCACCGGGAATCCGCGGCGGCTCCGACCACAGGCCGGCGGCGACCGACGCGCCGCAGCGGACGCAAGCGGGCGGATTCGCGTCGGTGGAGCCGCAGCGAGGGCAGATCCGCTCCCGCCGAAGGCGTCGCAGCGTCGCCCGCGTCCCCGCCTCGAGCGCCAGCAGTCCTCCCGCGGCGGCGCCCACGCCCGCACCGGCGATCGCGAGCACCTTTCCGTCGATGCGCACCGCCGGTGCGAGCAGCACTGCAAGCGGCGCCACGACGACCACGCCCAAGGCCGCCGCGACCGCGAGGTTCGCCCAGTTGAGGGGCTTCGAGAGAAGCCGATCGTGCGCGGCGAGACGCCACGCCGACTCGCGCCGCATGGCATCGCCGCTCTTGGTTCCAAGCGCGGCAAGGATCGACACGCTCGCGACGAGACCGCACAGGTCGCAGAGGAAGTCGTCGAGGTTCATGAAGCGATCGATCGGCAGCAGCTCCTGCGTCACCTCGTCGAAGAGCGCGAAGAGCACGCCCGCGATCAGCAGCATGCGAAGCCGTCCGAACCAGCCCGTCCACCAGACCGGCACCGCGAGCAGCGCAAACGCGATGAAGTGGATCAGCTTGTCGGAGGAGGGCCCGCCCTCGACCTCGGGAAGCCGCAGCTTCGGCCAGTGCGTCCCGATCAGGAAGACCGTGAGCGAGGCGACCGAGACGACCCGCCAGAAGCGTCGGGCGGCGCGGGCCGCCTGCTCGGCCTCGTCGAGTGCCGGATCAGCCGCCATGGGCAGCGCCGGCGGCCTTGCTGGCGCGGACCGCCGCCGAAGTTCGCGTCGCCGTCCCGCTCTCGATGATCGCGGGCTCGGCCGCGCGAGGCGACTCGGCCGCGGCGCGGCAGCGGCGGCGCCAGTCCTCGACCAGCCGCGTGGCAAGCGTGCGGTAGTCCATGGCGCCTGGGCAGGCCGGCGCATACTCGAGCACGGACTGCCCGAAGCTCGGCGCCTCGGCGAGCTTGATGTTTCGCCGGACCGCCGGCAGGAAGACCGTCGCGTCGCTCCAGGCCGCGTCGGTGCCGCGAGCCTGCGCGAAGAAGTCCTTGAGTTCGGAGACGACTTCTCGACCGTGGCTGCTCTGCTTCTCGTGCATGCAGAGCAGGACGCCCGCGACGCGGAGATCGGGATTGACGCCGCGGCCGACGAGCGAGACGGTCTCGAGCAGGCGACCGAGACCCTGCAACGCGAGGAAGTGCGCCTGCATCGGCACGATCACTTCGCGGGCGAAGGCGAGCGCGTTCAGCGTGAGGAGCCCGAGGCTCGGCGGGCAGTCGAGCAGCACGAAGTCCCACGGGCCGACACCGCGAGCCGCCTCGAACTTCCGCTTGAGGATGGCGTGGCGATCCTCGACCGTCGCGAGTTCACTCTCGGCGGCCGCAAGATCGACCGTCGCCGGGACGACGTCGAGGTTGGGACGCGCATGCTGGATCGCCTGCGCAAGGCCGACCTCCGGATCGAGCAGCAGTTCGTAGGCGCCCTCGCCGCAGGTCGAGGAGTCGATCCCGAGATGAAGCGACAGATGTCCCTGCGGATCGAGATCGATCAGAAGCACCCGATGCCCCGCCTCGGCGAGGGCGGCACCGAGGTTGACCGTCGAGGTCGTCTTGCCGACCCCGCCCTTCTGATTGAGGAGCGCGACGATTCGCGTGGGAAGTCGCGGCGTGTCCCGCTCGGCCTCCTGCCGGGCTTCGTTCATGGCGCGAGTATAAGGGGCGTCGCGGCCTGCTCTGCGGCCCCCGCCGCCGTCGGCGAAGGCGAGGGCGGCCAGGCGGAGAGGTCGACGACGATCGTCGCGGACTCGTTCCGCCACGGCGGCCGGCTCGGTCCGAGGAGCGAGATCTCCGTGCGGCCGTCGCCCAGCTCCAGTCGTCGGGCGAGCCCGATGCCCGTGGCCGGTGCCCGGACTCCGACCAACCCTTCGGCGAGCCACTCGTCGGGAAGTTCGATCCGGCATCGCCAGCGGTCCGGGTAGCTCGATTGCCGAACGGTGGCCGGTCCCGTCGAGACTTCCCGACCCTCGACGATGTCGAGCCGCGCCGCCTCGGAACCAGCCGGACCGACCCGCAGCACCAGCCGGTCCTCGCGGGACTCCGACGGACGGAAGCACTCGATGAAGAGTTCCCAGCGCCCGCCGCGGCGACGCAACTCCACCGTGCCTCGACGCTCCGGCGGCGGCAACGGCGCCTCGCCGATCTGGGCGCCGGCGAGCGTCAACGGAAGCCGAAGCTCGCCCAGCACGAGACCGGGCGGCCGCACCGGAATCGGCGCGGGGCCGAAGTCGAGCCGCCGCTCGATCCCGGCGTGTTCGACCACCAGCACGCCGCCATCCGCCGCCGCGGCCAGTTCGACCGGCCGGTCGACGCCGTAGCGCATCGCGGTTCGGGGCGGAACCGGCAACGCCATCGGCACCGGATCGCCATCGAGCCAGCGGCAACGGACGACCGCGGTGTCGATGCCGGGATTGGCGAGTCCGATCACCGCCCGATCACCGAGGCTCGACTCGAGCCACGCGGTGAGCGTCGGTTCGGTCCGAAGCCATGCCAGCGTCCCCTGCATCACCGCGCGTTCGTCAAGCGACGCGTCGAGCATGATCGCCAGCAACGCTCGCAGCGCGCGAGGATCGGCGATCCACATCGCGACGTCGCGCGGCGGCAGCCCCTCCTCGACCTCCGACCCGCTCTCGGTCAACCTTTCGCGAAGCTCCGAGGCGACTCCGGCGCTCTGCGCCTCGATGCGGGCGATCGCACAGCGCCAGATCTCCGCGAAGTGCTGCGCCGCGAGGCGCCCGGCCCGATCTCCCGGCGGTGGCGGCGGATCGAATCCAAGCCGATCGGCGAGGATCGCCCAGCGATACCACTCGAGCGGATGCTCGCCGTCGGGTCGGGCGTCGGGCGAACCGCTCGGCACGCGGTCGACCGGTCGACGCGCCGCGGCCGGCGGCTCGAGCCATCGGGGCGTCACGCGTTCGCCGTCGAGTTCGATCGCGCCCGCGAAGCCCTCCGGCGTCTCGACGAGAAGCAGCGGCACGCCATCGCCGGCCTCCGGCGCCTCGGCCGTCACGGTGAAGGCTTCGGCCGAGTCGGTCCATCGACTGCCCACCCGGGTCGGCGTCGGAACGAGCCAACCCAGCACGCCATCGACCTTGAAAGGCTCGGCGCCCGCATCGCTCGGCACTCCGCGGACCACGATCGTCTCGGGCCACGACGAGGGAGCCTTCGCGGGTGCGGCGAGCGGCAGCAGCACGACGCCCCCGCGCATGGCGATCGGCTCCGGATCGAGCGAGCGCCAGCGGGTGGATCCGCCCGACTGGGGGGTGGCGAACGACGGGACAGACGGAATGACCGTCGCGACCGTCGCGATCACGACGGCGAATCGAGTCCGAGCCTCGGCGCGAGGAAAGCCGCCTCGCGGCGCGACCGATGCCCGCCGTGTCGGATCGTCTCGCGCCGTCCCATCGGCGATGCAGGCGGCCGCCGCCTCGCGCACCACGCGGGGACTCCACCTGAAGAACCGAAGGAACGTCGAGCGTCGACGGATCGCCACGAAGCGGGATTCCTCCCGCCGCGAGCGTCCGGAGCCGCGCTCGCCACGGGTATTGAGCCTGAGGAGTCGAGGAGGAGTCGATGGTACGAGCACTGCCGGACGAGGTGGAGTTCCTCTTCGAGGATCCGCACGCACGCGAGGTCGAGATTCGGGGGCGCGGCCCCGACGGCCATGAGCAACGTTGGTCCATGGAACGGTCAGGCGACGGCGGGTGGCGAGCCAGGCTCCGGCTCGACGGCGGTTGGCTCGAGTTCCGCTATCTCGTCGATCGCCGCTTCTGGGCACTCGACGGTGCGATTCGGACGATCGTGGTGGATGCCGACGGGGCGTGCCGAAGTCGGATCGACGCGGAGTTCGCGGTCGCGGCCGCGGCCTGATGCTCCGCTCAGCGAGCGGACGAGGCGGCTTCGAGGAGCAGCGCCTCCACCCTCGCGCGGCGGTACTGCGCATCGACGAGGATCGCGGGCAGCATCACGTCCGGTTCGACCACGAAGAGTTCTGCGGGATCGCCGAAGCCGATGCGCGGGTCGGACTCGTCACGCTCGCCCTGCACGATCCGGCCGTCGATCGGCGCGGCGACGAGAGGCTTCGAGTCGACTCGTCCCGAGGTCGCGACGCGTGATCCCGCAGGTTCGGAGCCGGACCGAGACCTCGGTGGATTCCAACCGGGCAACGAGACGCCGTCGAGGCCGGCGATTCTCTGGGGTGGCGGCGACGCGGGCGACGGAGGCGCCGCCGCCTCGCGATCGCCGATCCGGAAGATGCTTCCCGGCGGCACCATCGCGATCGTCCCTTGCTCGTCGGCGCCGTAGACCGACCGCGAGAACACCACCGACAGCCCGCCTTGGATCCGCCGAAACCGCTGCGGATCGAGCGAGTCCTGGTAGAGCCGATCGAAGCTCCGCCCCATCGAGAGATCGCTCGGGAGCCGACGGAGGCTTGTCCCGATCGGACTTCGGTCGACGAAGCCCTGGTCGACGGGGCGATCGATCTCTCGACGCATCTCCCGATAACGGATCTCCGGCTCCGCGACCGGCGACTGCGCACTCGCCTCGCTCGCGATCGCGGCGGCAATCAGGATCGACGTCGGCAACGCGCGGCGTGCCTGCAGGGAGACGTGGTCTCGAATCGACTTCACCTCTGCAGATCGGTCCGCGCCGTCGGCGAAGTTCAATCGGGGTCGCCGACCTCGAGCACCTCGGTCCGCGCGACGTCGAGGCGGCGAGGCGTGACCGACTGGCCTTCGGAGTCGAGACGGATCTCGATCGACTCCGTGGGCTCGATCGCGACCACGCGACCCGTGAGCACTTCGTCGCCATGCCGAAGCCTCGCGCGGCGACCCGAGAGCCAGTCCCTTCGACGCCAGGAGGCCAAGAGCGGCTCCGATGGCATCGCGATCGCGGCGGCGAATCCGCGCCAGAGCGATGCCGCGGCTTCCGCACGAGACGGAGAAGGTCGAGGCGCAAGGACTCGGCGAAGACTTGTCGCCTTGGACTCGAGTTCCGGCGGAAAGCGATCCTGCAGCACGTTGAGCCCGATGCCGATGAACGCCCGTCCTTCGGCTCGCTCGACCAGCACGCCGGCGATCTTCCGGTCGTCGGCCATCACGTCGTTGGGCCACTTGATGCCGACTCGTCGCGTCGAGGCTGAATCCGGCGGCAGCATCGACTCGATCGCTTCGGCGGCGCCCACCGCGGCCGCAAGGCCGAACCGCGCGGCGGAGATCGCGTCCGGAGCCTTCAGCACCGCCGTCAGGGCGACGCCGGTCGGCTCTTCGTCTTGCCACCGCCGGCCCAAACGACCCCTTCCACGCCGCTGCCGCAACGCGAACACCGCGGTGCCCGGCGGTTCGGCTCGCGCGGCGTCCATCGTCGAGTCGATCTCGTCGAGCACGATCAGCCGATCGGGCGGCGAGGGCAGCGAGGCGATCGCGTCACGCCACGCCTGGGTCTCCGCCGCGATCGCGTCGTTCATGGAGCGACTTCGTCGAGCCCGAAGTCGATCCAGAAGGCGTCCTTGGTGAGCGATCCGCAGGAGACCCGATCGACGCCGGTCGCCGCGATGCTCGCAACCTTCTCGAGCCTGACGCCCCCGGAGGCCTCGAGAAGGAGTCCGGGGCATCGGGCGTCGCGCCGGGCCACCGCTTCTCGCAACGTCGCCTCGTCCATGTTGTCGAGCAGGACCATGTCGATCGTGCCCGCCGGAAGAGCGAGCAGGCGGTCGAACTGTTCGAGCGAATCGACCTCGACTTCGACGAAGCGGACCGAACGTTCGCGTCGCGCTGCGAGCGAGGCATCCGCGACGCGCTGCGCGAAGCCTTCGGAGTCGAGCGCGGCGAGATGGTTGTCCTTGACGAGCATCGCCTCGGCGAGATCGATGCGATGCAGGCTGCCGCCGCCGCAGCGGACCGCGTACTTCTCGGGAAGGCGAAGTCCCGGCGTCGTCTTGCGGGTGTCGCAGATCTGCGCCTTGGTCCCGGAGACGGCCTCGACGAATCGGGCGGTCCGCGTCGCGACGCCGCTCAGCCGCCCGAGCAGATTGAGGATGGTGCGTTCAAGCGGAAGCAGCGCTCGGAACGGCCCCTCGACCTCGAGCACCGCATCGCCGCGAACGAAGGTCGAACCATCGCCGAGGAGAACCTTGAAACGGCTCGCCCCCGCGCGCTTTCGCATGATCGACTCGACGATCGGAATGCCCGCGAGCACCCCGGCCTCCCTCGCCACGATGCGGAAGACCCCCCGCCGCTGCGGATCGACGAGCAGTTCGGTCGTGACGTCGCCGCGGCCGAGATCCTCGTCGAGCGAGAGATCGACGAGCCGCGCGACGAGAGGCGTCGCGAGGAGCCGCTTCGCGAGGTCGGGAAGGTCAAGCCGATCGAGATCGTCGACGCCCATGCCGGCACGGTAGCGGAAGCGGGTGCCGACGGTCCGCGGTCACGCGGAACCAGCGATTCGGGCCGCGATCCGGACCGCGCGAGCCGCCGCCTCCGGATCGCTGCCGGGCTTCCAGTCGAGTCCGAGACCGCGTCCATCGGAGAACTTCGGGATCACGTGGAAGTGGACGTGCATCACCGCCTGATGCGCCGCGGCACCGTTGTTCTGCAGGACGTTGAAGGCGGTCGCGCCGGTCTCGGCGAGGATCGCTCGGCAGATCCGCGGCAGGCAGCGACCGATCGCCGCCGCCGATTCGTCGGAGAGTTCATGCAGTTGCGCCTTCGCCTCCTTCGGGATCACCAGCGTGTGCCCGGGCGCCAGCGGCGCGATGTCGAGGAAGGCGAGGACGTGTTCGTCCTCGTGGACGCGATGGCAGGGAATCTCGCCCGCGAGGATCCTCGAGAAGATCGTGCTCATGCCGCGGAAGGTAGCGAGGCGCCGACCGCCTGCCGCGAGCGGCTTCCGCGCTACTTGCGCGTGCGACCGTTCCGCGTCGCCTTGCCGTTCGACGAGCCTTTGGGCCTCGCCTTTCGTTGCGCCGGCTCGTCCACCTCGGTGTGCCCGGCGAAGACCGCTTGGGTGCGCCGGACGCAGTCGATCACGCTCATCTCGCCGTCCATCGCGAGCATCATGGCAACCTCATCGAGCGCCCACCCGTCGGAGGCGGCCTTGCGATGCACGATCGCGAGATGCTTCAGGCGGTACTCGCGTACCTCGAGGCTACCGAAGCGCTTCGTGACCTCGGCGAGGTATCGGAGCCGTGGCGCGAGCGGCCGGGTCGGCCCGTCGATGAGACGGCAGAACCGCTCCCACTCGTCCATCCACTCCGAGACGGGCCGCACCTCCCACGAAGGATCCACCATGCTCTTGGCGTTCTGGCTCGCGATGCCGGAGAACACCGCCGCATCGACCGCCGAGGCACTGCACATGACCTTGCGTCCGACGCGGACCGCCTGCAGGCGTCCGTCGGCGAGATAGCGTCGCAGCGTTCTCACCGAGAGCCCCGATCGATCGGCAGCTTCGGCAATGGAGAGCAACTGCTGCCCGGACAAGGGATGGTTCACCGCCGTCATGGCTGTATCCGCTCCGGAATCGCGCCAGACCTCTCATGTCCACCCCCACGGTGGAACCCGCCCGGCGCTTGGGGAATCTACCCTTCCTTCGACTCGCCGACGAAGATAGGCGCGTCGACGTGCGGCAATGGGGAGAGTTCCTCAGCCGCTGAATCTCGGATCCATCTCTCGCGGATCGATCGACGATGCGAACCATCTCGCTCGACCCCATCGCCTCGCAAGCCTTGCTGGTGCGGACCGAATCCGGGCTCCATTGCCCCGCGGGGGGGTTTCACATCGATCCATGGGGGCCGGTCGAGTCCGCGGTGATCACGCATGCGCACGCCGACCACGCTCGCCCGGGGAGCAGGCGATATCTCGTCGCGGGCGAAGGCGAGGCGGTGGCGAAGGTGCGTCTTCCGGCGGATTCAGTCGAGGCGATTCCCTACGGCGAGTCCCGACGCGTCGGCGACGTCACGATCAGCCTGCATCCGGCCGGTCATGTGCTCGGTTCGTCGCAGGTCCGGATCGAGCGTGGCGGCGAAGTGTGGGTCGTGAGCGGCGACTACAAGCTCGATCCAGATCCGACCTGCCGCGGCTTCGAAGCCCTGCGATGTCACCGGTTCGTGAGCGAGAGCACCTTCGGGCTGCCCGTCTACCGCTGGCCATCGCCCGATACGGAACTGTCGCGACTGCGAACGTGGCGTCGTCGTTGCCGCGATGAAGGACGCTTCGCGGTGCTCGCGACCTACGCGCTCGGCAAGGCGCAGCGGGTGCTCGCATCGCTCGAGCCCGACGATGCGCCGATCCTCGCGCACGGCGCGATCCGTCCGCTGATCGAGGCGTACCGCGCCTCCGGCGTCTCGCTTCCCGAAGTGCTTCCGGCCAATCGCGAGACCGCGGCGCTTCATCGAGGCAAGGCGTTGGTGCTCGCGCCGCCGAGTGCCGTCGAATCCGCCTGGATCCGCACCTTCTCGCCGGCCTCGATCGCGGCCGCCTCGGGATGGATGCTGGTGCGCGGCATCCGTCGAAGGCGCCGCGTCGACGAGGCGTTCGTGCTCAGCGACCACGCGGACTGGCCGGGACTGCTGCGCGCAATCGAGGCCACCGGCTGCGAAGCCGCCACGCTGACCCACGGCTTCGCGGCCCCACTCGCGAGCCATCTGCGTTCGAGGGGACTCCGAGCCGACACGATCTCGACTCGCTTCGGAGACGACGCCGACTCCGGAGAGGCGATCATCGACGCGACGAAGGAGGTCGCCCCCGAGCCATCGCGACGTGACGACCGCCTGTTCGGCGCGGAGGAGCCCTCGTGAGCGTGCGCGACCTCGCATCGCTCGTCCGCGATCTTCCGACGATCGCCTCGACCGCCGAACGGTCCGCACGGCTGGTCGATCACTTCACGCGAGCCGACGAAGCCTCGGCCGCCTGGACGCTCTGGTTCCTGCTCGGACATCGACGTCGTCGAACGGTCTCGGCCCGGACGCTGCGAGGCTGGATCGCGGCGCGAGCGGGCATCTCGGAGGAACTCGCTGCCGCCTGCCACGACCACGTGGGCGATCTCGCCGAGACGATCGCGCTGCTCCTGCCCGATCCACCACAAGATCCGCCGGATCTGCCGCTCGCGACGCTCGTTGCCGAGGGCGTCGAGCCGCTCGCCGAGGCGGATCGCGAGACGCAGGAGCGCCTCGTGGCGTCCTTCTGGGATCGACTCGATCGCGATGGCGCCTTGCTCTATCACAAGCTTCTGACCGGCGGATTCCGGATCGGCGTCGCCAAAGGTCTCGCGGTTCGTGCGGCCGCCGAAGCGCTCGGGGTGGATGCGTCGGTGCTCGAGGAGCGGCTGATGGGCGGCTTCGAGCCCGACGCCTCGGCGTGGTCGAAGTTGCGCGAGCCCGAGCTCGAGTCCGAGTCGCTTCGTCGGCCACGGCCGTTCCAGTTGGCCCATGCGGTGCCGGCAGGCTTCGCGACATCTCCGGCCCTCGACGATCCGTTGCCCCTCGAAGGCGCGGCGTTCGACTTAGGTCCGATCGACGCCTGGCTGCTCGAGTGGAAGTGGGATGGCGTCCGGGCGCAAGTGATCCGCCGCGGGCACCCGACGATTGCGAGCCGCGGCGAGGGACGGCTCGATCGCTCCTTCCCCGAAGTCCTTGACGCAGCGCGGAACCTGCCGGAACGATGCGTGCTCGACGGCGAGATCCTGCTTTGGCGCGGCGATCGCCCGGCGTCGTTCGCGTCGCTGCAGCGGCGGCTCGGGGTCGCGTCGCACGTGCCCGGTCTCTTCGACGAGGAAGCCGCGGTGTTCTTCGCCTTCGATCTGCTCGAGTCGGAAGGGCTCGATCGACGCGAGGAACCACTGCGAGAACGTCGTGCTCGACTCGAGACGCTCGTCGCGAGCGTTTCACCGAATGGCGCGATCCGGATCTCGCCGCGGATCGACGCGGCCTCGTGGGAGCAGGCGAACGACCTTCGAGTCGCCGCCTCCGAGCGCGGCGTGGAAGGACTGGTGCTGAAGCGACTCGACGCGCCCTACGCCGGCGGGCGTCCGCGAGGATCGTGGTGGAAGTGGAAGGTCGATCCGCGCAGCGTGGATGCGGTGGTGGTCGCTGCGCAGTCGGGCCATGGACGGCGGGCCGGGCTGCTCAGCGACTACACGCTCGCCCTCCGCGACGGCGACGGATTCACGACGATCGCCAAGGCGTACTCGGGCCTCGCCGAGACGGAGATCGCGGAACTCGATCGAATCCTGCGCCGATCGATCGTCGGACGTCGCGGCCCGGTGCGTCTCGTCGAGCCGACGGTCGTCCTCGAGATCGCCTTCGAGGGCCTCCGCGAGTCGCCGCGGCATCGCTCGGGCCTCGCGCTGCGCTTCCCGCGGATCTGCCGGTGGCGGCGCGACAAGACCCCCGCCGATGCCGACACGCTCGCGACGTTGCGAACGATGCTTCGATCGTGAAGGCGCATCGACGGCAGCAAGAAAAACAGCGGTCGCCCCCGTGAAGAAGCGACCGCTGCGGAGAGATGAGCAAGGTTGACCCGGCGGGACCAAGGTACCGGTCCGGGTCGGGGCGCCAAGATCGAATCCGACGTCTTCGACGCGGACTCGAGACCTCGTGGTCAGCGACGACGGCGGCTGCCGACGAGACCCGCGACGGCGAGCATCGCGACGGCACCCGGCGCCGGGATGACCTGGTTGAAGCCCTGGATCCACGCGTCGCCGACATCGGCGCCGGTGAGGTTCGAGCTCGCAAGGCCAAGATCCAGAAGTGCTTGCGCAAAGGACGCGGAGACGAGCAGGTCGGCGGTCGCGTCGAAGGTCAGTTCGCCCGGGAAGGCGGACGTGACCGCGACGTCGAAGAGCGTGCCGAGCCCACCGAAGGTGTCGATCACGACGAAGCCGCTGCCGGCCAGAGTGATCTCGAAGTTGCCGACCGTGATCGCGTCATTGAACGTGATGGTGCCGCGGTGGTTGATCGAGCCCGACACGCTTCCGAAGAAGTCGTTCGTGTCGTAGCCGAAGGTCGTCGGCAGGTCCGCCGAGGTCGGCGGCGTGATCACGAAGGCGACCGAGCCCTCGCCGAGGTTGCCCGGGACGATCACGCCGTTGCTGATTCCCGTGAGGTTCAGGTTGGCCGCGGAAGCGAGGAGTTCGAGATCGAGCAGGACGTTGGTCTGTCCGCCGACCATGCCGACGAACTCGGCGGAGGCGACGGTGGCGGCTGACATCGCGAGAGCGACCGCGCCGAGGCTGGTGTTGCGCATGATTCCCTTTCCCTGTTCCTGTTTGACAAACGCCCGCCGAACTCCGCGCCCGGCGATGGCTCGACACCTTACGACCTCGGATCCGATTCCGATTCGCCCTTCCTCACGGTTGGGTGAAGGTTTTTCCGGTCCTCGGCGGGTCCGAGCCCGTCGGATGCCGGCGGTCTCTGCTCAATCGCGGGTGCGGCCCGACGCGATCCAAGACGTTGCGATCGACGCAGAGCGCACAGATCGAACCCCGTCACGTTCGAATCCGAAGTCGCCGCTGGTCGCCGCAAGCGGGATTCGTACGGTTCAAGTGTCGAGTGCAGCGTGACTTCGACTTGGTTCTCCACAGCGACGCGTGCGACGAGAGGGCTCCCGCCGCACCGCGTCCGAATCTGGACCGACCCCGCCCTGGTCTGCCTCCCCGGGCGGGGTCGTCTTTTTGAAACGTGCTGCCGCAGGGCGGTCTCAGGTCGCCTGCAGGCGATCGAGCCCGGTGCCCTGCAGAATCGTGCGGAAGTTCTCTCCGAAGACGAAGTTCTCCTCGGGGAAGCGCTGGCCCGCGCGATTCTGGTCGAGATGGCTGAAGACGAAGTCGACCTTGCCGAGCGGCGTCCATCCCGGCTCGCGATGGTCCCAACGCTCGATCACGCCTCCCGCCGCGGCACCGGCGGCGTCGGCGCGATCGACGGTCGCCGAGTACCGCACGCACTGCCCGGGACGGACCTCGTCGTCGATCGACGCGGAGACGATCTTCGCGAGCACCACCTTCTCGCGGAAGCTGGTCAGCGACCCCACAAGGATGCCGGCCGTCTGCGCCATCCCCTCGAGCAGCAGGCTCGCCGGCATGACAGGATCGGCGGGACCGTGCACATCGGCCGGGAAGTGGTCGTGGAGATGCTCCTCGGCGAGCGAGCAGTTCTTGACCGCCACAAGCCGCTTGCCGGGCTCGAACTCGACGACCGTGTCGATCCACATCCAGCGCACGCGCGGCTCCGCAAGCGTCGTCGGAAGAAGGTGCCGAACGGATCCGGCGACGATCGGATCAGGCCGCGAGCTTGCGCTCGACGAAGTCCACGATGCTCTTCACCGTGAACAGCTCGGGCAGCCGGGTCACCTGCGGATCGCCTTCGATCGACGCGAAGTCGAGGTGCGGCATCTTCTCCTTCAGCACCTCGAAGCCCCGCGGCGTGATGCGACCATCCTGAACGAACTCCGGATCGTTCAGCAGGTTCTCGGAGAAGAGCTCTCCCTGCGCGATCTTGAACGGCTTGTCCGGCGTGGAGAACGCCTTCTCGAGCCGGAAGACGATGTCGAGGAAGTCGATCGACTCCGCCTTGAGGTCGCCGGTGAGGGTCGCCTCCATCGTGACCTCCTCGGGATCGACGCCGAGGGCCTCTTCCAGGACTTCCTGCACGTGCTTCGCGATCTCGTCTCGGCTCATCGCCGTCGGTGCCTCGCTGGGGTTCATGAATCGCTCCGGGCGGCGATCGATGCCGCCATCTGAACTCGACGGCGGAGATCAGCCCGTCGCGGATTGGGTTGACGAAACCGCTTCGGCTCGTCGGGGTCGCATTGTAAAGCGTCCGGAGACCGCCGTCTCCGAGGTGCCGTCGGGCCGAACGACCGTGCCGGAGCCTCGAAGCGACACCTCGCCGTCGTCGCCCTCGCGATCGATCGAGACCTCCACGCGGAGCGACTCGCCGGGCCGAACGAAGCTGCCGTACCGAAGCGCCCGCACGCCGCCGAGGACCATGCGGCGACGGCCCCGCGCGTCGAGCAGCCGGCGGCCGGCCTGGACCATCGCCTCCACCATGAAGACTCCGGGCAGGACCGGGAAGCCGGGGAAGTGGTCGCCGAGGTACTCCTCCGCCGCCGTGACCGCCTTCACCGCGACGATTCGTTCGGGCGACTCCTCGAGCACCTGATCGATCAGTTGGAACTTCATGGGCGGGCAGGGTAGCGAAGTCGATCGCTCGCCCGCGGGCGATTCTCACCCGCCGCCCGCGGGGAAACCGATCTATCCGCGATGGCTCGGGCAAAGTCCAAGACCGCGGCCCGCCCGCGGGCCGGGAGATCCTCGTCGCGTCGATCCGCCGACCCTGCGGAGTCGCGTCCTCGCTGGTTGTCACGCTCGCTCTGGCTGCTCGCGGCCAGCGCCTGGGTGTATCTGGCGCTCGCACTCATCTGGTTCTCCCCCGCCGACGCGCCGAGCCATGCGACCTCGAGCCCGGCCAGTCCGCCCGCGAACATCACCGGGATCGTCGGATCGACCGCGGCGTACTACACGCTGCTCTCGCTTGGTTCCGGCGTGTGGGTGCTCCTGGCGTTCTCGGCCGCCGGTCTCGTGACGCTCGTCAGGGGCGAACGGATCGACCACCCGATCGTTCGCTGCTGCGGGGCGGTGCTGGTGGCACTGGCCGTCGGCGGCCTTCACGCCCAATGGATGCCCGAGGTCGGCTCGCTTCCGGGCGCCAAGGGCGGGCTGGTGCCGCTGTGGATCGTCGACCAGTTGCTGCCCCGGTTCGGTGCGGCTGGAACCTCGATCGCGCTGCTGCTGCTTCTGCTGATCGGCGCGGTCGTCGCGGCGGAGCGGCTCGTGAGCCTCTCCGGCACGCTCGTCGTCCGCGGCTTCCGCAGCCTCGAGGGCCTGCGTGGCGTGCGGATTCCGATGCCGCGTCTCCCGTGGGCACGGCGGGTTGCGATCGCCGGTGGCGGGGTGGCGGAGGAGGACGACGAAGCGTCGAGCACCAACCGCCGCTCACGCCGATGGCGCCCCGTGGCTGAGGAGGACGAGCCCGAGGAGGAAGAAGAGGAGTACGAGGAAGAGGACGAGGAGGAGGAAGACGACGAAGAACTCGTCGACGAAGAGGAAGACGAGGAGTACGACGAGGAGGAGGAAGAAGAAGAAGAAGAAGAGGACGAGGACGAGGCTGTCGCCGAGGACGAAGCCGCCGAAGTGTCGGAGGCCGCCCGGGCAGCGCTCTCCGAGGAGGCGCTTCGCGCGAAGATCGCGAAGCTGCCGGTGCGCATCGCCTCGAGCCAGAAGACCGTCGCCAAGGACGAGGATCTGCCTCGCCCGGAGAACTTCGAGGGCTACCAGTTCCCCGGCATCGATCTCCTCGAGGATCCCGAGGACAACTTCTCGCAGCGGATGGAGGCGTTCGTCCGCGAGCAGGCCCAGGCGCTCGAGACGGCGCTGCGCACCTTCCAGATCGACGCCGAGGTGACCGGCATCGAGAGCGGACCGGTGGTCACGCTCTACTCGGTGCAGCTCGCCCCGGGCACTCGCGTCGCGCGGCTTCAGGCGATCTCGAGCGACGTCGCGCGAAGCCTCCAGGCGCAGAACATCCGCATCATCCCCAACATGGTCGGCAAGACCACGGTGGGCATCGAGGTGCCGAACCGCCAGAAGGAGAAGGTGCGGCTCAAGGAACTCATGTCCGGCGGCCACGCCGACGGCATGGCGCTGCCGATGTTCCTCGGCAAGGACGCCGCGGGCGAGCCGCTCGTCCTCGATCTCGCCCGCATGCCGCACATGCTGATCGCCGGCACCACCGGCAGCGGCAAGAGCGTCTGCATCAACACGATCATCATGGGCTGGCTCTACACCCGCCGCCCCGATGAACTGAAGCTCGTGCTCGTCGATCCCAAGATGGTCGAGCTGAGCATGTTCGGCGACATCCCCCATCTGATGAGCCCGGTGGTCACGGAGATGGGCCGCGCCGCGGCGATCCTCGAGTGGGCCGTCGACAAGATGGAGGAGCGGTACGAGCTTCTCAAGGAGGCCGGAGTCCGCGACATCGCGAGCTACAACACCCTCGGCGAGGAGGAACTCGTCGAACGGCTGCAGCCGGCGAACGACCTCGAGCGGGCCCGCATCCCCAAGCGGCTCCCCTACATGGTGTTCGTGATCGACGAGCTCGCCGACCTCATGATGACCCATCGCGAGGTCGAGCACTCGATCGTCCGCATCGCCCAGAAGGCCCGCGCCGTCGGCATCCACCTGATCCTCGCCACGCAGCGGCCGCAGGCGAACGTCGTCACCGGCCTCATCAAGAGCAACATGCCCTGCCGCGTGGCCTTCAAGGTCGCCTCGGGCATGGACAGCCGCATCGTGCTCGACAGCAAGGGCGCCGAACTGCTCCTCGGGCAGGGCGACATGCTCGTGCTCACACCCGCAGGCAGCGAACTGCGGCGCTGCCAAGGCACGCTCGTCGCCGACGGCGAGGCGCGAAAGGTCACCCGCTTCCTCAAGAACGTGGCGATGCCGACCTTCGAGCGGAGCCTCGTCCAGATCCGCGGCGACCGTTCGGCGGCGAACGGCGGCGGCGACGAGGAGGGCGACGGCGCCGCGTTCGAGCGCGATCCGCTCTTCGAGAAGGCCGTCGAGATCATCATCGAGAGCGGACGCGGCTCGGTCTCGCTGCTGCAGCGCCGGCTCGCGATCGGGTACGGACGCTCCTCGCGGCTGATCGACCAGATGGGTCTCGCCGGGATCCTCGGCGAGCACAAGGGGTCGGTCGCTCGCGAGGTCCTCATCACCCTCGACGACTGGAAGCGAATGCGGGCGATGGAGGAAGGCCTCGACGACTCCGAGCAGGACGCCGACGCGGGCGTGCCCGCGGAGATGCCCGGCGAGTACCGGAACTGACGCCGCGACGCCCGCGGATCACCGGTTCGCCGGCGTCTCGGAACCGGCGCGTTCCGCTAGCATTCCCGACTTCTCGCCGCCGCCGTTCGGGCGGTCGGAGACTCGTCCGCGCCTTGGCCTCGAGAGGCCCTCGAAGGAATGGAACCGACCATGCGAACCACGATCCCGATGCTGCTCGTCGCGGCGCTCGCTCCCGCGATCGCAGCCCCGTCCCTCGCTCAGGCTCCGGCGGCCGCGACCGGAACCGCCGCCTCGACCACCTCCGCGGTCGGCAATCTGCAGAGCGAGATCGCGGCGCTCAACCTGATGACCGACGCCATCGGGCCGGCGACGAAGGACTCCGAGGTCCGCATCGCCCAGATGCAGGCGTTCATGGCGGCGAAGAACCTGACCGCCGACTACCGATCGTTCACGCCGACGATCGACCATCCGCCGCTCACCTTCCAGCAGGCCTACTCCGGCGCCTTGCAGCAGCAGAGCCTTCGCGGCATCCCGCAGGGCATGTCGACCGACCTCGATCAACTGTCGACCGAGGCGCAGGCGACGACCACGCTGGTGCAGCAGTCGTGGGACCGCCTCAACCGCAACCTCGGCACGATCGCGTCGATGACCGAGTTCCTGACCAAGCAGGGTCAGATGGACGACTACATGCAATGGGCGCCGACCTACCAGAAGGAGCGCAAGCAGGCCGAGGCGGAGAAGATCGCCCAGCAGCGGGCCGCGGCCGATGCGTCGGCGCAGCAGCAGTCCGCCGCGCACGAGAAGGCGCTGCGTGAGTTGCAGCAGCGCTGGGACCAGATGCACTACGTCTCGACGGGCATCGACTACAACTACCAGTTCAGCCAGGGCGTTCCGCCCGGCTCGCAGACCGGCGACACCCAGTTCTCGCAGGGCGTTCCGCCCGGTTCGCAGATGGGCTACTACAACGGCTCGTACTACAACGGCTACGCCGATCCCTACTACGACATCTGGTGGGACAACACCCACCTGAACTTCTCGAACTGGGGCCCCGCCGGCGGTTGGACGAACGCGAACTCCTACTGGGGCAACACCTACCCCAACTACGCGAACGTGAACACCGACAACTGGCGTCGGCACTTCCAGCCGTCGTATCGCCCGACCGGATCCGCGCCGACCATGAGCGGCGGAGCGGCCGCCGCGGGCGGCGTACGCGGCCGCTGAGCAGCCCATCCGACTTCGTCACGGGCCCTGGGTTCTCGAGGAACCCGGGGCTCTTTTCATCCTCACCATGAATCAAGACACCTCACCGGACAAGGCAGGCGGCGACGACCTTCTCGGTCGATTTCGGGAGATCGTCAGCGATCCGAACAACCAGCGGATCCCGCGTGTTCCCTGGGCCGGCACCGTCGGCAAGGATCCTCGCTTCGCCGATCCGTTCGTGGTCATGCACAACGGCCTTCGCGTGCTGATGGGCAGCTACTACGGCGCGTTCTCGCAGATCCTCCTTATCAATCGCGGCGTGCATGAACCCCAGGAGGAGTTCATCTTCTCGCGGGTCCTCGAGCAGATTCTCCCCGGCGAGGCGATGGTCGAACTCGGCGCCTATTGGGGCTTCTACTCCGCCTGGTTCAAGAGCCGTCACCCGCAGAGCCAGGTCTTCCTCGTCGAGCCGGAGCCGCTGAATCTCGAGGCCGGGCGCCGCAACTTCGAACTGAACGGCCTCCAAGGCGAGTTCATCCCGAACTTCATCGGCCCGGGCGGCCTCGATCTCGGGACCTTCATGGCAGAGCGGGGCCTCGAGCGACTCGGAATCCTGCATGCGGACATCCAAGGCGCCGAGGTCCACCTGCTCGAGTCGATTGAGTCGCTGCTTTCCGATTCGCGGATCCGCTTCCTGTTCATTTCGACCCACTCGCAGCAACTGCACCTCGACTGCCGAACCCGGATCGAGTCGCACGGATACCGAATCGTCGGCTCCGCCGACTTCGATCGCGAGACCTTCAGCTTCGACGGGGTGCTGGTCGCTGCGGCCCGCGGAGAAGCCTTCGAGCCGATCGGCCTGTGCTCACGCGCGAACGGAGACTCGATCGACACGGTCGGGTTCG
>CAZTMB010000027.1:12892-30928 GCA_964614695.1 uncultured Isosphaeraceae bacterium | reverse complement strand
TGACCACCTTGCCGTGCACGTCGGTCAGGCGGAAGTCCCGGCCCTGGAAGCGATACGTCAGGCGCTCGTGGTCGATCCCCATCTGATGCAGGATCGTCGCGTTGAGGTCGTGCACGTGCACGGGATCCTTCACCACGTTGTAGGAGAAGTCGTCGGTCTCGCCGTGGATGTGCCCGGCCTTCACGCCGCCGCCGGCCATCCACATCGTCCACGCCCGCGGATGGTGGTCGCGGCCGTAGTTCTCCTTGGAGAGCGGCCCCTGGCAGTACACGGTGCGCCCGAACTCGCCGCCCCAGACGACGAGCGTGTCGTCGAGCATGCCGCGCCGCTTGAGGTCCTGCACGAGCGCGTAGCTCGGCTGGTCGATGTCGCGCACGCTGCCGGCGATGTCCTTCGGCAGGTTCGCGTGGTGGTCCCAGCCGCGGATGTAGACCTGCACGAACCGCACGCCGCGCTCGCAGAGGCGCCGCGCGAGCATGCAGTTGGCCGCGAAGGTGCCCGGCGTGCGGGCGTCGGGGCCGTAGAGCTCGAAGGTGTCGTCGCTCTCCTGCGAGAGATCGGTCAGGTCCGGCACCGACGCCTGCATGCGGAAGGCCATCTCGTACTGCTCGATGCGGGCCCGCGTCTCGGGATCGCCGATCCGCTCGGCGGTGCGCTGGTTGAGCTCGGCGACGCCGTCGAGCATCGCGCGGCGCAGGTCGCGATCGATCCCCGGCGGATCGGAGAGGTAGAGCACCGGGTCGCCGGCGTTGCGAAGCGAGACCCCTTGGTACTCGCTCGGCAGGAAGCCGGTGCCCCACAGTCGGCTGAAGAGGGCCTGCGCATCGGGCCGGCCGGTCCAGGTCGAGTGCAGCACCACGAACGCAGGAAGGTCGCGGTTCTCCGAGCCGAGGCCGTAGGAGAGCCACGCGCCCATGCTCGGGCGGCCGGGCTGCTGATGCCCGGTGTGCATGAAGGTGATCGCCGGGTCGTGGTTGATCGCCTCGGTGTGCATCGAGCGGATGACGCAGAGGTCGTCGACCATCTTCGCCGACCACGGCAGCAGCTCGCTGACCATCAGGCCGCTCTGCCCGGCGGGCGCGAACTTGAACCTGCTCGGCGCGACGGGAAACCGCGACTGGCCCGAGGTCATCGTGGTCAGGCGCTGGCCCATGCGGATCGACTCGGGCAGATCGGCGTCGAAGTGCTCGACGAGCCCGGGCTTGTGGTCCCACATGTCGATCTGCGACGGCGCGCCGCTCATGAAGAGGTAGATCACGCGCTTCGCCTTGGGCGCGAAGTGCGGCACGCTCGGCAGGCCGCCGAAGCGCGGCACCGCATCCGCCGCCTGCACGCCGCCCGCCGCGAGCGCGTCGCTTCCCTCGAGCAGCGAGCCGAGCGCCGCGAGACCCATCCCCCCCGCCACCGTGCGGCACATGCGCCCGAAGAACTGCCGGCGGTTCTCGAGCAAGGCTCGTTCGATCAGCGGATGGTGCTGCATGAGATCGTTCCTTCGCGGCGAGGTTCGGTCCGACGGATCTCCGAAGACCCGAGATCCACGCGCGCCTGATTGGCAGGAAGGCGGGACGACGCTGGATCCTCAGCGATCCAACGAGGTGAAGCCGACGCGGCGAGCACGGATGCCGTGCCGATCGACGGCCGAGGATCCTTCAGACGGAAGCTCACGCCGGTCATCCCTTGCTGATCGCCTCGTCGAGGTTGAGAAGCACGCTGCCGAGCACGGCGAACGACGCCTGCTCGACCGGGTCGAACGCGGTCGAGGACGGGCTCTCGCCCACCTCGAGCAGCGCCGTCGCGGCCGTCGGATCGGTGAAGAAGCGGGTGCGGGCGCGACGCAGGAGGTCCTGCATGGCGGCTCGCTCGGTCGCGTCGGGAAGTCTCGACAGCACGATGCGGAATCCTCGATCGATCGCGGCATCGTCGCCACCGGCTTCGAGCATTCGGACGCCGAGGTGCCGCGCGGCCTCGACGAACTGCTCGTCGTTGAGCAGGACGAGCGCCGCCAGCGGCGTGTTCGTCCGCTCCCGCTCGACCACGCAGCTCTCGCGGTTGGGCGCGTCGAAGCTCGCCATCGACGGCGGCGGCGCGGTCCGCTTCCAGAAGGTGTAGAGCGATCGCCGCCACAGCGAGTCGCCCATGTCGCGAGCGAATCGCTGCGTGTTCGAACCGACGTAGGCGACCGCCTCCCAGATCCCCTCGGGCTGGTAGGGCTTGACCGGCGGGCCGCCGAGCCGCTCGACGAGCAGGCCCGAGGTGAAGAGCGCCTGGTCGCGGATCACCTCCGCGTCGAGCCGCAGACGCGGCCCGCGCGCGAGCCGGCGATTCGCCGGATCCGCCGCCCACGCCTCGTCGCTTGCCGCGGACGTCTGCCGATAGGTCGCGCTCGTCGCGATGAGCCGATGCAGCGCCTTCAGATCCCAGCCCGAGTCCTCGAACCAGGTCGCCAGAAAGTCGAGCAGCTCCGGATGGCTGGGCAACGCGCCCTGCGAGCCGAAGTCCTCGACCGTCTCGACAAGCCCGGTCCCGAAGTAGCGCTGCCAGATCCGGTTGACCGCGACGCGGGCGGTGAGCGGATGGCCCGGTTCGAAGAGCCACTGCGCCAGGCCGAGCCGATCGAGGGCGTGCTCGTCGCGCATCGCCGGCAGGAACGCCGGCACATGACGCTCCACGCGATCGCGCGGCTGGTCGTACTCGCCGCGGTGCAGCACGTGCGCCGGGCGCGGCATCTCGAGTTCGGCGGCGACGAGCGTCGTCGGGATGCGTTCGTCGAGCGCCTTGCGCTCGGCTTCCGCCGCGACGATCTGCGCCCCGAGTTCAAGGCCCTCCTCCCACACCGACTCGCGGAAGTGCTTGCGGATCGCGGCCTGCTCGGCGTCGCTGCGATCCTCGGGGGCCGCGGCGAGCGCCGTCGCGACCTCGAGCGGTTCGGGGCCGATCGACTCCTCGATCACGCGGAAGGCGAAGCCGCACGAGCCGCCGAAGTCGGTGATGCGGAGGACCAGTTCATGCTCGCCGGCGGGAATCTCGAGTTCGAGGCGATCCTGATCGACCGCCACGCCGCGGGCCGCGGGGTTGTCGTGGACGACTTCGCCATCGAGAAGCACCCGCACCCCGTCGTCGCTGCCGATCCCGAGCGTCACGCGCCGCGCTTCGGGGGCCGAGACACGGCGGCGAAGCAGATACACACGGTTCGCGCCACCCGGAAGCGCGTGCACGCGGCCGTCGACGAACTCGGGCTTCGCGGTCCACGCGAGATCGGGCTTCGCGAACGCCGGATCGCCCGCGGCGTTCGTGCCCGCGGCGAGCGCTTCGTCTCGATTCGCGAACTCGACCGGTCCGGCGAGTTCCCACGCCGACCAGGAGATCGGAACGACGCCCGCATCGGTCGCCGCGACCAAGCGGAAGCAGCCGATCTGGTGATGCGGATACTGCGACTCGAAGTGAAGCGTCGCCTTGAGGTGCGCGCCGGCGACGAGCGGCGAGGCGTCGCGCGGGGCGAAGATCGCCGACTGCCCGACGACGGTGCCGTCGCGCAGGCCGGCCCATCCGTTGGTGGCGGCCTCGGCGCCGCTCACGACGCCGTCGAACACGTTCGCGACCGGGTAGCCCGGCTGCTCCCACGTCGCGATCGCCGCAGCGATCGGCAGAACCGTGTACGCCGACGGGTCGGCGGGATCGGATTCGGGCGGCGCAACCTCGAAGACGATCTCGCTCAGCACGAAGTTGCCGTTGCCGAGGCCGCCGCCCGGTCCGGCCTCCGGCAGCGACTCGTGCTCGATCGCGTCGAGGCGGATCGCCGAGAGCGGCGAGGCGAGGTCGGCAGGCAGCGTCGCGGTCCAGACGAACGCATCGGTCGCGGCCTCGGTCGACTGGGCGAGCATGGTGCCGCCGCCGAGATCGGAGAAGCCGACGCCGCTTCGCGCGACGACCGACTCGGGCACGAGCGGGCGCCATCGCCCGGCCAGCGCCGCGTGCCGCGCTTCGCTCCAGTCGGTCTCGAGCGTCTCGGCATCGGGACGCTCGCCGTCGCGCTGCGTGCGAAGGGTCTCGATCCGAGTGGCGAGTAAGACGAGCGCCACCTTCTCGAGCAGCGAGGGCACCTTGATGACCGGCGGCGGCGCCTTGGCGTTGCCGTCCATGGCCGCTTCGGCGGTCGAATTGAAGAACGCGTAGAGGCCGTAGAACTCCGCCTGCGAGAGCGGGTCGTACTTGTGATCGTGGCACGCGGCGCAGCCGGCGGTCATGCCGAGCCAGATCGTCGCGAAGGTCTCGGTGCGGTCGACCGCGTACTTGACGAGGTACTCCTCGTTGATCGCCCCGCCTTCGGAGGTCGTCACGTGGCAGCGCACGAAGCCGCTCGCGACCTGCTGCTCGAGCGAAGCGTCGGGAAGAAGGTCGCCCGCGAGCTGCTCGATCGAGAACTCGTCGTAGGGCTTGTTCTCGTTGAGCGCCGCGACCACCCAGTCCCGGTAGGGCCACATCACCCGCTCGTTGTCGAGATGCAGCCCGTGCGTGTCGCCGTAGCGCGCCGCATCGAGCCACTCGCGAGCCCAGTGCTCGCCGTAGCGCGGGCTTGCGAGCAGGCGATCGACCGCGACCTCGTAGGCGCGATCGACGCCCATCCGCGCGACCTCGCGTTCGAAGGCGTCGAGTTCCTCGAGCGACGGCGGCAGACCGGTGAGGTCGAGCGACGCGCGGCGAAGGAGCGTCGCGGGATCGGCTTCGGGCGAAGGCTCGAAGCCCTCCGCGCGAAGCGCTGCCACGACGAACGCGTCGATCGGGTTCGAGACGGCGGCGATCCGCGGCGGCTCGATCTCGCGCGGCGCGAGGTAGGACCAGTGCGGCTCGTACTCGGCGCCCTCGGCGATCCACCGCGCAAGGATCGCCTTCTCCGCCGCGGTGAGCGGCTTGTGGATCTCCGCCGGCGGCATCACCAGATCGGGATCGTCGCTCTCGATGCGAAAGAGGATCTCGCTCGCGGCGGGATCCTCGAGGTCGATCGCCCGGAAGCCGTCGCGATCGCGAAGCGCGTCCTCGCGGACATCGAGCCGCAGGTCGGCCTTGCGTGCCGCCGAATCGGGACCGTGGCACTGGAAGCAGCGATCCGAGAGGATCGGCCGCACGTCGCGGTTGTAGGAAAGACGCGAGGCGACACGCGGCTCCGCGGCACCCGCCATGCCATCGCCCGAGGGTCGACTCGGGACCGGGACGATCGCAAGGAGCGGGATCAACGGAAGCGGTGCGAGCAACGCAAGCCGGATCGATCCACCACGGCGAAGGCGTCGCCTTGGATCGTGCCGGGTTTCGGCGGTTCCATCGCTCATGAGCGCTCCGTGGCGGAGCTTCAAGGCCTGCTCCGCGAACGCCTCGGATGCTAGCGAACCGCCCCGCCGCGGCGAACCCCGGAATCGGGGATTCGCAGCAGCGGGGCGCGTCGGAGGCGAAGGTTCGGCGAGCGGAGGCTCAGTTCCCGAGCGGGCGGATCCAGATGTTGCGGAACTGGAGCGCGTCGCCGTGGTCCTGGATCGAGATCGGCAGCTTGTCGCCGTGCTTGACGTAGGTGGCCGGCGAACCGTGGGCGGTGCGGCCGAAGATCTCCGCGTGGTTCTGGACGACCACGCCGTTGAAGATCACCGTGCAGAACGCGGGCGTCTTCACGCTGCCGTCGTCGTTGAAGCGGGGCGCGGTGAAGAGGATGTCGTAGCTGTTCCACTCGCCCTGCGGCCGGCACGCATTGACGAGCGGCGGATGCTGCCCGTAGAGCGACCCCGCCATGCCGTCTGGATAGGTGGTGTTGCCCGAGGAGTGCAGGATCTGCACCTCGTACTGGTCCATCAGGAAGATGCCGCTGTTGGCGCCGGCCTGGCCCTTGGGCTTGAGGTTCTTCGGCACCATCCACTCGACGTGGAACTGGCAGTCGCCGAAGCCGTCGCGGGTCGTGAGCGATCCGCTGCCGGGCGCAACCTCGATCACGCCATCGACGATCTTCCACTTGGCGGCGCCGTCGCCGCTGCGCCACTTCGAGAGATCCTTGCCGTCGAAGAGGACGATCGCGTCGGACGGCGCGGTGCCGGCCTTCCCCTGCGTCGAGGGCATGCCCGGGGCGACGACCGGCGGCTGCGGCCGCTCGAGGTCGTGCACCTTGAAGGACGGATCCGACTGCGACTGCAAGGCGAGGGCGGCGGCGAGGGCGACGGTCACGGGCATCGGCGGTTCTCCTGAAGGGGTCGGCGAATGGTAATGGCGGCTTCGGCGCGGAGGCGCCGAAACCGCCATGATCGAACCTCGAGAGAGAGCCCGTCAGGATCCGCTGTCGACGATGTCCCAGCCGGTCGAAGGCGCGATGGGCGGCAGGTAGCCGATGCCGCCGATCGCACCGGCGCCGTTCATCATCCAGACGCCGTTGGCGCCGGAGTCGTCGTTTCGCCACAGCAGGTCGGGGACGAAGTCGTCGTTGAAGTGGCCGCGTCCGCAGACCCGCCATCCGCTGCTGTCCGGCACGACGTGCGAGGTGATCATCGTCGTCTGCAGCGTGCCCTGCACGATCCGCCACCATCCGGTGCGGCCGGTGGCCTGATCCCACCAGAAGAGGTCGTCGGTGCCGTCGTCGTCGTAGTCCGCGGAGGTCTCGAGCATCCAGGAGGTCGACGGAGGAACCTGTCCGACCACCGAGGTGCCGCCGACGTCGTCGCCATTCATGATCCACGCCATCACCATGCCGGTGAGGTCGTTGAACCACACGATGTCGTCGTCGAGATCGCCGTCGACGTTCGCGATCGCGGCGATCCGCCAGCCTGCGGTCGGATCGACGGTGCCGACGATCTTGATCTCGTAGCCGCAGTCGTCGTCGAGCTTCCAGAGCCCGACCGTGCCGCTTGGCCCATGGAACCAGACGGCTTCGGGCGTGTGGTCGCCGTCACCGGGCGCGTGGTCGAACCAGCCCGTGCCGACGAGGTTCCAGCCGGTCGACTGCGCGACGGTCGGGAGCATCTGGACGAGTTCGAGCGAGGTGCCGCTCACCCGCCAGACGCCGTGGCGACCGTCGGAGATCTTGCGCCAGAAGATCGTGCTCTCGAATCCGGGGCCGGCCGGCTGTCCGGGATTGCCCGCGACGACGAGCAGGGTGAATCCGTCGCCGGCGCCGATCGCCTCGGTGGTCGTGCCGGCGGGAATCGCCAGTTCGCCGTGCGTGTTGCGGCCCCACGCGACGACCTGTCCGTTGGAGCGACGGGCGACGGCGTGGTGTTCGCCCGCCGCGATCGAGGTGAAGGATCCCGACGGCCGACCCGTCACGAGGTTGAACTCGTTGCTGCCCCACGCGGCGATGGTGCCGTCGCTTCGCAGCGCGAAGCCGGTGTGCTCGGTGCTCGCCACCGCGACGAAGTTCGAGCCGGAGGGCACCGACTGGATGCCGTGCTCGTTGCTCCCCCACGCGACGAGCGTGCCGTTGGTTCGCACCGCGATGTTGTGATCGTCGCCGCAGGCGATCGCGGAGTAGCTGCCCGAGGGAACGTTCGACATGCCGTCGCTCGGATCGCCCCAGGCCGCCAACGTCCCGTTGGTGCGGATCGCGAGGGAGTGCTCGCCCTGCGCGGCGATCTTCGAGAAGGAGCCCGAAGGCGGAGTCCGCTGCCCGTAGGTGTTCAGGCCCCAGCCGACGATCGTGCCGTCGCTTCGCAGCGCGAGCCCGTGGTGGGAACCCGCCGCGATCGCGACGTGGTTCGACCCCGTCGGCACCTGCGTCTGGCCGTAGAGCGCCTGACCCCACGCGACCAGCGTGCCATCGCTTCGCCGGGCCACCGCGAACTCGTCGCCACCGGTCGTCTCGACGATGCCGCTTGCGGGCGCGGCTCCCGACGGCCGGTCGCCGATGACGAGCACCCCTCCCGCCAAGGCGGAAGAGCCGATCGCCATGGCGAGGATCGGGCTCAGAAGGCTCCAGGCGGAAGAACGGGTGGGGATGGACATGGCAACTCTCGAAGACGTGGTTCGTCGGACCTCGGCAACCCTTGCCGAGGGATTCCGACTCATGAAGAGAGCCGCCATCGGCGGACCTGGATACGGCGGACCGCAGAATTCATCGGGGTTTTTGCGGCGCACTCCCGCCGCGGCGATCGGAGCCCCGACCGCATCGCGAAGGACTTCGCTCAACCCGATTGATCAACCGTCGGTCGCCACCGCCATTCGGGCGAAGCCGCGTGACCGTTGGGCTTCAACCGCCCGTCCACGCCGCGAGCAGCATCGCGAGGTCGCCGCCTTCGACCGAGCCGTTGCCGTCGAGATCCGCCGGGCAGTCCACGCACGCGCCCCACGAGGCAAGCAGGATCGCGAGGTCACCACCGCCGACCGAGCCGTTGCCGTCGAGATCCGCGGGATTCGCCGGCGGCCCCATCGCGATCGCGGCCGCGACGTCGAGCCGACCGGCTCCGAGCAGCTCCTCGAAGCCGGGATTGAGCGCGTCGATCGGCACCGCGGCCGCGAGGATCGGGGCCATCACCGCATCGGCGATGTCCTCGAGCAGCACCTCGTCGTTGGGCCACTCCGGATGCTGGCTTCGCACGAGCGCCGCCGCGCCGGCGACGAAGGCGGTCGAGAAGCTCGTCCCGGACCACGCGCCGACCGCGCCGCCCGGAAGGGCGCCAAGCACCGACGCTTGCGCATCGACGCCGGCCTTGCCGCGCATCGCGATCGTGCCCGGAGCGGCGATCGCCGCGAAGTCGCCGAAGTTCGAGAAGGGCGCTCGCAGATCGGACGGATCGGTCGCCACCACGCCGAACGCCCCGCCATCGGCGGCGGGATGCTCCTTGGGCTCCTGGCGGGACAGGTTGCCGATCGAGGCGACGACGACGATGCCCTTGTGGGCCGCTTCGTCGATCAGGTACTCGACCGCGGCCGAGTCGTAGGTCGTGCCGACGCTCATGTTGATGATCTGCGCGCCGCCGTCGATCGCCGCGGCGATGCCCTTCGCCATGAGATAGACGTCGGTGCGGCCTTCGGTGTCGAGGATGCGGATCGGGAGGAGCGTCGCGTCGGGCGCGACGAGCTGCACGAGGCTTGCCACGAAGGTTCCGTGGCCGGCCATCTCGTCGACGAGCCCGTCGGCGTCGTTGTCGAGGCCGTCCGCCGGATCGGTCATCGTGGGCAGGCCGTCGACGAGATCGACCGCGGCGGCGGAGATCGGCGCTTCGATCAGCGGATGCGTCATGTCGAGGCCCGAGTCGATCAGCGCGACGACGATGCCGGCGCCCCGCGTCATCGCATGCGCGGCCGGAAGCCCGAGCAGATCGCGAGCGAACTGCCCCCGATACGCGTCCTGCCCGAGCCCGACGCCGGTCACCCACAGCGAGTCGGTGCGGCCTTCGCCGGTCTGGGCCTCGTAGCCGAACTCGCTCCACACGAGCGTGCCGTCGAGCACCATCGCCTCGAGCGCCAGTTCAAGTTCCGGCGGCGGCTCGGTCCCGTCGAGATCGAAGCCGAGGCGATGGATCGGTCGGTTGGGGATCTGGTCTTCCACCTCGAGTCCCGGCGCAAGCGGAGCCAGTGCCGCAAGCACCGACTCGAGCGAGGTCCCGGGTGCGAGGCAGATCACGAACTCGTCGGCGACGAGATCGTCGAGATCGTCGCCGGCGACCGCGGCGAAGCCGATCGCCGCCGCGAGACCCGCCGCGGCGAGCGAGCGGAGGTCTGCCGACCGCATCGGGTCGTTTCGATGAGGTCCGATCATGAAGCGTCTCCGATCGCGATGAACGAGGCCCAGTGGGCCGGATGCGGCGCGGCCGAGCGTCGCTCCCGCTGCGAGGCGGCGAGGGCGGCGGCGAGCGAGGGACGTGCCCCGTCCGGATCGACCGTACTCCAACGACGGTGGAAGTCCACCATGAGTTCGCAGGTGTCGAGATCTCCGACCGACCAAAGGCTTCCCACGAGCCGGCGGGTGCCTCCGGCGAGGAACGCCCGGGGCAGCCCGAAGATCTCCTCGCCTGGCATGACCGCGACCGATCCGGTGTCGCAGCCGCTGAGGACGACCGTCGCGGGCGTCCGTGGAAGCGCGAGCAGTTCCCGGACCGAGATCCACCGGTCGTGCACGCGAAGGCCGCTCGCTTGCGGCGCCTCGGGAAGGAACTGGCCGTGGCAAGCGAGGTGCGCGATCTCGACCTGCGGATCGGCAAGCGCCGCGAGCACACGCTCGGCGGTCGCATCGGCGCCCTCGAGCACCCGCACGCGACGCGTGCCCTCGACGGCTCGCGCGACGGCGGCGATCTCTTCGGCGATCCGCGGCGCTGCGGCGTCGGCGACGCCGACGACGAGCATCTCGCCGGGTGCATCGCCTGCTGGCGCGGTCGACGCGAGCCTCGCCCACGCGGCGGCCGCCGGCACGATCGAGAGCACCCGGTCGGAGTCGCCATCGCGCTCGGCGATCGCCGTGAAGGGCACCGCGTGCATGCGGCCGTGCGGCGCCAGAATCACCCGCGACGTGCCCTCGAGCGCTCCGAGGATCGGCGACCAGAGCCATCCGGCAAGCCGATCGAGCAGTCCCTCGACCTCGACCGCCGGCGATGGGAGCGAACCCGAGGGCGAACGAAGGCGGCGACGGATGCGGAAGTGCAGTTTCGAGATCGCGTCCTCGACCTCCCCCGCCGACACCGGGAGTTCGACGACGCTGACGCCGCCGCGCCGCGCGACGAACGCCAGCAGGCGTCCGGCGGCCTCGAAGTACTCGACGATCGCCTGATCCTCGGCAAGGCATTCGCGCCACGCGCTGCGTGGGCGCGGCGTGCCGAGGTCTTGCGTCGCGCGGCCGCTGGCGCCGGCGGTCTCGGAGAGGCGCCGCTCGAGCGCGTCCTCGGTCTCGGCCAACTCGATGCGGATCGGATCGATCGCGACGCTGCGCGCGTCGTCGCGGGCGATCGTCGCAAGCCGCGCGTGCAGGCCGCGCAGCCGCTCGCGCAGCCGCGCGACTTCGGCGTCGCGCTCGTCGCCGGCCTCGGGAAGCGATCCGAAGAGCCGCTCGATCAGCGTGCGGCTTCTCGCGAGTTCGGCGACCTCGAAGGCCTCCTCGATCGACTGGCCTCCGCGGGCGACGAGCGAGAGCACGAGTTCCTCGTAGCCGGCAAGCCGCGAGCCGAGGAACGCGCTGCGGAGCCGATCGGCCCCGAAGGACGACCGCGTCCGCTCGGTCGCCTCGACCGCCCGCCGCGCCGCGGCGAGTGCCTCTTCGCGAAACCCGCGCCGCCTCGCGAGCCTTGCCCGCGTCGACGCCGCCCCCGCCACCACCGTCGTCAGCCCGAGCGACTCCGCTTCGTCGGCGGCGCTTCTCGCCGCGTCGAGGGCCGCCGCGAGATCGCCGAGCCGCTCCCGCGCCGTCGCGAGATGCGCCGTCGCGAGGACCCGATCGAGCGACGGCTCGAACGAGGTGATCGCTTCGGCGAGGCGCTCCGCCGAAGCTCGCGCCTCCGCCTGCGCCGATTCATCGAGATTGCCCGCGGCGGATCCGCTTTGCGCGACCGCCTCAAGCGCCTGCATGCGAAGCATGGCGCGCGCGTCGCCGTCGGGCGGAACGGACTCGCGAAGCGCCACGAGGGCAGCCTCGTCGAGCCCGAGCGCGACCCGCGTCCGCGCGACGGCGAGCGCCGCGCGATGCGACTCGAACGCGAGCCCGAGCGCAGAAAGCCTCGCCGAGGCCTCGATCAGCCGATCGAGCGCAACCTCGAGCAGGCCCGTCGCCGCGAAGACCTCGCCCTCTTCAAGCAGAAGCCGCGCGGCGTGCCCGGCGGCCTGCTCGGGAAGGCGCTCTCGCGCGGCGGCAAATCGCTCGAACGCCTCGGCAAGATCGCCCGCCCGCGCCGCGAGATCGGCGAGGTTTCCCTCGGCGACCGCCCAGGCGAAGGGCTGCGCGGCGTCGCGGAAGTGCGCGATCGCGCGATCGAAGGCCGCGCGAGCCTCCCGAAAGCGATCCAGCTGCAGCAGCGCCTCGCCGCGGGTGTTCTCGATCGCGGCCTCGAGCGCCGCGTCGCCGCGAAGCGCCGCCAGCGCCGCGTCGAGGTTCGAGAGCGCCTCCGCCGATCGCCCCGCGGCCTTGTGCACGTTTCCCAGATTGATCTGCGCCCGAGCCGCGAGCGCGGGCTCGCCTTCGGCGGCGAGCTCGGCCGCGGCCGATTCACCCTCGCGAATCGCCTCGTCGATGCGGCCACGCTTCAAGAGCGGCTGCATCGCCGCAAGCCTCAACCTCGCCGCCTCGATCCTCGCGCCCGAGGCCAGAGCCGCGACGCGCGCGGCTTCGGCGAGGCCGATCGCCTCGTCGAGTCGCCCGAGATAGGCGAGCGCCAGGACCTCGCCTCGCGCTGCTCTCGCGATCGCTCGTGGGAAGACCTGCGGCTTGCCGCAGGCGTGGCGGAGTTCCTGAAGCCAGGCCGCCGCTCGTGCCGGGTCGCTCGAGGCGAGCCGCTCGGCCTCGTCGCCGAAGCGGATCAGTTCGGCCTCGGCGTCGCCGATCGACTCGAGATGGGCCGCGCGCTGTGCTTCGTCCCATTCGAGGAACGTCGCGACGGAGACTCGCTCGCCTCCGCCGCCGGTTCCCCGCGGTGCCCGCCGCTCGCGGCTCACGGGATCTCGAGGTCAGGCAGCACGACCGCGCCAGCCTCCCCAAGATGGATGGCAAGATCGCCGCGTCCTGCGGGGATCTCGAACTCGAAGAACCCGTCGCGATCGACGACCGCGCTCGTCTCCGCAGCGCCGTCGCGCACGAAGGTCGCCGTCGCCGCGCCCGTCTTGCCGCCCTCGGCGGACACCTGTCCGCGGACGCGGCCCCGCTCGGGCGAGGTCAGGCGTTCGATTTCGAGATCGATCGCGACGCGAACGCCGCGGGTCTCGGCCTCGAAGGAGGCCTGCCGCACCGAACCGCCGCGGCGAAGCCCGGCTCCCGCGAGCGCGGTGAGGTCGTCGTGGAGGCACGAAGCGACGGCAGCGATGGTGCGATCCCACCACGCCCGCACGCCCGACGGGCCCGGCTGCGGCAGCATCGAGGCGAGCGACTTGGCCCGGTCGAGCGAGCGGATCGGAACGCCGCTTGGCCACTCCGCCGCATCGGCGGCGACACACTCGCGGACGAGGCGGACCATGCCGACGAAGGATCGCTCGTTGGGCGAAGCGTCGGCGGGATCGCCGCCACGCAGCGCGAGGTCGACGAGCGCTTCGAGCCGCTCGGCCGGGATCGGCGATCCGGCGGGGCCTTCGGGTTCGATGTCGCTCATCGCGGTCCTCGCTTCGGTGAAGCCGCGCCGGTCGACGTGCCGGCGGGCGAGGAAGAGGAGTCGTCGGAGTCTTCCCGGATACCTCGTCTTCGAAGGATCTCGGAAAGTCGCCCGAGGCAGCGGGCCCGCGTGGGGCCGATGCTGCCGATCGGCATGTCGAGCCGTTCGGCGATTGCCGGATAAGAAGGTTCGCCCGGTGCCGAGAAGAGCGCTTCGAGCAGCCGCTGGCAACGGCCGCCGAGCTCTTCGAGCGACTCGCGCACGATCTGCCGACGCTCAAGGCTCTCGACCCCGGCGGCGATCTCGGATCGATCGCCTTCGAGATCCCGCGGGATCTCGGAGGCCCGCTGGCGATCGCGGCGGCGTCCGACGCGCCAGCACTCGCGGCGAGTGGTGGTCGCGAGCCAGGCGACCAGCCGTTCCGAATCACGCAGCGACGAGAGGTTTGAAACCGCCGCGGCGAAGACCGCCTGATGCACATCCTCGGCGTCGGCGTCGTCGAGACGATGTCGCCGGATCACGCTCCAGACCAGTCGCGTGTGCCGATCGACGAACGTTCGCCACGCCGCCGCGTCGCCCCGAAGGCAGCGTTCGATCAGTTCGGCGGTCTCGTCGGCCATTTCTCTCATCCGAGTGTATCTGGGCGATCTGGCGGGTCTCGACTCTGCTGCCAGGCAAGTCCTCCAAGACAGGAGAGCCCCGTGAGCCCGTCCAGATTCAGCCTTCTCGCAACCTTGATCATCGCCGCACCCGCGGTCGCCCAGATCTCCATGATCGACGCCATCGGCATCGCCGAGGGCGTGGTCGCCGATCGCTTGCTCGTGCAGATCCGTCTTGAGGACGAGGACGCGCCGGTGTGGAAGGCTTCCTTCGTGAACGCCGATCTTCTCGACGAGGCGGAAGTCAAGGTCGACGCCGCGACCGGTGCCGTCGTCGGCCAAGGCTTCGAAGCGATCGAGCCGAGCGATCTCGTCGTGTACCAGACGATCTTCGCGAACCCCGACGCGATCGCGATCTCCTTCGCCGAAGCGGTTGCCGCCGCCGAAGCCGTCGCCGGCGCGAAGGAGACGGCCTTCGACGCGCAGCTCGACCTCGAAGCGGGCATCCTCGCCTACCAGGTCGAGTTCCTTCCGAGCGAAGCGAAGTACTACGTCGACGCCGCGACCGGCGACGTCGCCAACCACCACGGAGACGACGAGGGCGATGACGACGTGATCGCGCCCGCCTCGCTGATCGCCGGCATCGACGCGGCCTTCGCCCTCAACGGGCTTCCCGTGCTCGCCGCCGAAGGCGAGGACGAGCAGGGCGGCGACGACAACACCGCGAGCGTCGTCGAGGTGCTGCAGTGGAACGCGAAGACCGGCGAACTGGTCGAGACCGTCGTCGACGCCGCGACCGGCGAGGTGCTCTCGAACATCGCCTTCGTCCCGTCAGGCAACCAGCTTGCGCGGCTCCAGCCGGTGATCGACGCGCTCGACTCGATCACCATGAGCTTCGCCGAGGCGATCGACGCGGCGCTCGCGGAGCATCCCGGCGCCCTCGGGGTGCATGAGATCGAGCTTGAGTCCGAGGATGCGGGCATCTTCTTCAAGGTCGAGCTGGTGAACGCCCTCGGCTTCGAGATCGACGTCTCTATCGATGCCATGAGCGGAGCGCCCGCGGCGTCCCACGCGGGCGTCAACTTCCATCCCTGCGACTACGACCGGGATGGGCAGGTCGGCGCCGTCGACCTCGCCGAACTGCTCTCGGTCTGGGGCAGCATGAACCCGGGCTACGACCTCGATGGCGACCAGATGGTGACCGGCAGCGAGTTGGGTGCGCTGCTGATCGGCTGGAACTGACCCCGCGAGCCACGCAAGCCCCTGGCCTCGATCGGAGCGTCCGATCGAGTCTTGAAGGCCCCGCCCTCCGGCGGGGCCTTCTCCATGCGCGCGACCGTCTCAACGGCCTTGACGGCGGTTCGCCGCGATCGCCCGCGCGACGATCCCGAGGTAGCGCTTCGCGTGCGCTTCGCTCGAATACTCATTCAGGGCCCGCTGCCGCGCGGCCGCGCCCATCGAAGGCCACTTCGCGCGATCGTCGATCACGCGGCGCAGCGCCCGCTCGAATCCCGCGACGGTCGGGTCGGTCAGATGCCAACCGCTCTCGCCGTCGACGACGGTTTCCGCCGGACCGCCGAGGGCATGCACGAGCACGGGACGCGCCATCATCATCGCCTCGACGACCGAGAGCCCGAACGGCTCGGGCACGAGGCGGCTGTTCACCGCGACATCGACGATCGGGTAGTACCGCTCGGGATCGGCGACCGGTCCGACGAGGTGCAGCCGCGATGCCGCCCCCGAGGCCGCGGCGATCTCTCGAAGCCTTGCCGCAAGCGGGCCTTCGAGCGGGCCGCCGAGCAGCAGCAGATGCAGCGAAGGATCGCCGAGGCGAAGCAGGGCTTCGAGCAGCACCGCCTGGCCCTTGTCCTCGACGAGGCGGGCGCAGACGGCGAACACCGTCGCGTCCTGGGGAATGCCGAGCTCATCGCGCATCACCGGCTCGATCCGCGCCGGATCGAAGCATCGCGGATCGACCGAGAGCGGACAGATCTCGACGCTCGCCGCGCCCGGACCGAGGGTTCGTGCGGTGTGGAGACTGATCGGCAACGCCGTCACGCCGCGGGCGCGGCACTGCCGGTGGTAGAGCCGGCGATTGATTCCGAAGGGATACCCGCCGCCGACATCGTTGGGCATCTCCCAGAGTCCCGGCACCCCGGCGAGCCTCGCCGCCTGCGAGGCGAAGGCGAAGTAGCTCGGGTAGATGAAGTGCAGCGCGTCGGCTCGCAGCGACCGGATCGCCTCGGCGATCGCGGGCGCCACTCGGCGGCGATACCGCTCGAGTTCGAGATGGATCCGCAGCTTGTTCGCGAGCGAGCCCGAGTAGCTCCGTGGCCGCCCGACGCCGAGCACGCGGACCTCGAATCCGAGCCACCGCCGCTCCTCGGCGAAGTCGCCGTCCTCAAGCGCGATGAACACCGGGCACGCACCCGCGTTGCGGACCGCTTCGGAGAGGTTCGCCGCCATGCGGCGCGGGCCGTACGCCTCGTCGCCCCGCAGGAGCCAGGCGATGGTGGGACCGAAGGAGTTGCCTGCCGCGCGAGCCATGGGTGCTTCGGTCGTTCCGACGTGGCCGACGACCCCGACGACCACGAGGGACCTCGAGGCCGGTTCGCGATCCGAAGTCGACCCGACGGAAGTTGATCGGATCGAACGCCCCGAAACCTCCGCCGACTCGGCACAATGACCCCATGACCGACACCCGATTCCGCGACCTCGCCCGCGTCCTCGTCCGCCACTCCACGGAGACCCGGCCCGGGCAACACATCCTGATCGAGACCTGGGACACGCCCGAGACGATGATCGAGGCGCTCGTCGCGGAGATCCGCGACGCCGGCGGCCACGCGCATCTCGAGCTTCGCTCGAGCCGCCTCATGCCGACGCTCGTCGGCGGCGCCGAGGAAGACGCGCTGCGGGTCTGGGGCGAGTGCGACCGCCACCGCATGGAGCGCATGCACGGCTACATCGGGATCCGCGGCAGCGGCAACATCTCCGAGATGGCCGGCGTCGGATCCGAGGGCATGAAGGCCTTCGGTCGGCTCTACCAGAAGCCCGTCCACTTCGAGCAGCGGGTCAACCACACCAACTGGGTGGTGCTGCGTTGGCCGAACCCGAGCATGGCCCAACTCGCGGGCATGTCGACGCGAGCGTTCGAGGACTTCTACTTCTCCGTCTGCACGCTCGACTACGCCCGCATGGCCGAGGCGGTGAAGCCGCTGCAGCGGCGCATGGAAGAGGCCGACCGCGTCGAGATCAAGGGCCCCGGCGACACCGACCTCTCCTTCTCGATCAAGGGCATCCCCGTGAAGCCCTGCACCGGGGCGAGGAACATCCCCGACGG
Organism: uncultured Isosphaeraceae bacterium; assembly: GCA_964614695.1. Lineage (GTDB taxonomy): Bacteria > Planctomycetota > Phycisphaerae > Phycisphaerales > SM1A02 > VGXO01. The sequence goes on along the minus strand of CAZTMB010000027.1, from coordinate 13,742 downwards.
CGAGTGCTTCACCGCGCCGGTGCGCGACTCGATCGAAGGCGTCGTCCACTACAACGCGCCGACGGTCTACAACGGACAGGGCTTCGACGACGTGCGGCTCGTGTTCCGCAAGGGCAAGGTCGTCGAGGCGACCGCGGGCGGCGCGGGCACCGCGGCGCTCGAGGCGATCCTCGACACCGACGAGGGCGCGCGATACGTCGGCGAGTTCGCGATCGGCTTCCACCCGCGGATCCTGCAGCCGATGCGGGACATCCTGTTCGATGAGAAGATCGCCGGCAGCTTCCACTTCACGCCCGGCCGCGCGTACGAGGACGCCGACAACGGCAACCGCTCGGAGATCCACTGGGACATGGTGGCGATCCAGCGTCCCGAGTGGGGCGGCGGCGAGATCCGCTTCGACGGCGAGTCGATCCGCAAGGACGGGCTCTTCGTGCCGGCGGACCTGCACTCGCTCAACCCGGACCAGCTTGGGGCGTGAGGCGGCGGCTTCCTACGATCGATCCATGACTCGCCGAAGCGACTGTCCCCGCTTCCTCGCTCCGCAGGTCTGGAACGACCTGCGGCAGGTCGCCGCCAGGTTCGCCTCCCGCGGCATCCGCCTCTTCCTGTTCGGCTCCTTCGCGAGCGGCGAGCAACGGCCCGGATCCGATCTCGATCTTGGATTCACCGCGAGCGAACGGATCTCGCCGGAGGCGATCGAATCGCTCCGCGAGGCGATCGACGCGCTGCCGACGATCCGCCGGATCGATCTCGTCGATTTTCGTCGCGCCGACCCGGCCTTCGCGCAGGTGGCGCTTCGATCGGTGTTGGAACTCGCCTGAACCATGACCGCCTCGGACGAACGCCGCCG
>CAZTMB010000027.1:0-12792 GCA_964614695.1 uncultured Isosphaeraceae bacterium | reverse complement strand
CCGCCGCGCGGTCGACTGACGGCTCCATCGATCATGCGTTCACCCAACCCGTCGAAGTCATCCGGCGCGTGAACGTCCCGTCGGGGCGAAGTTCGATCGCCGCGAAGTTCGGTTCGCAGTACTCCGGATCGGGCTTCCACCACGCCCCGCACACCGCACCGTCGTTGAGATAGGCGATGCCGTCGATCTCGCAGGCGTCGGTCATGTGCATGTGGCCCGACACGCACAGCTTGACGTGGCCGTGCTCGCGGAAGAGCCGATGCAGCGAACGTCCGTCGAGATGCATCTCCGATCCGGCGACGCGGCCGTGGTTGCCGCGATCGAAGTCGCGCTGCCAGACAAGCGGGGTCACCGAGAGGATCGGAATGTGGCTGACGACGAGGGTCGGGCGCGGGTTGGCGGCGAGATCCGCCTCGAGCCACTCGCGTTGCGGGGCGAGGATCCGGCCGAGATAGCCGCTGCCTCCGTCGCTCGCGACCGAGTCCAGCACGACGAAGTGCCAGCCGCCGAGATCGAAGCTCCGCCAGCTCGACGCGAGCCCGAGCTCGTCGAGCGCCTTCTTCATGCCGTAGTCGGGCTCGTCGCCGGTCGCGCCCGACTTCTCCCGGTCCCAGCCCCAGAGGTCGTGGTTGCCCAGGCAGTGCTCCACGCGCACCGGGCTGGCGGCCATCAGGCCCTTGAAGATCCCCCACTGTTCGTCCGCGCGGGCCTTCGTCGTCGCGAACGAGTCGTAGATGAGATCGCCGCCGGTCAGGATCAGATCGGGCTCCGTGTCGAGCGCCGTCTGCAGCGCCTTCTCGGCGCCTTCGGGCGATCGGCGCTCCGGGCACACGTGCCAGTCGGTCATGTGGCAGACCCGCAACGGCTTCGCGGGCGCATCCTGCGAGGGCGAGTCGGCGCCAGCGAGTCGAGGCAGCGAGAACGAGGCGGCGCCTGCCGCGAGCGAACCCGTAAAGGCGCGGCGGGAGAGCGATGAAGGCTTGGGAGTCCGGCTGTCCATGACGCGAAACGTAGCGGCATCCCTGCCGCAAGCGCGTCGTTCCGCGGCGGAAAACCAGATCCTCGCTCGGTCAGATCGCCGGCGCTGCCATCGCGCCGCGGCGGAAGAGCATCGTGTAGGCCGCGCCGAACGCCGCGAGCGCCAGCGGCACGCCGATCAGGAGGTAGCCCACGCAGAGGAGAAGGACCGAGGCCGCGGCGATCAGGCTGACGATGACAAGCAGCGCCATGAGCGACCAGCCGAGGCCGCGGGTCGCCTGCCAGTTGAGGCGAAGGGCGTCCATCACGCCGATCGCGCCGAGTTGCGCATCGGCGACGATCGCCGGCACATAGAGGATCCTCACGAAGACGAGCGCCGTCGCCGCAATGGCAAGCGCTCCGCCCACGATCGCCGCCGCGATCACGCCGGCGCCGACCGCGACCTCGCCGTTCGAGGCGGCGCCGGACGCGAGGCCGACCACCAGTCCGGCGATCGCCGCGCCGAGGTAGATCACGATCGTCGCCCCCGTCGAGATCGCCGCGACGAGAAGCCACGCCAGCAGCGTCTGCCCGTAGCGCTTGAAGCCCAGGAAGAGATCCGCCACGTTGCCGCGGCCCGCGACGGCGTTCGCGCCGCAGAGCGTCATGCCCGCAAGCATCGCGCCGCCCACCAGCAGATTGACGACGAAGCCGAAGCAGCCGCCGCCCATCGTCATCAGCGCCGCGAAGCCCTCGTCACGGCTCGCCTCGCCGGCGGCCTGCATGATCCACTGCGGTGCACCGATGATCGCGTAGACCGCGAAGGTGACGAGCCCGGCGAGCACGAGCGGGCCCCACTGACTCTTGAAGGTCCGGATCGCGAGGTCGAAGGCGCCGCCGAAGGAGTACGGCGTCGCGACCGCCGCCGTGAACTCCGGGGCGGCGAGTTCGGCCGAACCCGAAGGCGAGAAGAACTCCGTCGGCGGCGCGCCGCGGAAGAGGCCCGTCAGTTCAGGATCCTCTCCCGCCGCGATCCAGCGATCGGAGCCCGCGCGAGCGACCATCGTCGCCGCGTTCAGCGATCCGCTCGCGGCGAGCTTCGCCAGATGCTCGAACGGGAAGGGACCCTCCGGGCGGGGCTCGGAGCCGGTCGAATCGAGGACGTACCAAGCGAGCATCGCGGGACTCCTTGGGGTGTGGCGGCAAGGAGTCTGACGAGTTCACCCGCGGAGGCAAGCCGGCAGCACCGGGCGTCAGCCGCGGCAGTGCAGTTCGTGCATCTGCTCGAGGTAGGGCTCGATGTGCGGATCGGTGTTCTCGAGGAACGACTCGTAGTCGCCGTCGAAGAGGACCCCGCCATCGGCGAGCATCACGATGCGGGGCTTCAGCCGGCGAAGAAGCTCCGTGTCGTGGGTGACCACCACGCTCGTCCGCACGACGCCGGCCCGCTCCTTGGCGAGCTTCGGCTGCGACTCGTGAGTCTCGCGGATCAGTTCGTGGATCTGCCGGCACATCTCCGGATCGAGTCCCGACGTCGGCTCGTCGTAGAGAAGCAGCACCGGATCCATGACGAGCGCCCGGGCCACCGCGACGCGCTTCGCCATGCCGCCCGAGAGGGCATCGCGATCGCGTTCGAGGACCAGATCCGGGTCGAGGCCCACATCGCGAAGCGCCTCGATCGCGACCGGCAGGATCTCCTCGTCGGTCATCCCCTTCACCTCGCGCGGCTCGACGGAGAGGTTCTCGAGCACCGTGCCGGTCAGGAGCGCGTTCCGCTGGAAGACCACCGCCCAGTGCTTGCGAAGGCGCTCGAGTCCCGACTCGTCGAGCTCGCCGAGATCGACGAGCGGCGCGGCGCCGTCGGCGGCGGGATCGCTCTCGTGGTCGGCGACGAGCACGCGGCCGGCGTCCGGACGGAAGTGCGCGGTGACGTGCTTGAGAAGCACCGTCTTGCCGCAGCCGGAACCTCCGACGATCGCGACCATCTCGCCGCGCGCGATGGTGAGGCTGACGTCCTCGAGCACCGTCTTTCCGCCGAAGGACTTCGCGAGGCGTTCGATGACGACTTCCGGCGGCGCGGGATCGGGCATGGGCGGAGGGTAGACGAAGCGGGCGATCGGACTCTTGCCGAGCGACGAGGTAGATTCGCCATATGTCGATCCATCGAATCGCACGCCGACGAGTGACGCCATTCGCCCTCGGACTGGTGCTGATCGCCGTCGCGGCCTGCGCCGCTCCGCCCTCGACCGACGACTCCCCCGCCGTTCTGGCGGGCACGAACTGGACGCTTCGATCGCTCGCCGGCGGCGACGTGACCACGCCTTCGCCGACCCTCTCCTTCGAGGAGCCCGGCCGCGTCGGCGGAAACGCGGGCGTCAACCGCTTCGGCGGCGAGGCGTCGATCGAGGGACGGTCCCTTCGACTCGGGCCGCTCATGACCACCCGCATGGCCGGCCCGCCTGATCGAATGGAACTCGAACGCCGCTATCTCGAGGCGTTGGCCGACACGAACCGCTGGTCGATCGTCGACGGACGCCTCGAACTCTTCGGTCCCGACGGCCTGCTGGCGACATTCGTGTCCGCGAGCCCGGCGCCGCGGTGACCACCCTCAAGACCCGACCGCAACGCCTATCCTGACCGCCCACGACGCGGGTGATCGAACCGTGCAGCGTGTGCATCGGGCGTTCGAACGCGGCGAACGCGACGCGAGTCCCCCTTCGTTTCGGCCATGAGGAATCCTCGGACGTGGCGATCGTCCTGGCGCTGTCGGCAACCTTCGGCCTCTCGATCGTCGCACCTTGGGTGGCGCGGGGGCTCGGACGCTTCGCGGGCTGGGGGCTTGCGACGGTGCCGGCCGCGATCACGCTCTGGCTCCTGTCGATCGCGCCCTCGATCGTCGCGGGCGATCCGGTCCGGGGCCGCGTCGAGTGGGCGCCGAGCCTGGGGCTTGATCTCGCCTTCTCGATCGACGGTCTGGGGCTTCTCTTCGGACTGCTCATCGCCGGCGTCGGAGCCCTCGTCCTCGTCTATGCCCGCGGCTACCTCGGCCCGCATGCGGGCACGCCGCGGCTGTTGGCGTTCCTGCTCCTCTTCATGGGGGCGATGCTCGGCGTCGTCTGGAGCGAGAACCTGCTCGGGCTCTTCGTCTTCTGGGAACTCACGAGCGTCAGTTCGTACCTGCTGATCGGGTTCGACCACGATCGCCCCGCCGCCCGCAAGGCCGCGCTGCAGGCGCTGCTCGTCACCGGCGGCGGCGGGCTCTGCCTGCTGGTGGCGGTCATCCTGCTCGGCATCGCGGGCGGCTCGTACGAACTGGCGACGCTTCTCGAGAACCGCGAGGCGGTGCTCGCAAGCCCGCTGCTCACGGCGATCGTCGTCCTCGTGTGCCTCGGCGCTTTCACGAAGTCGGCGCAGTTCCCGTTCCACTTCTGGCTTCCCGGCGCGATGGAGGCCCCGACGCCGGTCAGCGCGTACCTCCACAGCTCGACGATGGTGAAGGCGGGGATCTTCCTGCTCGCGAAGCTCGCGCCGCTGCTCTCCGCGTCGCCGCTCTGGGCCCCGCTGCTCACGATCTTCGGCGGCGCGACGATGGTCTTCGGCGCCGTGCTCGCATTCCGGCAGACCTATCTCAAGAAGCTGCTCGCCTATTCGACGGTCTCGTCGCTCGGGCTCATCGTGATGGCGATCGGGATCGGCACCCAGGCGGCGATCGTCGCGGCCTTCGCCTACCTGCTCGCCCACGCCTGCTTCAAGGGCTCGCTCTTCATGGTGGCGGGCGCGATCGACCACGGCACCGGCGAGCGCGACGCGGAGCGGCTCGGCGGGCTTCGCCGCGCGATGCCGGCGCTCTTCGCGGCAAGCCTGCTTGCGGCGCTCTCGATGGCCGGGCTTCCGCCGCTCTTGGGCTTCATCGGCAAGGAACTCGTGCTCGAGGCGTCGCTGCATGCGCCGAGCGCCGCCGCCTGGCTCGTCGCGGCCACCGTCGCCGCGGCGGCGCTCACCGTCGCGGTCGCGTGGCTTGCCGGCGTCAAGCCGTTCGTCGGAAGGCTGCAGGAGACGCCCGAGGCGCCGCACGCGCCCTCGCCGGCACTCCTGCTCGGGCCAGCGCTGCTGGCGGCACTCGGGCTCGCCTTCGCCTTCGTGCCCGCGGTCTCGGCCACGCCGCTCGTCGCCGCAGCCGCCTCCGCGACCGCCGGCGAAGCGATCGCCGCGAAGCTCGCGCTCTGGCACGGGCTCACGCCGGCGCTGGGCTTCTCGGCGCTGGCGATCGCCGCGGGTGCCGCGTGCATCGCCTTCCGTGGCAGACTGCGGACTCTCGTCGGTCTCGGCGGCGCGCTCGATCGGCTCGGACCGCAGGCCGCCTACGACGCGGGGCTTGCGGGGCTCGTCGCGCTCGCCTCGGGTCAGACCCGCGTCATGCAGAGCGGGCACCTTCGCTCCTACGTCTTCATCACCGTGGGCACCGCGGTCGGGCTCGTCGGTTCGGCGCTCGTCGCCCGCGAGGCGATCGCGTTCGATCGCGCGCCGCTCGACGTGCGATGGCACGAGCTGCTGATCGGCGCGATGATCGCCGCCGCGGCGATCGCGACGACGCTCGCGAAGACGCGACTTGCCGCGATCGCGTTCCTCGGACTCGCCGGCTACGGCGTCGCGGTCATGTTCGTGATGTTCGGCGGGCCGGATCTTGCGATGACGCAGCTCGCGGTCGAGACGCTCACCGTCGTCATCTTCGTGCTGATCTTCCGCAGGCTTCCCGAGTTCAGGACGATCTCGACGCGGCTGCAGCGCACCGCGGACGCCTTCATGGCGATCGCCGCGGGTGCGCTCGTCAGCGTGCTCGCCCTGCTCGCGGCCCGCTCGACGCCCGACGGAGCGCTCGCCCGCTGGTTCGGCGAGCAGAGCTATCTCGAGGGCCACGGCCGCAACGTCGTCAACGTGATCCTCGTCGACTTCCGCGCAATCGACACGCTCGGCGAGATCACCGTGCTCGCGATCGCCGCGATCGGCGTGCTCGCGCTGCTGCGCCCGGCGAGCATGCAGGGAAGGAGGCGTTCGCGATGAACTCGACGATCCTCCGCACCGCGACGCGCTTCCTGCTGCCGCTGCTCCTGCTCTTCGCGCTCGTCATCTTCCTGCAGGGCCACAACAAGCCCGGCGGCGGCTTCATCGGAGGGCTCGTCGCAGCGGCGGCATTCTCGCTGCACGCCCTCGCGTTCGATCCGCGGGAGACCCGCCGGATGCTCGTCGTCGATCTGCGCACGCTGATCGGCGCGGGACTGTCGATCGCCCTCGCGAGCGCGGTCGCCCCGCTCGCGGTCGGCAAGCCCTTCTTCAAGGGACTGTGGACCGAGGTCGAGATCGGCGGCAACCTGCTGCATCTCGGGACGCCCCTGCTCTTCGATCTCGGCGTCTTTCTCCTCGTCGTCGGCGTCGCGATGCTGATGGTGCTGACGCTGCTCGAGCCGGCGGGCCGCCGAAGCGGAGGCGCCGCATGAACCTCCTCTTCGCGGCGATCGCGGGCATCCTCTTCGCGTGCGGGGTCTACCTGATGCTGCGGCGCAGCATCCTGCGGCTCGTGATGGGGCTCGCCCTCATCGGCCACGCGGCGAACCTCGTGATCTTCACCGCCGCGGGCCTCAAGCGCACCGGCCCGGCGATCATCCCGCCCGGCGCGGAAACGCTGCCCGCGACCGCGGCGGATCCGGTGCCGCAGGCCCTGATCCTCACCGCGATCGTCATCTCCTTCGGCGTCATCGCCTTCGCGGTCGTCCTCGTGAGCCGCGTGTGGGCGGTGGCGGGCACCGACGACACCTCGGCCTTCTCCGAACAGGAACCGGAGGCGGCGCCATGATCTTCGAGGGCCTGCTCTCGGCGCTTCCGGTGCTGCCGATCGTGATCCCGCTCACGACCGCGGCGCTCTCGCTTCTCTTCTGGCGAAGCCTCGCCGCGCAGCGGGTGCTCGGATTTCTGGGCGCGATCGGACTGCTCGCCGCGGCGATCGCCCTGCTCGTCGAGGTCGATCGCGACGGCATCCGCGTGCTGCAGGCTGGCGGCTGGGAGGCGCCCTTCGGGATCAGCTTCGTCGTCGATCGCTTCAGCGCGATCATGACCGTGCTCGCGGGAATCGTCGGGCTCGCGACCTTCGCCTACTCGCCCGGAAGCGTCGAGGGGAGGCGTCAGCGGCTCCTCTACTACCCGCTGCTGAGCGTGCTGCTCGCGGGCGTATGCGGCGCCTTCCTGACCGGCGATCTCTTCAATCTCTACGTGTGGTTCGAGGTGCTCCTCATGAGCAGCTTCGTGCTGCTCGCCCTCGGCGGGACGCCGCTCCAGATCGAGGGCGCGATCAAGTACGTGACGCTCAACCTGCTCTCCTCGGCGCTCTTCCTGATCGCGGCGGGCCTCGTCTACGGATCGCTCGGCACGCTCAACATGGCGGACATCGCGATGAAGGTCCGCGCCGGCGAGCATCCCGACGCGATGACCGCGGTGTCGGTCCTCCTCATGACCGCCTTCGCGATCAAGGCCGCGGCGTTCCCGCTCTTCTTCTGGCTCCCGGCCTCCTACCACACGCCGCCCTTCGCGGTCTCGGCGATCTTCGCGGGGCTCCTCACCAAGGTCGGCGTCTACGCGATGGTCCGCGCGTTCACCACGATGTTCGTCCAGGACGTCGGCTTCACGCACACGATCCTGCTCGTGGGCGCCGGGCTCACCATGGTGGTCGGCGTGCTCGGTGCCGCCGCGCAGCAGGAGTTCCGGCGCGTCCTCTCCTTCCACATCGTGAGCCAGATCGGCTACATGCTGATGGGGCTCGCGCTCTTCACGCCGCTCGCGATCGCCGGCACGGTCTTCTACGTGATGCACCACATCGTGGTGAAGGCGAACCTCTTCCTCGTCGCGGGCCTCGCCCACGGGCTGCGCGGCACGTCGAGCCTGAAGGTCGCCGGACGGATCTCGCTCTACCGCTCGGCGCCTCTGGTCTGCGTGGTCTTCCTGATCGCGGCGCTCTCGCTCGCGGGCGTGCCGCCGCTCTCGGGCTTCTTCGCGAAGTTCGTGCTGCTCGAAGCGGGCGCCGAGAAGGGCTCGTGGACGATCGTCGCGGTCGCCGCCGCGGTCGGCCTGCTCACCCTCTTCTCGATGACGAAGATCTGGGCGGAGGCGTTCTGGAAGGGCCCCGCAGACGACGAGCCGCCGCCCTTCCCGATCTCGCAGGCCCGCGGCCGCGAGGACCTGCCGCCGGGTCGAGCCATGGTCGCGACGACGGTCGCGCTCGCCTCGCTCACGGTGCTGATCGGCGTCTTCGCCGGACCCGTCTTCGAGCTCGCCGAGCGCACCGCGGCGGAACTCCTCGACGGCGAGGCCTACATCCGCGCGGTGCTTGGCGAAGCCGCCGCGAGCGAGAAGGGAGGCGCCGCGTGAGCCTCGTCGTCTGGAACTTCGTGCTCGCGCTCGTGTGGGCCGCGACCACCGAGGAGTTCACCGCCTTCAACTTCGGCATCGGCATGCTCGTGGGCTTCGGGCTGCTCTTCGCGGTGCGAAGCGTGCTCGGCTCGGGGGCCTACTTCCGAGACATGCGGGAGATCGTCGAGCTCGTCTTCTACTTCGTGTGGGAACTGGTCCTCTCGAACTTCCGCATGGCGAAGTACACCCTGTGGCCGCTCGACCGGATGCGCCCGGGGATCGTCGCGGTGCCGCTCGAACCGATGTCGGACCTCGAACTGACCGTGCTCACGAACCTGATCACGCTGACCCCCGGCACGCTCAGCCTGGACGTGTCGAGCGACCATCGCACGCTCTACGTGCACGTGATGGACGTCTCGGATCCGGAGGTCGTGCGGCGCGAGATCAAGGCGGGCTTCGAGCGGAAGGTGCTCAAGGCCCTGAGGAGCGATCCATGACGCTCCTCGCGACGACTCCGGCGAACGGCGGTGACTCGGGCTTCGCAACCCTCTTCCTCGACGCCTCGCTGCTCTTCGCAGGCCTGATGCTCGGCGCCTCGATCGTGCTCGTCGCGATCCGCCTGCTTCGCGGGCCGTCGCTTCCCGATCGCGTCATCGCCCTCGACCTGCTCGGGACGATCGCCGCGGGAGCGGTGGGCATCTTCGCGATCGAACGCGAGGAGCCGGTCATTCTCTACGTCGCGATCCTGCTCGCGCTGCTGCTCTTCGTCGGAACGGTCGCGTTCTCCTACTACCTCGAGCGAAGTCCCGCACCGCCGTCGGGCAAGGACGGCGCGACTCGGGAGCCCTCGTCATGAGTTCCTTCGCCCCGATCGCGACCGGCCTGCTCGTGCTGCTCGGCGGCGCGTTCTGCCTGCTCGGCGCGATCGGCCTGCTGCGCATGCCCGACGTCTACACCCGCCTGCAGGCGGCGACCAAGACCGGCACGCTCGGAGTGGGCTGCCTGATGCTCGGGATCGCGATCCACTTCGGAGAGCTCGGCATCTCGGTGCGGGCGCTTCTGGTGATCGCGTTCCTCTTCCTCACCGCGCCGGTCGCCGGCCACGTGATCGCACGGGCGGCGTACCTGGCGCGGACTCCGATCTGGAGCCGCACCGCCATCGACGAGTGGAAGGACGCCTCGGCCAAGCGCGGCGTTCGCGGCGAAGTTCGCGACGGAACTCTCGATTCCTGAACCGTCCGCGGCCGATCGCACGGCGATCGATCGCGGAACCCGTTCCCGGAGATCGCCCATGCAGCGGAACCTCGTCGTCCTTCACGTCGTGCTCGCCTCCTTCTATCTGCCGATGGGGGTGATGTACGCCATCACCGGCGGGCTCTACGGGCTCGGCCTCAAGGGCAACTACGAGACCGTCGAGACGAGCGTCGCGGTCGACACGCCCGTCTCGAAGGAGCTGTCGCAACTCGTCGCGATCGCCGAGGAGGCCCTCCGCGATCGCGGGCTCGCCGACCCGACCGGAAACGCGGGCATCAAGAGTTCGGGAACGTCCTTCCATCTCGAATGGACCGGCACCGAGCGCGACGTCGAGGTGCATCCGACCGCGGACCCGATGGTCGCGAAGGTCCGCATCAAGGACACCACGCCGTATCGGCGGCTCGTGCAGCTCCACAAGGCCAAGGGCGGCGAGCTCTTCAAGTGGTTCGCGGCGACGTGGATGGCCGGGCTCGTCGGCCTCTTCCTGACCGGCGGGATCATGGCCTACGCGAGGAAGCCATTCCGGCGGCTGGCGCTCGTCGCAAGCCTCGCTGGACTCGCGGCGTTTCTCGCCCTTGCGGCGGCGAGCTGAGTCGTCCGCTCACCGCTCGGCGACGCGGATCGGTTCGCATCGCACTTCGCGACCGCAATGCGGACGGCCGTTGCGCAGCGGCGCGATGGCGCCCCGCCGTCGCCGATCGTCGTCGAACCCAGGACCTGATCGCTTCAGCCGCCCCAGTTCGCCAACTGGATCGAGAGGTCCGCGCCGCCGACGGTGCAGTCGCCGTCGAGATCCGCCGGGCACTTCGCGCAGTCGCCGCAGGGTCCCCAGGCCGAGAGCAGGATCGCGAGATCGGCGCCGGTCACGACGCCGTCGCCATCGAGATCGCCGGGAAGCTCGATCGGCATCCCGCCATGGGAGAGCGCCCAAGCCGGAATCGCCTGCGTGCTGATGTTCGGGCCGGACCAGCGCAATCGCAGACCGGCACCACCGCCGTTCTCGAAGAACTCGAGCCGCATCGGATGCCGTCCTGCCGCAAGCGCCCGGGTTCCGAATCGGGTCTGCATGCCGTGCAGGCCGTCGTTGTCGACCACGAGATCCTCGCCGATCCACAGCCTCGAGCCGTCGTCGGAGACGGTGGCGATCGTCCACAGTCCGTCCTCCGGCACTTCGATCCAGCCGGTGTAGACCGCGCCCACCTCGTCGGCCCGGCCGCTGCCGGCGAACTCCGCGTTGGTCGAGTCGAAGTCCACCATCGGAACCACCTCGTCCGCGTACGGAACGATCGCTTCGAAGTCCGGCAGCACCTCCGGCGCGGACAGCTCGTAGTACCGGCAGAGGAGTCCCGGCGTCGCGCCCTCGACGGCGATCGAGGCTCGCGGCGTCGAGAGCAGGATCGTCGCGGTCGCGGAAGCCGTCTGCCCCGAGATCGGCTCGATGATCGTGTATCCGAAGGTGCGTGGGCCCGCCGCGGCGCCGAGCGCCGGCACCACCGAGAGCATACCCCCCACGCCCACCTCGACCACGGAATCGCCGAGCGAGGTCGTCGCATCCCACGACGCGATCGCGAGCGGATCCATGTTCAGGTCGTAGTCGTTGGACAAAATGTCGATCGAAACCGCCGCCGTGGTGACGCCTTCTGCAAGGTCGTCGTTGGCGATCGGGGGCTGAGGCGTCGAGGCAGCCTCGGCGAACTCGAGCGCACGACGCAGATTCAGCCTGCCGAATCCCCACATCTCGGTCTCGGCATAGCCGTCCCACCAGTCGCAGCTGTGAAGCAGGATCGCCTCGGCGTGCGCCGCGTCGAGCCCAGGATTCGCACATCGGATCATCGCCAGCGCGCCGTTGGCGACCGGCGTCGCCATGCTGGTTCCGCTCCACGCCTGATATCCGCCGTCCCTCGTGGTGCTGAGGATGCCGACGCCGGGCGCGAAGAGATCGACTCCGCGGCCGCGGCTGGAGAAGCCTGCCGCGACGTCGGCGGGGCTCGAGGCGCCGACGACGATCACATTCTCGAAGTCCCAACCCGAGTGGATCGTGCCAGAGTTGCCCGCGGCCCACATGAGCGTTCCGTCGAGGCTTCGGATGTACTCGCCGGTCGTCTCGATGGACTCGGCACCGATGCCCGAGTAGCTCGCACTGACGACCTTGGCGCCGTTCTCGATCGCCCAGCGGGCTCCCTCGAGGAGATTCGACATGCTCGCGCCGCCGTTGCCCGCCTCGCTCACGCGGATCGGCATTGCCCGGAGGTTCCATCCCATCCCCGCGACGCCGACGCCGTTGTCTCCCGCCGCCGCCGCGCAGCCGATCACATGGGTCCCGTGGCCGTGGATGTCCGTCAGATCGCCGCCGTCCACCTCGGCCAGATCGCTGACCGCGTTGTAGCCCGGCTCGCGACTGGGAAGGTCCTCGTGGGCGACGATGCCGGTGTCGGCGACCGCGATGATCACCTCGGTGCATCCGGCGGTGAGATCCCAGGCGGCAACGCTCTCGACCATCGCATGGTGCCACTGGTCGCCGAACTGTGGATCGTTCGGCTCACCGATTGGAAAGACCAGCCAGTCCGGCTCCGCGTACTGGAAGAGACCGCTCGCATCGAGCGAGGCGATCAGGATCCTCTCGGGCGGTCCTGCCGGTTCGGGGCCCCGCGCCGCCTGCACGACGAACTCGTCAGTCTCGATGACGTGACGCCGCACGCGATCGCCGAGCAGCCTCATCGCCTCCGCACGCTGTCGCGGCGAGAGATCCTGCCGCGGGCGCACGATGAGATCGCCGGAGAACTCCCGGACCGAGGCGACCGCTTCATCGCGAACGTTCGCAGCGGGACGACGCTCGCCCGGAACTCCGCCGAGCGCACCGTCACGGTCGACGGGTCCGGTGACCCCGGCCGCCGCAAGCGGTTCGAGAAGGGCGACGGCGAGCAGGATGGTCGGGTTCATGAGGCAGTTCCGAGGAAGCGTCGCGAGTCGAGACCGCGGTCAACGGTACTTCGAACTCGACCTCGAGGTCGGCTCGACCTTGGGATTCGCCGCACTCCCCGGACGCCGCGGTCGGCACGCTCCGCCCGAGCGACTCGGCGGGCCCTCGCGGTCCCGGCCCACCGAAGTTCTCGACGCACGATCACCGACCTACCCTCTCCGCCATGAAGCTCGAGATCCTCTCCCTCTGCAAGGCGGCCGTCG
>CAZTMB010000026.1:0-30992 GCA_964614695.1 uncultured Isosphaeraceae bacterium | reverse complement strand
CGCCGAAGATTCCGCCGCCACCGCCACCGCTGCCGCCGCCGCCGCCGCCGCCGCCGCCGCCGAAGCCGCCGCCGCCACCGCCGCCGAAGCCGCCACCGCCGCCGCCGCCGCCGGCGCCGCCACCACCGCCGCCCTGACCTCCGCCACCCTGCTGGATCGCGCTGTTCAGGTTGAAGTCGGGAGCGTTGTCGAAGTAGGGCACTTCGAAGAGCAGGTCGCGGATGTCATAGACGATCGTGACGACCTTCTTCCGAAGCGCCGCGTCGGAGGAGATCACGACCACGCCTTCCTCGACGGAGAACTCGGGACGCTCGAAGTCGTCGCCGACCTGCTCGAGCACCCGCTTGATGACGTTCGCCGCGGGAACTTCGTTCATCTCGAGGCTGACCTCGGTCGACGGGCGGATGCCGATCGCATCGAGGGCCTTCCAGTCCGGATAGATCTGCACGCCGGTGACCGACCGAAGGAAGGTCACGACCTGCTCGAATTCGTTGTTGTTGAAGTTGACCGAGATCGTCTTGCCGAGCTTGCTCATCGCCTCGCGGTTGACGACCGGCTCGCTCCATCCCGCAGCACCGTCGCGACGAATGCTCAACTCCGGCCAGTCCTCCGGATAGGACACGAGGGCGTTCGTCGACTTGGGGCCCGGACCGGTGAGGTTCTTGCGGGGAGGAATCGTCGCCGCGAGGTTCTCGACCGAGAAGTGGTCGAGCGCGAACGCCCGTCGGCGGGTGAGCTCGGAGTACTCCTGATAGCTCATGCTCGACTGGATCACGTCGCGAAGCGTGAGCGCCGCAGGATTGTGCGGATCGAGGAAGAGGATCTGATCGAGGACCTCGAGCGCCTCGGAGTACTTCATCTCGAGCTGCAGCTGACGCACCCGGATCAGGTTCTCGGTGATGAGTCGCTGGCGGGCTTCCTGCTGGGCCTGCTGGGTCTTGTTCTTCGACAGGTCCGCCTCGAGGCGGGCCTGATCGGCCGCGGCGCGGATCGCGGTCTCCTGAGATCGATTGATCGTATCGAGCAATGCGTCGAGCTTCGCCATCAGATCGCTGTACTCGCCGACGGGCATCGACTGCTGTGCCCGCTGCAGATCGACCTTCGCCTTGACGACCGTCACCTCGGCGGTTCGGAAGTCGCTCTTGGCGAGCGCCTCGTTCGCGCGACCCACCGCGGCCTCGTACTCGGCCTGCGCCCGCTGACGCATGATCGACAGATCCTGCTGGTACTGCGTCGCGACGTCGCCGCGATCAAGCATGGCCGACGCGCGTCGCAGGCCGGCGGTCGCTTCCGCATCGCCCGGGACCGCGCGAAGGACCGCCGTCCAAGCGGACACTGCCGCCTCCCATCGCCCAGCCTTCATGGCAGCGCGAGCTTCGGTTCTCGCCGTGTCGGCGCCGTTGTCGACCGCAGTCGGCGCGGACTCCGCAGGAGCCTCTTCCATCACGGGCACATCGTCGCCAGTCGCGGGCTCGGCGGGAGCGGGCTCGTCGGAGGACGCCGGCTCGGCGGGAGCAGGCTCGCTCGGCAGCGGTGCCGGCTCATCGAACGGCGCAGGCTCCGTCGGCGCGGGCTCCGCCGCGGGAGGCTCGCCCGAGGAAGGCGCGGGCTCGAAGTACGGCTCATCCGGAGGAGTCTGCTGCGCAGCCGAGGTTCCGACCAGGACGGTGAGCGAAAGTCCGAAGACGGCTCCACCGCACCACAGCAGACCGACGCGGGACGATTCCCGATTCATTCGCAACTCCCTGAGGGGCCAACGTTCGACACGAGGTTCTCTGTCCAAGTCCGATCGATTCCACGTTGCCGAGATACGACGTTTCGGCGAGCCGCTCCGTGGGACGATCAGGGTCCATGCAGACCGGGACCGTGGAGCGTCGCGGAGACTAAGAGCAACCCAACGCCAACGCAAGCGTCTGAAAGGATGCTCACGCGCCGATCCGCAAGAGCGTTCCGCCGGATCCGGGAACGAACTCGGAGAAAGCAAATCCGCCGGCAGACGCGGTTCGATCGGGAGCCGGAGAGAGCCTCGACGCGCGACTTCGGCCGCCTCCGCGGCAGCGGCCGACGCCTCAGGCGTGGACCGTCTGCGAGACCGTCTCGATCTCGATCGCGGGCTCGCCAGCCTGCGCCCGGCGGAAGGCCTCTGCGGCGATCGGGCGACGCGTGCGCATCGCCTCGACGAAGCAGTCGAACAGGTACGCGGAGTCGTGAGGCCCGGGCGAGGCTTCCGGGTGGTACTGCACGGAGAAGATCGGCTTCTCGCGATGCCGGAACCCGGCGACCGTCCCATCGTTGAGGTGCCGATGGGTGACCTCCCCGCCCGCCGCCACCAGCGAAGCCTCGTCGACGCAGAAGCCGTGGTTCTGGCTGGTGATCTCGACCCGGCCGGTGAGGAGGTTCCGAACGGGCTGGTTCGCCCCACGATGCCCGAACTTCAGTTTCCAGGTCGTCGCCCCGAGGGCGAGCGCGAGCATCTGGTGACCGAGGCAGATTCCGAAGGTCGGAAGCCTTCCCGCAACCTCGCGAAGGGTCGCGATGGTCGCCTCGACCGCCGCGGGATCGCCCGGGCCGTTCGAGACGAGCAACCCATCGGGTCGCGCCGCGAGGATCGTCTCCGCGTCGGCATCGTGCGGCAGGAAGACGACCTCGCAGCCACGGTCGACGAGATGGCGGTAGATGTTGCGCTTCGCCCCGCAGTCGAGCGCGACCACCCGCAGCCGCGACGCGTCGGAGCGGGCCGGCCGCAGGGACCACTGGCCGAGATCCTCCTCGAAGCAGCCGGCCTCGGCGGGACTCGCCTCGGCGGCAAGGTTTCGCCCGGCCATCGACTCGCTCTCGCAGACGATCGCGACGAGTTCGGCATCGGTCTTCGCGGCGTCGGTCGAGATCAGGCCCCGCATCGCGCCGCCGAGCCGGAGCCGACGCACCAGGGCTCGCGTGTCGATCCGCTCGATGCCCGGCACGCCGGCGCCCGCGAGCCACGAGCACAGATCCGAGTCCGCCCGATGGTTCGAGACCACGCGGGAGAGTTCCCGCACGACGACGCCCGCGACCTCGGGGCCGATGCTCTCGACGTCCTCCGGGCAGATCCCGTAGTTGCCCACGTGAGGCACGGTCATCGTCAGGATCTGGCCGCGATAGCTCGGGTCGGAGAACGCCTCCTGGTACCCGCACATCGCGGTGTTGAAGACGACTTCGCCGCAACGGGTGACGCCCGCGGTCGCCGCGGCGCCGAAGCCTCGTCCCCAAAACACCGACCCGTCCTCGAGGACGAGACGGGCGGCGGGGCGGTCGACGTGCATCGCGGGGATGATATCGAGACATCGCGTCGCGAACCCGGCTGCGCGGGCGCTTCTCCGCAAAATCTCCGCTTCGTCGACGACGTTTCGCCGGAACAAGCCGGGGGTCGCGACTCCTTCTTAGACTCGCCCGGTGCAGTCGCTCTTCGACATCGAGTCCGACTCCGGCGCCACGCCGCTGCGAGCAAAGGCCTTCGCGATGGTCGCCGTCGAGCGAGGCGTCGATCTCTTCCCCGAAGGCCTGACCTACGCCGTGCCGGAAGGACTCGACGGCGTCCGCGAGGGCGTTCGGGTCAGCGTGCCGCTCGGCCGGGGCGACCAGGCGACCCGCGGCACCGTCGTCTCGATCAGCGATCTCCCGCCGGAGGGCGTGGATCCGTCGCGGATCAAGCCGGTGCTTGGCCTCGCCGACGAGCGAGCGCCGCTGACCCCTCATCTGATCGATCTCGCCCACTGGATCAGCCGCTACTACCTCTGCCCGATCGGCATCACGCTGCAGTCGATGCTCCCCGCCGCGGTGCGACGCGAAGTGGGTCTGGTCACGACGACCTTCATCGAGATGGCGCCATCCCCGCCGCCGGTCGCCCGACTCGGTCCGAAGCAGCGTGCGGTGCTGGCGATCCTCGAGGCTCGTCCGGCGGATGCCGGACCGATCGAGTTGCAGTCGCTCGCTCGCGAGGCCGGACTCGCGTCACCCGCGGCGATCCGATCGATGCTGTCGAAGGGTCTCCTCGTCGCCACCACCAAGCGGGAGGTGACCGGTCGGGAACTTCCCGATCGCGCCGCGGCCCTGCCTCGCCCCGATCTGACGGTCGAGCAGTCGACCGTCGTCGAGGCGGTCGGCGCGGCCTTGGGGCAGGGCTTCAGCCGCCACCTTCTTTATGGAGTGACCGGCGCCGGCAAGACCGAGGTCTACCTTCGCCTGATCGAGCAGACCGTCGAGGCCGGCAAGGTCGCGTTGCTGCTCGTCCCGGAGATCGCCCTCACGCCGCAGACGATCGCCCGGCTGCTTGCCCGGTTCCCCACCGTGCCGGTCTCGATCCTGCATTCCGGCCTGACCGCCGCGCAGCGGCACCGGCAGTGGACGCTCGCCGCCGAAGGCGCCGCCCGCATCGTGACCGGGGCGAGGTCGGCGATCTTCGCGCCCATTCCCGACGGCGAACTGGGACTCGTCATCGTCGACGAGGAACACGATCCCTCCTACAAGCAGGACCAGGCCCCCCGCTACCACGGCCGCGACGTCGCGATCCGCCGCGCCCAACTCGCCGGCTGTCCGGTGCTTCTCGGCAGCGCGACGCCGAGCCTCGAGACCTGGCTCAACGCGACCTCTCGAGGACTGATCGAACTCCACCGGCTCTCCAAGCGTGCCCCCGGGCTCAACGTGCCCAAGGTCGAAGTCGTCGACTTCGCACGCGAACGCCGCTTCTTCGGCGATCGCCGGGTGCACCTGATCGGACCGACGCTCGCGACGGGACTCCGGCGATGCCTCGACGAGGGGGGCCAGGCCCTGCTGCTTCTGAACCGTCGCGGGTATGCGAACTACATCGCCTGCTCGGATCAGCGTTGCGGCTGGATCAAGACCTGCACCGAGTGCGACGCGGGCATGGTCTGCCACCGGCCCGAGCATCGAGACGGTCCGGGCCCGGAGTTCCTCCGCTGCCACCACTGCGGAACCGAACAGCGGGTGCCCAGGTCCTGTCCGGAGTGCGGAAAGACCGTCACCGTCTTCGGTCTCGGGACCCAACGGGTCGAGGAGGAGCTCCGCCGGATCCTGCCCGATCTCGACGACGAGGACGCCATCGTGCGGGTCGACTCCGACAGCATGGACGCCCCGGGGGACTTCCATCGGGTGCTCGGGCGGTTCGGCGAAGGCTCGATCCGCGTGCTGCTCGGCACCCAGATGATCGCGAAGGGTCTCGACTTCCCCGGGGTACGCCTCGTGGGCGTCATCAACGCCGATACGGCCCTCAACCTCCCGGACTTCCGCGCCGCCGAGCGGACCTTCCAACTCGTCAGCCAGGTCGCCGGGCGATGCGGCCGCGGCGAGGGCGCAGGGCGGGCGATCGTCCAGACCTTCCAGCCCGACGCGCCGGCGATCCGCCTCGCCGCCCTGCACCGGTTCGAGGCGTTCGCCGAGGGCGAGTTGGCCGACCGGACCCGCTTCGGACTCCCCCCGGTCCGACGCATGGCGCGGGTGCTCCTCCGCGACGAGGACCTCGCGGCCGCCGAGGCGTCGGCGAAGGAGCTGGCCGATCGCCTCGCCAGCCTCTCCCAGGCCGAAGGCGTGGAGCTCCGGGGCCCGGCAACCTGCCCGATCGCGCGGATCGCCGGCCGGCACCGCCTTCAGATCGAACTCCTCGCCGACGACGCCGCGTCGATCCAGCGTCTGCTGCAGCGGGCTCGCGCCGAGCGGTGGATCCGCCCCGGCGAGAAGATGGCCGTCGACGTCGACCCGGTCGCGCTCCTCTGAACGCCGCTCGGCTCGCGAGGTCCGGAAACGCGGCGACTGCGAAACTGCCGCGACCTTCGCACCTCGGTCGTCCCCGATCGGCAAGCGGACGAATACACTGCGGTTTTGCCCTTCGGAACGCTGCGGCGAGGATGTTCGCCCGCCGCCTTCCGCGTCCCGCACGCCGCCTGGAGTCCCCCGAACCATGTCCGAGCATCGCGCTTCGCCGTCCGTGAACGGCTGGAACGGCGCGTACGTCGACGATCTCTACCAGCGCTGGAAGGAGTCGCCCGAGGCGGTCGCCCCGGAGTGGCGATCCTTCTTCGAGGGATTCGACCTCGGCGCCACGCGGCCGGCGGCGCCGACTGCCGCCGCTCGACGCACTGCCCCCGCCACCGATGGCGGCGTCGCCCGCGCTCACGAGGCGCAGTGGCGCGTCGACACGCTCATCTACCACTACCGCGATCTCGGGCACCTCGCGGCGGACCTCGATCCGCTTGGCACGAAGCGCCCGCGTCCCGCGAAGCTCTCGCTCGAGGCGTTCGGCCTCTCCGAGGCGCAGCTCGACCAGACCTTCGATCCCGGCCTGCTTCCGCTGCCCTCGCCCGCGACGCTTCGCGAGATCGTGCAACTGCTCGAGGACACCTACTGCCGCACGGTGGGCGTCGAGTACATGCACATCCAGGACACCGACCGGCGACGCTGGCTGCAGGAGCGGATGGAGCAGGTCCGCAACCGGCCCGCGCCTTCGAGGCAGCAGCAGCTGCGTCTGCTCGACAAGCTGATCGAGGCCGACGGCTTCGAGAGCTTCCTCCGCACCCGCTACGTCGGGAAGAAGCGGTTCGGCCTCGAAGGCGGCGAGTCCCTGATTCCGATGCTCGACACGATCGTCGAGGGTTCTCCATCGGTCGGCGTCGGCGAGATCGTGATGGGCATGGCCCATCGAGGTCGCCTGAACGTCCTCGTCAACGTGCTGAAGAAGTCCTTCGACCAGATCTTCACCGAGTTCGAGGAGCTCTGGCAGGAGGACTTCATCGAGGGCGGCGGCGACGTCAAGTACCACTCCGGCTACTCGATCGCCCGCAGGACCGCCGACGGCGGCACCGTGAAGCTCGCGCTCGCGCCGAACCCCTCGCATCTGGAGTTCGTCGACGGCATCGTGCTCGGCCGAACGCGGGCGAAGCAGCGCCTCGCCGGCGACTCCGCGCGGAAGCGGGTGCTGCCGCTGCTGATGCACGGCGATGCGGCCTTCGCCGGCCAGGGCATCGTCGCGGAGTGCTTCAACATGATGCGGCTCGACGGATACACCGTCGGAGGCACGCTGCATGTGATCATCAACAACCAGATCGGCTTCACGACCTACCAGCACGACTCCTTCAGCGGCCGCTACTGCACCGACGTCGCGAAGATGGTCGAGTGCCCGATCTTCCACGTGAACGGCGACGACCCCGAGGCGTGCGCGTGGGTCGCGAAGATCGCCCTCGACTATCGCCAGGCGTTCGGCGACGACGTCGTCATCGACTTCTGGTGCTATCGGCGCCACGGCCACAACGAGGCCGACGAGCCCGCCTTCACGCAGCCGCTGATGTACCAGCGCATCAAGGCGCAGCAGCCGGCGCTCGCCCGCTACCGCGACCATCTCGTCGAGCAGGGCGTCATCACCGCCGATCAGTTCGAGGCGACCTCGAAGCGTCTCGTGGCGGCAATGGACGAGGCGCAGAACCGCTCGAAGGAGACGCCGGTCGACCCCTCGATCGATCCGTTCGGCCTGCTCTGGAAGGGGCTCGCCGAGGACTGGTCGTGGGACCACGTCGAGACCGCGGTCGATCGCGAGCGACTCGACACCGTCGCGAAGGCGCTCGGCCACGCGCCCGAACATCTCAAGCTCCATCGCACCATCTCGAAGGTGCTCGAGCATCGCCGCAGCGCCGCAAGCGGCGAACTCGACGCGATGCTCGACTGGGGCGCCGGCGAGCAGCTCGCCTTCGGCACGCTGCTTCTCGAGGGAGTTCCCGTCCGCCTCACCGGGCAGGACGTCGAGCGAGGCACCTTCAGCCATCGCCACAGCGTGATCCGCTGCCAGGAGACCGGCGAGGAGCACGTCCCGCTCAACTCGATCGCCCCGGGCCAGGCCAAGTACTGCGTCCACAACAGCCCGCTCACGGAGCTCGCGTGCCTGGGCTTCGAGTACGGCTACAGCCTCACCGATCCCCGCATGCTCATCGTGTGGGAGGCGCAGTTCGGCGACTTCGTGAACGGCGCGCAGGTGATCATCGACCAGTTCATCGCCTCCGCGGAGCTCAAGTGGCAGCGGCACAGCGGCCTCGTGCTCTCATTGCCCCACGGCTACGAGGGCCAAGGGCCGGAGCACTCCTCCGCGCGGCTCGAGCGCTTCCTGCAGCTGTGCGCGGGCGGCAACATGATCGTGTGCGCGCCCACCACCAGTTCCCAGATCTTCCACCTCTACCGGCGGCAGATGCTGCAGCCCTTCCGCAAGCCGCTCATCATCATGAGCCCCAAGAGCATGCTGCGCCTGCCCGCCGCGGCGTCTCCGGTGCGCGAGTTCCTCGAAGGCCGCTTCGAGCCGGTGCTCGACGATCCTCGGGCCGAGGATCCCGCCGCCGTGAAGCGGGTGCTGCTGTGCTGCGGCAAGATCTACCACGAGCTCGACGCCGCCCGTCAGGAGCGTCCCGACTCGGCGGTCGCGATCGTTCGCGTCGAGCAGCTCAATCCCTTCCCCGGCGAGCACCTGCAGGCGATCCTCGACCGCTTCCCCAACGCCGAGCGCACGATCTGGGTGCAGGAGGAGCCGAAGAACCAGGGCGCCTACCGCTTCATGCAGGCGCAGTGGCTCGATCTCACCGGTGGCGGACTCGAGTTCGTGGGTCGCCACGAGAGCGCCTCCCCTGCGGTCGGCTCCACCAAGATCCACGCCCGCGAGCAGGCCAAGCTCATCGCCGAAGCGGTCGGCGTCGCCCCGAGGAACCTCGCCCTGTCGGAGGCCGATGCCGCCGGTGGCGTCGAGGATCGGAAGGCCGGAGCCGCCGCCGCCCGATGACCGCATGACCCGATCGATCGCCGAGTCGGCTCGGCGATCGGAAGAACCTTTCGACCCTTTCGCTTCCGAGACCCGCGTCCATGCCCGTTGACCTGACCATCCCGAGCCCCGGCGAGTCGATCACCGAAGTCGTGATCGGAAGTTGGGCCAAGACCGACGGAGACTGGGTCGAGAAGGACGACCTTCTCGCCGAGATCGAGTCGGACAAGGCGACCCTTGAACTCCGTGCTCCCGCGACGGGCCGACTTGCGATCGCCGCCGCGCCCGGCACCGAGGTCTCGGTCGGCGCGTCGGTCGGCTCGATCGACCCGGATGCCCCCAAGCCCGCCGGAGGCGGGACCGCCGCGCCGGCAGCCCCCGCTGCCGCAGCGCCCGCGACGCAGGCCCATGCGGTGCCGTCATCCGACGGCGGCAAGGCGACCTCCGTCGCCAAGAAGATCGCCGCGGACAAGGGCATCGACGTCGGCTCGATCGCCGGCACCGGGCCCGGCGGCCGGGTGACGAAGGCCGATGTGCTTGATGTCGCCGAGGGTCGCGCCAAGCCCGCCGCCCCGCCGACCCCGGCGGCTCCGGCGCCTCCGCCGGCTGCCAGACCCGCCGCTTCGCCGCCTCCCGCGGCGGTCGCAGGAAGTCGCGGCGTCCGCCGCGAGCGCATGACGAAGCTTCGTCAGCGGATCGCGGAAAGGCTCGTCGAGAGCAAGCAGACGACCGCGATGCTCACCACCTTCAACGAAGCCGACATGACCGAGGTCATGCGGCTTCGCAAGGAGCACGGCGAGCCGTTCGAGAAGTCACACGGCGTGCGGCTCGGCTTCATGAGCTTCTTCGTGAAGGCGGCGGTCTCGGCGCTGCGGAAGTACCCCCGCATCAACGCCTTCATCGCCGGAGACGAGATCGAGCACCACGACTACGTCGACATGGGCATCGCCGTCGGCACCGATCGAGGTCTCGTGGTCCCGGTCCTCCGCAACGCCGAGAGCATGAGCTTCGCCGAGATCGAGATCACGATCCGAGACTTCGCGGTCCGCGCCCGCGACGGCAAGCTCTCCGTCGACGAGATGACCGGCGGCACCTTCACGATCACCAACGGCGGCGTCTACGGGTCGCTCATGGCGACGCCGATCCTGAACCCCCCGCAGTCGGGCATCCTCGGGATGCACAAGATCATGAAGCGGCCGGTCGAGGACCCCGAGAAGCCCGGCCAGATCGCCCTGCGGCCGATGATGTACCTCGCCCTGAGCTACGACCATCGGATCGTCGACGGGCAGGAGTCGGTGGGCTTCCTCGTGCACGTGAAGGAGTGCATCGAGCGTCCCGAACGGCTGCTCCTTGGGCTCTGATCGCCCGGCCCGCGGACCGGGAAGCGGCGAGGGCATCGGCCATGAACCGGTGCTGCTCGCCGAGACCCTCGCGACGCTCGATCCGCATGCCGGCGAACTCGCCGTCGACCTGACTCTCGGCCGAGGCGGTCATGCGCAGGCGTTGCTCGAGCGCCTCGGACCCGCCGGTCGCCTCGTCGGCTTCGATCGCGATGCGGAGAACCTCGCCTTCGCGGGACGCCGTCTCGCGGCGACGCTCGGAATCGACGTTCCGCCGATCGAGTCGATTCGCCCGCCCGACTCGCCACCGTCGGGGCCCCTTCGACTCGTCCACGCCGACTTCGCGCACGCGGGCGAGTCGCTGGCGGCGCGAGGTATCGCCGCCGACCTCGTGCTCGCCGACCTCGGCGTCGCGAGCACCCACTTCGACGAGCCGGATCGGGGCTTCAGCTTCCGCTTCGAGGGACCGCTCGACATGCGGCTCGACCGCTCGCGCGGCGCGACTGCGGCGGAACTTCTGGCGAGCCTTCCCGAGGAGGAACTCGCTCGGATGATCCGGCTTCTCGGGGAGGAACCGCTCGCGGCGCGGATCGCCCGAAAGATTGCATGCGCGCGCGAAGCGGCGCCGATCTCCACCACCTCGGAGCTTGCGGAACTGGTTCGAGCGGCCTACGGACCACGGGCCCGCCGTTCCCGCATGCATCCGGCCACCAGGACCTTCATGGCGCTGCGCATCGCCGTCAACGACGAGCTCGGATCGCTGCAGCGGCTGCTCGCATCGATCGAGGAAGCCGCGGCGGCGATCGCTCGTGGCGGGACGTCCTGGCTTCGACCCGGGGCCCGAGTCGCGGTGATCTCCTTCCACAGCCTCGAGGACCGCGAGGTCAAGCGATCCTTTGGAACGCTCGCCGATCGCGGCCTGGCTCGGCTCGCGAGCCGCCGTCCGATCGAGGCCAGCCCCTCCGAGCAGGACTCGAACCCCCGCTCCCGATCCGCCAAGCTTCGGGTCGCCACGGTCGGCGCCCCGTCCACTCCGCCCCTGTCCGACTCGGCACGGATGCCTGCGCATGACGCGTGAACTCAAGCTCGCGATGGTGATCGGCTTCGCCCTGCTGCTGCTGCTCGCCATCTTCGTCTCGGACCACTTCTCCGCCGCGGATCTCCGGCAGCAGACGCTGCTCGAGAGTTCGCAACCTCGCAACGCCCTCGCCGCAGCACCGGCGCCGGCGATCCGCGAACTTCCGCCCGCGGGTGAACTGCTCGTCGCCCCGCCTCCACGGGCCGAGTCGCGCCTCGCCGAACCGGCGCCCCCGCCGACCCTGCCCTCGAGCGACGTCCGACCCATCGGCGGCTCGTCATCGCGATCGCTCGCCGATGCGAGCCCGGCCGCTCCATCTCCGCGTCAACCTGACGCGCCCGCCTCGACCGACCGCATCCATCGCGTCGCCGAGGGAGAGTCCCTCTCGCGGATCGCGGAGCGGATCTACGGCGACCGCGAGCTGTGGAAGGCGCTGGCGGCCTACAACACCGACCGCCTGCCCAACCCCAACGTGCTGAAGACCGGCCTGGTCCTGCGGATCCCACCGAAGGAAGTGCTGCTCGGCGGCACCGCCCCGCCCGCCACGACCGTCGCGGTGCGGGATCCGTTGGCCGGGGCGGCGACGAGCCGCTCCCACGTGGTGCGCGAGGGCGAGACCCTCTCGGAGATCGCCGCCGCCACGCTCGGCTCGAGCCGCCGCTGGCCCGAACTCGTCGCGGCGAATCGCGATCGCATCAGCGATCCCGACCGCGTGCTCCCGGGCACGGAACTGCGGATTCCCATCGCGTCGGCTCAGTGATCGATCGTGGCCGCGGCGGATGCCGCGCTCGAGGGCTTGTCCATGTTCGCGAAGCTCGCCGCCATCCTGATCGGACTGGGCATGACCTCGGGGGCGCTCCTCGTCAACCGGCAGCACCGGATCGACGTCGCGGTCGAAACCGCCCGCACCGGCGATCGGGTGCGCCGCGAGGAAGCGTCGCTCGGGCTGCTGCAAGCCGAGGTCGCCGCGGCGGTGCGCCCGGATCGGCTCGCGCGGCGGCTTGACCAGGACCTCGACGCCCCGCTTCTCGCCGAGGCCCAAGCCGAGGCTCCCGACGTTCGCGACCGATGGATCGCGATCCCGGGACGATTCGACGTCGTCGCCACGCCGAGCGAGCGGGAGCGGCTGCTGCGATGACCGCGCCGATCGCGTCCGACCACGCCGTTCGCTCGCCCGACCGGATCGGACGATGGGCCCGCGGCGCGTTGATCGCGACCGGCGTGCTGCTCGTCGCGACGCTCGCCCGCGTCGGCCAGCTCAAGGCCGCGCCGAGCGACGCGCTCTCCGCGCACCTCGATCCGCGCACGACCAGCGCCCGCCGCCCCGCGGAACGCGGACGCGTGCTCGACCGCCGCGGGCAAATCGTCGCGATGAGCGTGTCGACACGTCGCCTCTTCGCCGATCCGGCCTTCCTCTACGAACAGGCGTGGGACCGGCATCGCCGAACCGTCGAGCAGGGCGAGCCCGACGCCGAATCGCCCGATCCGTTCGCCGAGGTCGCCGAGAGTCTTGCCGAGGCCGCGGCGCTCGACGCCGAATCGATCGAGACCGCGTTGCGGAATCGGGCCGACGACCGCTACGTCGTCCTCGCGCCGTCGCTCGAACCTTGGCAGGCCGATGCCGTCGCGACGCTGCGCATCCCCGGAATCGGCCTCGAGTCGCGACAGGCGCGGGTGCGTCCCTTCGGCGATCTCGCGGCTCCGATCATCGGCCGCGTCGGCTGGGTGGGTGAAGGCCCGTCGGCCCGCGAGCACGCCGGGCAGTCGGGCGCGGAAGCGAAGCTCGAACGGCAACTGGCCCACGAAGACGGCCGCATCACCTATCGACGGGATGCCCGCGGCCGCACCCTGCACGTCGCCGCCGGGGACTTCGCGCCGCCGCAGGACGGCGACGACGTGCGACTCACGATCGACATGGTGGTGCAGGAGATCGCCGAGCGGAATCTCGCCGAAGCGGTCGAACGCTCCAACGCCGCGGGCGGGCAGCTGGTGGTCGTCGATCTCGTCGACGGCGGGATCCTCGCGGTGGCGGACATCCTTCGCACGCCGCGCGGCCGCACCGGATTCGATCGCGATCCGCTGCGCGAACAGGACGCATCGCTCGGCCGATCTCGTGCCGTCACCGATCCCTACGAGCCGGGATCGACCTTCAAGCCCTTCGTCTGGGCGTACGCGACCGAACTTGGCGTTGCACGTCCGGACGAGGAACTGCCGACGCCCGCAGGCCAGGCGATGGTGCTGCGGCACGGTCGCAGCGCCCGCGCGATCCGCGACGTCAAGTACTACGGGCCGATGACCTGGCGTCGTGTGCTCGTCAAGAGCCTCAACACCGGCATGGCGATCGTCAGTCAGCGCATGACCGCGCGGCAGATGCAGGCGGCGCTCGAGGCCTTCGGATTCGGCGAGCCGACCGGTTGCGGACTCGCCGGAGAGTCCGCGGGACTCGTCACCTCGCCTGCCGAGTGGAAGATGCTCTACACCCAGGTCTCCGTCTCGTTCGGCCAGGAGATCGGGACGACCGCGATGCAGATGATCCGCGCATTCGCGGCGCTGTGTGGCGATGGAACGCTGCCGACGCTCCATCTCTTCATGCGGGATGGCGACGCGCCGATGCGGGCGCCCCGCGTCGCGGTCTCGCCCGCGACGGCTCGACTGGCTCGCGAGGTGATGGAAGAGGTGATGCTCGACGGCACCGGCCGCAAGGCGCGCTCCGAGCGGTACCGCATCTTCGGAAAGTCCGGCACCGCGCAGCTGCCCAAGCCCGACGGCAGCGGGTACTTCGAGGATCGGTACCGATCGAGCTTCCTCGGCGGCGCGCCGTTCGAGTCGCCGCGGCTGGCGGTGCTGTGCGTGATCGACGATCCAGATCGCACGGCGGTGCCGGACGCCTACGGCGGCGGGGCGCTGGCGGGACCGGTCGTGCGTGACGTGATCGACGAGACGCTCGCCTATCTCGGCGTCGATGCCGATCAGCCGCCGAAGGCGAAGTGAGGGGGCGCTACGCGCCTCTCGCTCGCTGCGCTCGAAGCGGCGTCTCGGACTGGACCGAGTGGACTTGATGGACGGGATGGACAACGCGCCCATCAGGCACGCGTACGGGGCGCGTGGCGTCGGAATCCCATCGCATCGGCGCCCGCTCACGGAGTCGAGGCGGGTTCCTGCTTCGACATCGGCGCCGCGGGGCGAGCGCCCGTCTTCTCGACGGGCCGCGGGATCGACGCAGTCGCCGTCGGAATCGTCGGCGTGGCGAGCCCCGCTTCCCACTGCACCCGCCGCGCGGCCTTGAAGGCGAACGCGGCGATGAACCCGAAGAGCACCGCGGCCACCGCGTAGACCACTCGGAAACGCACGATCGTCTCGAGCACCATCCAGGCGAGCGTGAATCCGATCGCGGCGAATGCCGCGGTGATCCCGTAGATCGCGAACACCGCACGCTTCACACCACCAAGGCTTCGCCGCAACTGGTGATGGATGTGGTTGGTGTCGGCGGTCGCCATGGAGACGCCCGCGAGCCGGCGACGCAGGATCGCCAGCGCCGTGTCGATGATCGGCACGCTGAAGACGATGAGCCCTGCAAAGACCAGATGGGTGTTGCCCTCGTCGCCGAACATGAGGATCAGCACCGCGCAGAGGTAGCCCAGAAGCAGACTGCCGCAGTCGCCCAGGAAGATCACCGCGGGATTGAAGTTGTAGGGCAGGAAACCGAGCACCGCGCCGAGCAACGCGAGGCTCAGCACGATGCGGGCGCCGGAGAGCGACTCCTCGCCCGACATGGCGCCACCGGCGACGGCCATCGCCACCGAGATCGCGAGGAAGCCGACTGCCATGATCGCGACGGTGCCCGAGAGCAGTCCGTCGAGGCCGTCGAGGAAGTTCGCGGCATTGCATCCCCCGAGCACGAAGATCGCGACCAGCGCGGTGCCCACCCAGTAGAAGACGTCCTGATTGGTGATCGACGCGTCGCCGAGATCGATGATCACCACCGACGCGGCGCCGATCAGCGGCGCGAGGATGCCCTCCGCGACGCGGACGCCCACGTCCTGCACCGCAAGGGCGGCGGCCGCGACGAGCTGACCGGCGATCTTGAGGCGAGGGTCGAACCCCCACACGTCGTCGGCCAGCCCGGTGAACGCGATCGCGAGCACCCCGATCAGCACGGCGATCGGCACCGGTTCGAATCGAAGGACCAGCGGCTCCGCGAGCATGTAGCTCGTGATGACGCCCGCGACGATCGCCGCGAAGATCGACACGCCGCCGAGGTACGCGATCGGAAACGCGTGCAGCTTCCGAACCGCATCCGGCCGGTCCACGATGCCCTGGGCCACCGCGAATCGCCGGACCAACGGCGTCGCGAGCAGCGACGTCAGGAAGGCGACCGCGAAGATCGGCACGTAGGCGTTGAGCAGCCCGACCGCGGTGAGCGCGGTATGCGGATCCTCGACGGCCGGTGCGGCGAGCGCCTCCGGCGTCATGGCGAGGCCCCGTCACCCCGATCGGAAGCCCAGTGTGTGCAGTCGCGGTGCATGGCGATTCCGGTGGCGTCGGACTTCGACCTCGGGACGATTCAGGAGGACTTGGGCGCGGAGTAGCGGGCCATCGCCTCGAAGTTCTTGCGGAAGTAGCCGCCTGCGGTGTTCCGCGGACGGTTGAAGACGACTCCGAGGAAGGCGGCCTTGGAACCCGCAAGTTGTCCTGCAAGTCGGGCCACCAGGCCTCGCTGCTCCTGCCACGCTCGGACCACGAGCAGCGTGGCATCCACCTTGGCGGCCACCGCCTGGGCATCGCCCGCAATGACCCACGGGGCGGTGTCGATGAGGACCACGTCGTAGCGGCCGGCGAGGTCCTCGAGCAACTCGCCCATCGCGCCGGTGTTGAGACGTTCGACGACACGGTTCATCTCGGTGCCGGCCGGCAGGAGATGCAGTCCGCCACCGCAGTCGCAGATCGCCTCCTCGGGCTTTGCCGCACCAGAGAGCAGATCGCCGAGACCCGGATGTCCCGAAGCCTGCCCGAGCATTTCGCCGAGACGAGGACGCCGGAAGTTGGCATCGACCAGGAGCACGCGTCGCCCGCCTGCAACGAGCGATGCCGCGAGGTTCGACGCGACCGTCGACGTGCCCGACTCGGGCAGGCCGCCGGTCACGAGGATGCTGCGAAGACCGGCGTCGTCGATCGCCCGCTGCACCGCCGTCGCGGTCTGACGGAAGCTCTCCGCAAGCACCGCGGAGGGCTGCTCGCGCACGACCATCTCCGCTCGAGAGGGCTTGGTCGGGTCGTCGGTCCGCTCGGGAATCGTGCCGAGGACTCGGCAGCCCGGGATCGCGGCAAGATCGCTCGGGTACTTCACGCGCTGATCGAGGAACTCCTTCGCGAACAGGAATCCGAAGGTCAGGCCCACGAAGCCGAGAATCGAGAGCGGCACGATCACGTAGATCTTGGGGAACGAGGTCTCGCGAGGCGTCGTCGCGCGTTGGGCGATCGTGACGGCGCGAGCCGAGTCGCGGCGGCGGAACTGCTCGAGCTCGCTGATCTGCCGCGAGACGTCGGTGCGCTCGCTCTCGAGACGTTCCTTGCGGGCCTGCTTCGCCTCGAGCTCCGCCATGTCGGCGGCGAGCGTCTTGAGCCGAGCCTCCTGCGCCTCGTAGTCGGTGTCGAGGCTCTCGAGCAGGCCGGTGTAGCTCTCGATCTGGTCGGTGACCTCCTTGAAGTCGGCGGTCAGGTTCCGCTGGATGATCGAGTCGATCGCGGAGTTCCGCTCGCTCTCCGCGGAGCGGACCATCTGGTCGATCCCGCGAACCTCGGGATGGTCGGGACTGAAGCGCTCCCGAGAGGTCGACTGCCGCATCCGCAGGTTCCGCAACTCGCTTGAGACCCGCATCACCTCGGGATCGGCCTCCGCGAGGCGCCGGTCGTCGGAGGACGGCTCGAGCGTCCCCTGCAGCTTCGCCTGGGTCTGGTTGCGCCGCGCCACGAGCAGCGACAGCATCGACTTCGTCTCGTTGATCCGCAGGCCGATGTTCTGGATGGCGGTGCGGCCCTGATCGAGCCGCTCGTCGAGGGCGGTGATGTTGTTCTGGGAGATGAACGTCGCGATGTCGTTGCCGAGCAGGGTCAGCTGACGATCGATCTCCTTCTCGCGGTCGCGGAGCAGCCGAAGGTCGCTCGCGAATCGGGCGTTCTCCTCGGAAGACTTGGTCTCCATGTAGGTGTCGGCGATCCGGTTCAGCACGACCGGCACGTCCGCAGCGGTGCTCGCGGACCACGACAGGGTGAAGTAGAGGGTGTCCCGCTGGTGACCCGCCCCAAGGTCCTCCTCGAGCTCGTCGACGGCATCGTCGATCACGAACGCACCGGAGGCATCGCGAAACCATTCGCTCCACTTGGTCTGCTCGATGTCCCGGCCCCGCATCGCACGAGTGAGGATGTCTCGGCTCGTCAGTCGCGCTGCTTCGGTCTGGGCCATGCGGACGACGATGTCCTCGTTGCGGCTGTCGATCGCCATGAGATCCTCGGTCCCGCTGACGACCGGAGGGAGCTCGAAGAAGATCGTTCCGGAGAACCGGGGCGCGAAGATGTTCAGCACGAAGAAGAGGATCACGCCGAACACGAGGCCCGTCCCCGCGACCGCGGCGAGCAGCTTGGCGTTCTGCCGGAGCAGTCGGATCGGATCGACCGACGGTCCCGGGGCTGCCGGACGAGCGGCGGCGGTCCGCGGAGCGGTCGCGACGGTTGGGGTTCCAATGCGAGTCATGGCGTTTCCTCGGTCGGTCGAAGGGCGGTCGGTTCAGGTCTGATCGTGGAGCCGCTCAGCGGATGCGGTTCTCGAGTTCCTCGATCGTGACGGAGAGCTTGGCGTCGGGCTCGAGTCCCTTCGCCCGCTGGATGGCGGTCCGCGCCTGCGCGACGTTGCCGCGTGCGGCGAGCACCTCGGCGAGGTGGTAGTTCGCAAGCGCCGTCGGCTTCACTCGCAGGCTTCTGAGCAGGGCTTCCTCGGCCTCGGGAAGGCGGCCGGCCTTCCAAAGCAGGAAGCCGTAGGTGTCGAGGTACTCCGGCACGTTGCCGGTGATCGAGATCGCCTGCTCGATGTAGGGCAATCCTCGCGCGGGCTGATCCAGGCAGTCTCCGCACAGGAACGCCAGGTTGTTCAAGGTCTGCGGATTCGGACTGCCCAAGGCGATCGATCGCTCGAACGCCTCGACCGCACCGCGGCAATCGCCGGTCGAGTAGCGCAGGTTCCCCAGATCGAGCATCAGCCGGGCGGTCACCGTCTCGTCGGTCCCGTCGTCGAGCGAGATCGCCTCGTCGAGCAGCGAGACCGCGCGGGGCAACCCGCTCTCTCCGGCCGCGGCGTTCAGTTCGGCAAGCCAGCGGAGCTCGACCGGATGCAGCGGTCCTTCGGCGATTCCCCGCACGAACTGCTCGGCGGTGGCGGCCTCGGACGGTCCATAGACGAACCGCAGGTTCGCGAACCATCCGTCGAGCAGACCGATGTTCGCGCGGCCCTCGGCGACCGCGGACTTCGCGAATCCGTAGCTCGCGCCGAGCCGCTCCTTGCCCTGCTCGCTTCGGCCGGTGCCGTGGAGCGCCGCCGCTTCGGCGGATTGCAGGTACACCGACTTCTCGACGTCGTCCGGCGCCATCGCGGTGACCTCGAGGATGCCCTCGAAGTCCGGCGGCCGCTGACGCAGCTGCATGTCGACGACGCGGTGGAGCGTCGCGGGGTTCGGCGCGAGCTCGTACGCGCGACGGAAGGACGCGAGCGCCTGGGGGAACTGACGGCGACGCAACGCGATCTCGCCGAAGTTCTGATGCCAGTTGGCGTCGTTGGGATCGCGCTCGATCGCCTCGGCCAGCACCTCGATCGCCCGCGACAGGTTGTCCGAGGCGATCTGCGCCTCGACGAGGCGGCGCCTCGCCTCCGCAAGATCGGGGTTGCGTCCGACGAACTCCTCGAGCCCTGCCGCCGCCGCCGTCGGATTCCCCTGCTCGGCCAGCAGGTCCGCGCGCATGCGGGCCGCCGGCCAGTTGGACGGATCGAGTCGAAGCGCTTGGTCGATGTGGGAGATCGCCGCCTCGGCCATCGCCGGATCGCCGGTCGCCTTCGCGCGTCCCCGAGCGCTCGCCGCCATCTGCACGAGAGGCAGCGGACTTGCCGGAGCGCGTTCACGCGCCTCGGTCGCGAGCGCCTCGAAACGCCGGTAGGCGTCCGCCGCCGCGGTGCCGTCGCCGGCCTCGAGCAGCAGGCGTCCACGGTTGTCGAAGATCACCGCCTCGAGCAGGATCGAGGTCAGATCGCGATCGCCGATTCCCGCGAGGACTTCGGAGGCCTCGTCGTACCGCTGGAGCTTGGAGAGGCACTCGGCGCGGCGAAGGCTGACCTCGCGAGACGGCCGCGACTTCGCGACCTCCTCGAGGTGTCCGAGCGCTCGCTCCCAGTCGCCACGGCGGAACCAGAAGTCCGAGAGGGCAAGGTCCGCGTCGCGGGTCTGCGGGTCCTGCACCGCGAGCGCCTGCTCGAAAGCCTCGAGCGCCTGCGGCCCCTGCAGCGTTTCGACGAGGTAGGCCCCGAGGCTGAGCCACGCCTGGCTTCCGGCCGCGTCGCCGCGTCGTGCAATGTAGTCACGAAGCGCCTGCTCGCCTTCGGCGCCGCGGCCAAGCCGACGCAGCGACGCCGCGTAGCTTCGGACCAGATCAAGATCCTCGGTGCGCTGGGAAAGCAGCGTCGTGAAGATCGTCAATCCCTGCTGACGCATGCTCGACGTGATCGAGTCGAGTTCGCCCTGCCGCTCTCCAGGGGCCAGCGCCGCCCACTGCCCCACGCCGTACCGGACCCGGCCCTGGCGGTCGAGCACGTCCTCGCGGCCCGGCGTGACGGTGACGAGCAGGCGGGCGAGCCCGATCGCATTCAGCTGGTCGTTGGGATCGATCGCGTACCGCTCGCGACGGCGCGAGAGCGCCGCGCGGCCGTCGCCGAAGTCGCCTTCGAGCGTGAGCCAGGCCTCCTCGAGTCCACGATCCTGCGGCGCGAGGCGTCGCGCGTCGCGAAGAAGTTCGAGCGCCTCGGCGTTGCGGCCCGACCGCGCGAGCAGCCCCGCGCGGCGGCGAATCGCATCGAGGTCGTTGGGGCGACGCGAGATCGCCTCGGCGTAGGCGTCCATCGCCTCCGCAGGACGCCCGATCGCCTCGAGGATCACGCCGCGTTCCCGATGCACCCGCGAGCCTGACTTTCCGCTCGCGATCGCGCGGTCGAGGATCGCGAGCGCCGCCGGCAGATCGCCTTGGGCGATGCGGGCGCGGGACTCGAGCAGCGGACGCAGCGCCGGATCACCGGTTCCGTCGGCCTCCGCCGCGATCGCCATCGCGCCATCGAAGTCCTTTCGGGCAACCGCCTCGTCGAACCGGGCGGCGATGACCGCCGGCACGTCCTCGGCCTGATCCATTCGGCCGCGAGACTCCTGCGCCGCCTCGGCGGCGCGGATCGCCAACTCCGAGAATCGCTTCGCGGCGTCGGGATCGGACTGCAGGAGCGACTCCGACTGGCGCTGGAACTCTCGCCGCGCGGCCTCGTAGGCGGCGAAGAGATAGCCCGGAAGGCCGGGATCTCCGGAGTGGGTCTGCTCGGTGACGAGGGCGATTCGCTGGATCGGATCGTCCGTCGAGAGCACCGCCTGCATGCGAAGCAGGATCGGATCCCGCGGATCCATCTGGAGCGCCTCGACCACGAAGCGCTCCGCCTCGATCGTCTTCTGCTGCCGCAGCGCGACCTGGGCCTGCGCCCTCGGGACGCGGCTGTCTTCGGGGAAGCGGCTGCGCATCGCGGCGAGGATCGACTCCGCCTCGTCGTAGCGACTTGCCGCGAACGCGGTCTCGGCCTGCTTCAGCAACTGGGTCGCCGGGTCGTCGGCGACGCCGACGGCGAGCCCCTCTTGCCGGGACGCGGCCTCCACGAGCCGCTTCGCGCCCTCGTTGTTCGGATCCAACGCCAGGATCTGCTGCCCGATCTCGAGCGCCTCGCGGTTGCGCCCGACCCGCAGGCTCGTCTCGCCTCGCAGCCCGAGCAGCGCGATGTTCTGAGGCTGCATCGCCTGCGCCTCCTCGAGCAGCTGCAGCGCCCGGCCGGACTCGCCGACCTGCCGCAGCGCCAAGGCTGCGTAGTACAGCGTGTCGAGATCGCGCATCCGGCCTCGCCGCAGCACTTCCTCGAACTTCGACGCGGCCGCCGCATCGTTGCCGCGCGCGAGTTCGAACTTCGCCTCGCAGCGAACGCGGATCGAGTCATCCGCGCTTCCTGCCGTGAGCATCGCGATGGGCTCGATGCTCTTCGCAAGGCTCTCGACCGCCACGGCGCGAGCCGAGTCGTTCTCCGCCTGCGACCACGCCGCGAAGCCGAGGTCGAAGAGCTGCACGGCGCCCCGAAGGGCGATCTCGCTCTGGAACGCCGACTCGAGTCCGACCGCGAGTCGCGGGCGATCGATCAGCGACCGCGCGACCTCGGTCGCCCGCTCCTGATCGGTGAACTGAAGCACGAACGCGAGCATCTGCTGATGGAAGAGGTCGTCGGGACGTTCCGCCACGTGAGCTTCGAGCACGGCGACCGCCTTCTCGCCGGACGCGTTCAGGCCGCTCATCGCGATCGCCCTGGCGATTCGAAGGCGGTCCGCAGGCGTGGCGTCGGCCGCCGCGTCCGCGAGCGCCTCGAGCGCGGCGTCGGCCTCGTTCGCCGCGCCCTGACCGCTCGCGAGACGGAAGTTCGCGAGCCGCAGCTTGGCGATGCGCATCTCGACGCCGTCGACGTCGGCCGCATCGGCCTCCGCGATCAGGTCGTCGATCTCCGCGAACAGTTCCGCCGCCTCGAGGCGCCGTCCGCTCTCGATCAGACGGATCGCATCGGCGAGACGGATCTGGACCAGCGAACCCCTCACCCGATCGGACTGGGGCATCGTGTCGACGAGCGCCTCCAGCGACTCCAGAAGCTCCTCCCGCTCGTCGGAGCGAAGCGAGCCCTCGCGCTGCGCCGATGCGAAGGCCACGTACTCCTGCGCGATCGCCCGCGCCGGATCTCCCGGCGAGAAGGCGTCGGCCATCAGTTCCGCCTGCTCGGCGAGGAAGTTCCATCCGCCGACCTCGTCCACGCAGACGGCGCGATCCGCAATCTCGTCGAGGAAGATCTGCCATCGCTCCGGATTCGCGCTGCCGACCCGCGTCGCGCGGTCGAGGAGCGCCAGCAGCGTCTGATACCGCTCCATCGCCTCGGTCGAGGTCCCCGGAACGATCTTCAGCAGCGCATCGCGCGTGAGGTCGAGGTAGGCGATGTTGCCCGGCTCCTTGCCGAAGGCACGGCCGTAGAAGCTCCACGCCCGCACCCAATCGCCCTCCGCCGCCGCGGCCTCGGCCCGACGCAGATGCCGCGCCGGCCCCCACGGCTGCAGCACCGCGAGCGCGATGCCGATCACGACCGCGGCGACCACCGTGCTGACGGCGAGGATGACGATGAACTTCCGGTCGAATCGGGCTGGCATGCTTCACTCCTCTCCGGCGGCGGACGGGCTCGAGCCCTCGTAGTCCGGCCATCGGGGCAGGCGCTTCATCAGATGGGGGAGCAGTTCGGTGACGATCTCGGAGGCGACGGCCCGGTACTGCTCTCGTGCTTCCGCTTCGTCGTCGGAAGCGGCGGAACGGACCGTGACCTGGACCTTGCAGTAGTAGGCGTACTCGTCGGTGAGGCTGAAGGCGAGCCGCCGCACGCCGAACGCGCTCGCGGTCGGCCGGCCGTTGGCGATGAAGAAGTAGCCGCCGGTCTGCCGCTCGCGATTGTTCGCCGCGGGGCGGAACTCCGACACGGTCATCTCGATCGGGCCGACGGGCATGTACACCCGCTCGATCATGCCCGTGACGGGATGCCGGACCTCGACGCTCCGGTAGGGCTCGCCGCTCGCGAGGTTCACGAGCTCGGGTTCGAGCGTCCAATCGGAGTCGTCGATCTCGAGCCCGAGCACCTCGGGAGGACGCGTCATCACCATGCCGGCGGCGTCCCAGCATCGCTCCGGGATGTGCGGCACGTCGTCGATCGCGCCGGTGTAGTAGGCGATGTGCACGCTCGCGAGACCCTTCTCGGGGTCCCCGTCGAGCGCGTAGGTGCGGTCGAGGTACTGCGCGGTGCCGAGTTCCTCGACGAGCGCTGCGCCGAAGATCGTGTCCTCGCCGACCCGTCGCCACGCCCCGAGCGTGGGCGGGATGGTCGCCAGCGGTCCACGCAGTTCCACCGGTCTCTTGACCACGAAGACGTTGAGCCGCTCGACCGCGACGCGGAAGCCCGCGGCGCCGAGCAGCATGACCGCGCACGCGCATGCGTAGGCGGCGATCACCGAGCGGCGGAACCTCATGCCGAGACCCCCGATCCGGAGGGTTCCTCGATCACGAGTCGCCGAAGGATCCAGAGGATCCCCAGGAAGATGAAAAGCGCCGGCACCAGCCAGACCAGGCCGACGAGATGGTGGAACTCGCCGGCGGCCATCTCGACGTCGAAGAGGCTGAGGATGCCGAGCGTGGTGACCCGGAGCACGTTGACCGCGACCGCGACCGGAACGCCGAGCAGCACGAGGGCCGCCCGCTGCCACGGACGCTTGAGACCGGTGTAGGCGATCGCGACGCCGAGGGCGAGGAACGCCAGGAGCATCCGCATGCCCGAGCACGCCTCGGCGACGTTCAGCGGATGCGGCACCCCGTCGCGCCAGACGGTGAGCGTGTTGCCCGCCCGGTCGGTGTCGATGCCGATCAGGTTGAGCACGATGTCCGCGCCACGCGCGGAGATGTCCTGAAGCTTGAACGTCACGACGTTCAGGATGCGGTCGGTCACCGTCTGCCCGAACACGACCACATAGGCGATGGGGAACCACAGCCATCGCATCGCCCGCCACCCGAAGAGGAGCAGCACCAGGCCGAACAGGCTGATCCCGAAGGAGAGTCCGCGGGCGTTGTGGTGCAGCGCGAACGCGCTCGGTCCGAACGTGCAGAGGATGTAGAGCGCGACGCCACCGATCAGGATCGGCAGTCCCGCCCACGCCGGACGGAACGGCTCCGCCAGCAGTTCCTTCCGACGCATCCAGATGAAGGACGCCGCGATCCCGGGAATGACGAGGGTGTGTCCCCAGTCCGCCGGATTGCGCAGCGCGAACCGCACCTGAGCGCTCAGGAAGTTCCAGAAGGTCGCGGTGAGGACCGCCAGCAGCACGACCGCCGCCGCGACCAGCCAGCCTCGCGAGGGCGCAAGGATCGCGCGACCCTCCGGCGGGTCCATGGCGATCGCGCTCTGCGACATCGAGGCGCTCATGCCCCCTCCATCGGCGATCCGAGGGGGCCGGATCGGGCGTTCACGCAGACTGCCGCGGTTTCCCGACCCCTCCCGGTGAACCCTAAAGGCACACGAAGCCACCGGCTACGCCGGAGGCTTCGCGGAGGTTCGGAGCGGGATCGCCGAGGCATGAAGAAATCGCCGCGGGCGACGGCCGAAGCCGGTCAGTTGCTGAAGCGAATGGATTCCGGCGGCGGACCGAAGACGTCGTTGCCGAAGTTTCGGTCGAGGAGGAAGCCGAAGCCGTAGTTCGCCCGGAAGCCGTTCCGGATGACCGCGAGCGGCGTCGCGAGGAAGTCGGTGCCGATGATCACGTGGTCGCCTTCCCGCATCACGATGTCGGGCTCGGCGCGATTGCGGATCGCGGTGATGTTCACCCGGATGGTGGCCTCGCGGTCGGGGCCGACCTTGCGGATGAGGTCCACGCGGCCGGGAATCGCGATCGCGTTGAACTCGCCCGCCGCGGTCACCAGACGGCTCAAGGTGATGTTGCCGACGGTCGGAAGGTCGTAGGGACCGGGTCGGGCGATGTTGCCGCCGATGTAGACGAGGCCGGACTCCGGCGGATCGACGTAGATGTAGTCGCCGGGCCGGATCACGATGTTCTGCGTCGGGTCGCCCCGCTTGAGGCGCTGGTAGTCGATCTCGAGGATCCGGACCGCGTAGAGCGGCGCCTCGCCGTCGGTCGCCGTGGGGGAGACCGGCGACGCTTCTCCGCCGGCGACACGAACCCACTCCTGGCGCTCGGTGTCGAAGGTCCACTGCGCGCCGCCGGCGCCGACCGGCTCGGCCGCGCGAGGCTCGGCCGACTCGACCGACTCGATGTCGACGAGCGGAACCCGCCCGTCCTGACCGAGCTTGAACGGCGAACCGACGGCTCCCGGCGCCGCGCCGGGCTGATCGAGCAGATCGATGAGCGACTCGATGTCGCCTGCAGGCGTGCCTTCGCTTGCCGGCTCGACCGAGTTGATCGGCTGATCGCTGCCCGTCCCGGCCGACTCGCGGCGGTACGAGGGCTCGAGCGACTCGTCGAGCGAGGCGTTGCGGATCACGTAGACCCGCTGCGTCGTGTCGATGGTGCCACTGGCGAGCGCGATCGCATCGAGCAGCCTGAAGTCAGGTTGATCGAGGCTGTAGATGCCAGGATTGCCGATCGCGCCGTAAAGGATGTAGCGATAGCTCCGGCCTTCCTCGAGCACGACCGTCACGAGCGGATCGCTGATGAAGCCCTTGAGGCGCTCCTCGATCTCCTCCTGAAGTTCCTGGATCGTGAGGCCGCCGGCCCGGACGTCGTAGAGCGTGGGCAGGCGGACCGTGCCGTTCTGCTCGACCCGCCGGACGTTGACGCTCGTCTGCCCGGCGGCGACGAGCTCGTAGATCTCGATGCGGACGATGTCGCCGGGCTCGAGGCGGTACTCGACGTCGTTGGGGGTCAGGTCCTCGGTGCTCGGCGCGACCACCGGGCCGCCCCACCGATCGACCTTCTTCTCGATCACGTCAAGACGCGACAGCACCGGCATCGTGGTCGGCGTCGTCTCGAAGTAACCCGTCTGGCTCGGGTCCATGTAGTTGTCGACCTCGCACCCGCCCATCGCCGTCGCCAGGGCGAGGGCCGGAAGCGCGATTGCGCGGACGAGGCGACGCACCGTGAGGACGGAGATGCTCACATCGGGCTCCTGCATGACGCGAAGGCGCGTCGCGACCGGGGCGTCGCACGCGGACCTCGCGCCGGCAGGCTCCATCGGCGCGGAAGGGTGGATAAGTTGAGCGAGGCAGGAAGCCTTTCCGCGAGTTCGCTTACCGGTCCTTTGGTTCCCGGACGCTCGCGGCGTGCCGTGCTTCGCGCATCGTTCTCGGAACCGCGTCC
The DNA here is from genome assembly GCA_964614695.1 of uncultured Isosphaeraceae bacterium. GTDB lineage: Bacteria > Planctomycetota > Phycisphaerae > Phycisphaerales > SM1A02 > VGXO01. The sequence continues at coordinate 4,571 of CAZTMB010000026.1, read as the reverse complement.
CCGCGCGCGACCTCGCCCACGGTCGTCAGCGGCTCGAGTGGCCCACGGCCCACTCAAGCACGGCCATTCGAACGGCGACGCCGTCGGCGACCTGACGAAGGATGACGCTGCGTCGCGGATCGTCCGCCACTTCGGGCGCGATCTCGAAACCGCGGTTGACCGGACCGGGATGCAGGATCGGGGCGCCCTCCGGAAGCCGCGCCGCCCGCGTTCGATCGAGCCGGTAGCCGCGCGGATAGTCCGAGGCGATCGCGCTGCCGGCATCCCGCTCGCGCTGCACCCGCAGCATCACCACCGCGTCGAGGGACCCGAGCACCGCATCGAAGTCGTGGCAGCGCTCGAGTTCGCCGCGGACTCCGGCCATGCCCGCCACTTCCGGCGGCACCAGGGTCGGCGGACCGATCAGGATCGGCACCGCTCCGAGCGCGAGCATGCCGTGGATCCCCGATCGGGCCACACGGCTGTTGGCGAGATCCCCCACGATCCCGATGCGGCGGCCGCGGAGTTCGCCCAGCGACCTCCGCAGCGAAAGCAGGTCGAGGAGCCCCTGCGTCGGGTGCTCGTGGCGCCCATCGCCGCCGTTGATCACCGCAACCGGCGACGCGGATGCGGCCAGCCCGGCTCCTCCCGAAGCGCCGCAGCGCAGGACGATCGCATCGACGCCGAGCGCCGCGACGTTGCGGACCGTGTCGAGGATCGTCTCGCCCTTCGAGACGCTCGAAGCCGAGGCGGCCGCCGAGACGACCGAGCCGCCGAGGCGGTGCGCCGCGGTCTCGAAGCTCAGTCGAGTGCGGGTCGAAGGCTCCATGAAGAGCTTGGCGATCACCTTGCCTTCGAGGCAGCGATCGTTGGCGCCCGCGAGAAACGACTCCGCGCGGTCGAGCCAGGCGGCGATCCGTTCGGCGGAGACTCCCTCGAGACCGAGCAGATGCCGCGGGGCCGGCGTCATCGCGACGCTCCGGCAGGACCGCCAAGGCGGGCCGCGATCGACGCCGCGGTCGCCTCGAGCGCCCGCGCCGGATCCCCGGCACGGCCTCGCTTGAGCCGGAAGTCCAGGTCGACCGCCTCGTCGAGGATGGCCGCGGTCGCCGCGGGCGAGAGCCGTCGCGACGCCGAGAGAATCGGCCCCTTCGAATCGCCCCAAAGGCGCAATGTGCTCGAGATCTCTCCATCGCCGCAGCCCGAGGCCCGCATCGATGCCGCCCCGTGCAGTTTCCGCGACAGTTCGGAGACCGCCCAGGTCAGTTGCTGCGGCGCTGCCCGGGAGATCGAGACCAGTTCGCGAACCTTCCGGACCGCCAACCCCGGGTCGCCGGAGAGCACGACCTCCTGAATCAGCCAGGCCTCTTCTTCGCGCGAGACCCCCACCATCGACGCGACCAGCGCCCGGTCGATCCGCGGGCGACTTCCGGCCGCGGTCGCCGCGGGGCTGACCGAGAGCTTGCCGATCTCGCCATCGAGCCGTCCCAGATCGCTGCCGATGCGTTCGACGAGCAGCGCCGCCGCCTCCCGATCGAGATCGGCCTCGTGCCGCTTCGACGCCCGGGCGATGCACCAGGCGATCGCCTTGTCCGCGGAGACCGGCTCGCACTTGAGGATGGTCCCGACCTTCGCCACCAGCTTGTCGAAGTTCCCAGGCCGCCAGGTGCCGGCTCGAAGCAGCAAGGTCGCCTGCGCCTCGGGGCTGGCGGCGTACTGCTCGAGGCTCCGTCGCTTGCTCTCGACCCCAAGGAAGCGGTCGGCGTCGTCGACGATCACCAGCTTGTGAGGTTCGAGCAGGCCGAAGCTGCGGAGTTCGTCAAGGACCTCGGCGACCGGGACCGACGCGCCGTCGAAGCGAACGATCCCGACGTCTCCATGGGCCTCGCGAAGCCGCTCCGCGAGCATCCGCGACCACTCCCAGAGCAGGAAGAGCTCGCGGCCGTGAAGAACCACGATCCGCATGGATGCGTCGAGTTCGACCTTGCCGCCTTCCGAGCGTGTTGCCGCCCTCGCCATCGCGGCGGATCATATCGGTCGATGCCGACCGACTTCCCCGGGCCGAGCCGATGCTGACACTGCTGGTGGTCGAAGGCCCCGACCGCGGCGCGGCGTTCCCGCTGCCGCCCGGCGAGCCGCAACTGATCGGGCGATCGAGCGAGGCCTTGCCGCTCACCGACCGCCGCATCAGCCGCCGCCATGCCGAACTCACCCCGGAGGACGCCTCGGACGGCGAAGCGTGGGTGATTCGCGATCTCGACTCGCTCAACGGCACCCGCCTCAACGGCCACCTGCTCGAAAGCCCGCAGCGGATCGCTTCCGACGACCGGATCGAGTGCGGCGACACGGTCATGGTCGTGACCCGAGGGACGCCGCCCGCGACACGAATCGATTCTCTCGAAGCCGCCTCCGCCGACGACACCCGGCTGATCGCGGCCGGGCAGGCGGTCGCGAGCCTCAGTCATGCGATCAAGAACATCCTGCAGGCCCTTCGGGGCGGCGCGGACGCGGTCGAACTCGCTCTTGCGCGGGGCGATCTCGATCAGGCCCGGTCGGGCTGGCCGATCCTCTCCCGCAACCTCGATCGGATCCACGCCCTCGCGCTCAACCTGCTTGCCTTCGCCCACGATCGCCCCCTCGACCGCGAGCCGACCCTGTTGCCGCCTCTGCTCAGGGAGGTCGCGGACCTCCTTCGCCCGGCGGCGGACCGGAGGCGAGCGAGGATCGAGGTCGACTTCGACGCCGATCTCCCCGAGCCGAGTCTCGATCTCGGCGCGATCCATCAGGCGGTCGTCAACCTCGCCGTCAATGCGATCGACGCGGTGCCCGAGCGGACCGGCGTGATTCGCCTCCGCGCCGAGCGCGACGCCGATCCGAACTTCGTCGTGATCGCGGTCGAGGACAACGGCCCGGGGCTTCCCGAGTCGGTCCGCGCGCGGGGCTTCGAGCCCTTCGTCTCGACCAAGGGCCAGCGCGGCACGGGACTCGGCCTGGCGGTCTCGCGCCGGCTCGCCGAGCGGCATGGTGGCGAGCTTCGCCTCGACGGTTCCTTCTCAGGAGGCACCCGCCTCGAGCTTCGCCTTCCGATCGAGCCCGACGACGACTCGGATCGAACACGGGGTCCCGCCCCGATCCGAGAGGACGATCTCGGATTGGAGTTCTGACCTCGGAGGACCGATCTACCCGCAGTTACGATCCCGCCCCCTTGTGCCGGACGCGCGTGAGCGCGGATCGGCGCGGCTTGGTCCTCCTTCCCGGATGCTCCCCTTGCAGACGCTTTCCAACGCCCTCGATCCCTTCGCCCTGCTCGCCTCGCGGCGGGGCGTCGATCCGCTCGCCTCGGTCGCCTACCAGCGCACCCGCGAGATGACGATCGACGAGCTGCTGCTCGAGAACCGCGTGGTCTTCCTGATCGGCGAGATCAATCACGTCTCCGCCGCGCGGGTGATCATGCAGATGCTGTATCTCGAGAACCAGAAGAAGGGTCAGGAGATCAACTTCTACATCAACAGCCCGGGCGGCTCGGTCGACGACACGCTCGCGATCTACGACACGATGTCGTTCATCTCGAGCGAGGTCTCGACCTACTGCATCGGCCGGGCGTACTCCGGCGGCGCGGTGCTGCTCGCCTCCGGCCATCCCGGGCGGCGGTTCATCCTGCCCCACGCGCAGGTGATGATCCACCAGCCCTGGGGCGGCGTGACCGGCCAGACCACGGACATCCAGATCCAGGCCGAGCAGATCATCAAGAGCAAGCGGGTCCTCAACGAGATCCTCGCCCGCCACTGCAAGCAGCCGGTCGAGCAGGTCGAGAAGGACGCGGAGCGCGACAAGTACTTCTCCGCCGAGGAGGCGAAGGCCTACGGCCTCGTCGACGAGGTCTTCCAGCCGCCCGCGAAGGGCTGAGCCGGACGACGCCCCACCGCTTTCCAATCAAGACCCCGACGCTCCCCGCGGCTTCGCCGCCCGACAGGACTCCGACGACATGAACCTCGAATCGACCCTCGTCCCGATCGTGATCGAGAAGACCGGCCGCGGCGAGCGCGCGTACGACATCTACTCGCGGCTCCTGAACGACCGCATCATCTTCGTCGGCGGCCCCGTCGGCGACCAGATGGCGAACCTCGTGGTGGCGCAGCTGCTCTTCCTCGCGAACGAGGATCCCAAGGCCGACATCAGCCTCTACGTGAACAGCCCGGGCGGCAGCGTGACGTCGGGCCTCGGCATCGTCGACACCATGAGGTTCGTGCCGTGCGATGTGGCGACCTACATCATCGGGCAGGCTGCGAGCATGGGCAGCGTGATCGCCTGCTCCGGCACCAAGGGCAAACGGTTCGCGCTGCCCAATGCCGAGAACCTCATGCACCAGCCGCTGATCGGCGGCGTGCTCGAGGGCCAGGCGACCGATCTCGAGATCGAGGCCAAGCACATCCTCCGGATGCGCGACTCGCTCTACAAGATCTACGCCGACGCGACCGGGCAGAGCCTCGAGAAGATCGCCAACGACTGCGAGCGCAACAAGTGGCTCACGTCGAACGAGATGGTCGAGTATGGCCTCGTCGACAAGGTGCTCGAGAAGCTGCCGGTGAAGG